>CALWJQ010000048.1 GCA_944381055.1 uncultured Clostridia bacterium | reverse complement strand
GCCTGTCGACCCCGCGATCCCGTCAGAACCTTCCGCTCCTGATGAAATCTTTCTGCCCATTCCGGGCGAAACGACGCCACCCGTTGTCTGACGCCTACGAAAGGACGTGAAAAAATGAAACTCAACGCAAATGACAGCGCCGGCATCCGCCGCTATGCAGCGTCGGTCGTCCGCCAAAACAGCTCTCGGGTTCTGCTGGCCGCCCTGCTGGTCGTCGTCGTTGACTTTGTGGTGCAGCTCTGTCTGGCGCTTATGGGGGTGACCGGTTCGATAGACGAACCGCGTCTGGTCACGCTGCTTTCCAATCTGGTCGTGCTGTTGGTTTCCGCGCCGCTGTCTTATGGCTTGTATGAGCTTTTTCAGCGAATGGCCTGCGGGCAGCCCGGCTCTGTCAAGGCTCTGCTGCTGTGGTTTGCCGACGGCATGAAGCTCAAAGCGTCCGTGCTGGGGCAGCTCTGGTTTACACTGCTCACCTTTTGCTGGCTGCTGCTTTATGCGCTGCCGGCCACCTTTATCGGCAGCATGAGCGGCAGTGTATTCTTTTTGTTTCTCATTATTTTCGCGGCCATGCTGCTTGGCGCAGCTGAAGTGCTGCTGTACACGCCCGGCGCCTATATGCTGGCCGAAGAGCCTTCCCGCTTTATTACCGAATGTTTTTCTGACGCGCGTCAGGGCATGAAGCCGTACAAATGGCAGTTTTTGGGCTTTAACTGCCTTTATGTCCTGCAGCTTCTTGCCATTGTGATTCCATTTGCCCTTATCATCGTCTTTGTTCCGATGAGCGCCACGGCGGTCTCACTTGTCACGCTGGCCGGCTCCTCTGCCGCTTATCTGCTCGTCGTCCCGCGGATGCACATGGGCTGCATCTGCTATTACCGCGCTGTCTTCGGGCTTGATGTCGCCGGCCCGGACGACCCCTTTACAATGTGACCGCTCCTGTGATAAACTGAATCTCGCTGCTATAAACCGATATAAACCGAGGTGACCACCCATGAATACAAAACGTCCCTATTATATCACGACCCCCATCTATTATCCCAGCGACAAGCTGCACATCGGCCACGCTTACTGCACGGTGGCGACTGACGCCATGGCGCGGTACAAACGGCTTCAGGGCTATGACGTCATGTTCCTGACCGGCACTGACGAGCACGGCCAGAAGATTGAAACCAAAGCTGCCGCTGCCGGTGTGACGCCGCAGCAGTTTGTCGATAAAATTGTCACCGGCCCCAAAGGGATTTTGGATTTGTGGAAGCTGATGAACATTTCCAACGACCGGTTTATCCGAACCACCGACGACTATCACGTCGCTGCTGTCCAGAAAATCTTCAAAGCCATGTATGACAAGGGCGATATTTATAAAGGCAAATACGTCGGCAAGTACTGCAAGGACTGCGAAGCCTTCTGGACCGACAGCCAGCTGGTTGACGGCAAGTGCCCGGACTGCGGGCGCGAAGTGCAGGACGCCGAGGAAGAGGCGTACTTTTTCCGTCTTTCCAAGTACGCCGATCGTGTTCAGCATCTGCTTGAGGACACGGATTTTCTCGAGCCGCGCTCGCGCGTCCATGAGATGGTCAACAACTTCATCAAGCCGGGGCTCGAGGATCTGTGCGTTTCGCGCACCAGTTTTACCTGGGGTATCCCCGTCGACTTTGATCCCGGCCACGTCGTCTATGTCTGGGTCGACGCGCTGTTCAACTACACAACGGCGCTCGGCTTTTTGAACGGCCGCTATCACGATTACGACCGCTACTGGCCGGCTGACGTCCACTTTGTCGGCAAGGAAATCGTGCGTTTTCACTCCATTATCTGGCCCGCCATGCTGATGAGCATGGACATGCCCCTGCCCAAAAAAGTATACGGCCACGGCTGGCTGCTGATGGGCGGCGGCAAGATGTCCAAATCCAAGGGAAATGTCGTTGATCCGTACATCCTGGCTGAGATGTTCGGCGTCGACGCGCTTCGCTTTTTCCTGCTGCGCACCTTCCCCTTTGGTTCGGACGGCAATTTTTCCAACGAGGCGCTCATCAACACCATCAACGTCGACCTGGCCAACGACCTGGGCAACCTGCTTTCCCGCACGGTGTCCATGGTAGACAAGTATTTTGGCGGCACTCTGCCTGCTCAGCAGGCTGCTGACGCCGAAAAGGACGCCGAGCTGACCGAAATGATCTCTGCCCTGCGCGGACGCTATGAAGCAGAAATGGAAAAATTCGCTTTCCAGAACGCGCTGGCCGAGGTCTTTAAAGTCGTCAGCCGCGCCAACAAATATATTGACGAAAACGCCCCGTGGGTTCTGGCGCGTGACGCACAGAACGCGCCGCGCCTGGCATGCGTCATGTACAACCTGCTCGAAGCCCTGCGCGTCAGCGCCATCCTGCTCACGCCGTTCATGCCCCAGTCTTCGGATGAAATTCTGCGCCAAATCGGCGCCTGCGAAGACTGCCGGACATGGGACAGCGCCGGTGTCTGCGGCGCCCTGCGCCGCGACGTCACCGTCGTGCGCGGCGGCAACCTCTTTCCCCGCATCGATGCCGACAAAGCGCTGGCCGATCTGGACGCCGCTGCCGAAGCGGCGCGCAAGGCCGAGCTGCCCGCCCTGGAAACCGAGCCGCTGAGTGCAGAAACGGTCGATTTTGACACATTCTGCAAAAGCGATTTCCGCGCTGTCAAGGTCAAAGACTGCCAGCCGGTCAAAAAATCGGACAAGCTTCTGCGTTTCACGCTCGACGACGGCAGCGGCACCGACCGCCAGATCCTGTCGGGCATCGCCAAGTGGTACAAGCCCGAAGATCTGGTGGGCAAGACACTGGTCGCCATCGTCAACCTGCCGCCGCGCAAAATGATGGGGCTGCAAAGCTGCGGTATGCTCATTTCGGCTGTCCACACCGAAAAAGGCGAAGAAGTCCTGCACCTGATTATGGTGTCCGACGACATTCCGGCGGGCGCCAAGCTGTGCTGAAATGAGACTGTTTGACACCCACGCCCACTATGAAAACGGGCGTTTTGACATCGATCGCGACGCCGTCCTGCGCTCGCTGGCCGGCAAGGGCGTCGGGCTGGTGGCCAACATCGGCTCGGACATGGAAACGTCGCGGCAAAGCGTCGCGCTGGCCGAACGGTATCCGTTTGTCTGGGCCGCTGTCGGCGTGCATCCGCACGACGCCAAAAACTTTGTTCCCGGCAATCTCGACGAGCTGGCCGCCATGCTGTCCCGACCCCGCGTACGCGCGCTGGGGGAGATCGGTCTTGACTATCATTATGATTTTTCCGAGCGCAGCGACCAGAAACGCGTATTTTTGCAGCAGATGGATCTGGCCCGTGCTCTGAATGTCCCCGTCGTCATCCACGAGCGTGAAGCGTGCGCCGATACCCTCGACATTTTGCGCCAGTTCCCCACGGTCCGTGGTGTGTGCCATTGTTTTTCCGGCAGCATCGAAACAGCGCGCGAGCTTTTAAACCTGGGTTATATGATTTCGTTTACCGGCAACATCACCTTTAAAAACGCGCGGCGCGCGCCCGAAGTCATTGCCTGGCTGCCCGAAGACCGCATCATGCTCGAAACCGACTGCCCTTACATGGCGCCCGAACCTTTCCGCGGCCGGCGGTGCGATTCCGGATATCTGTACCGCGTCTGCGAGACGGCGGCCGCCATCCGCGGCGTTTCGCCCGAACACCTGGCTGAAGTCACGCTGCAAAACGGCCTTCGGTTTTACAGCATTGAAGATCCGTCATAAAAAAACAGCGGCCAGACGGGCCGCTGTTTTTCTGCACAAAAAAGAAGCTGAAAGTTTAGCCAGTTTGGCTATTTACAACAGGGGTTTATTTTAGTATAATAAACACATACTAAAGCAAAGCAAAAAATCTTCAGAATTGGGAAGGGAGTGTTTCCAATGAAGAATGAAATGTAGCACAGGCTTCTGTCAGGAAGGTTCACTTTCACAGCGTTTTTATTTGACGTAGTGTAAGCAACCCCGCAAAGTGTCATCAATCGTTTCAATATGATTTGATATCTCCGATGCCGTGTGTGCTGTGTATGGCAAAGGGTTTGGCCGATTGGCCGATATATGACAGGAGTCTGTGCTTACTGGTCGCGGTAATGTCTCAATATTTGTACTCCCCTTTTTGAAACCGATATGCCGGGCAGCAGCTTGGCTGAGTTTCGCACCTGTGCAGGTTACGATGGGTTTCTGACAAGTATTTTGAGCAAGACGGCCGCGTTGCATGGATGTACAAGTGAATAGATAAGTTGGCTTGTCGGTTTCAAAAAAATCGCATCCCCCTTATCGCACGGAAAAACGAATCTGATTGATTGAAAGGTCAATGAATGATTTACTTAGGTAGTTAGGCGGCTCCTCGTTGGAAGGAGCCGCCTTTTGGTTTTTCTCCGCAGGGATACAAGGCCTTAGAGCCGGCTGGCGGGCCGTCCTCTTCCCGCGCACCGGGACTGCCTTTATGATAATATATCGTCCGCGCGCCGGCTGTCAATTTAAGCGTTTTTTATCCGTCGTTTTGTAAGGTCGCCGGGATCCAGCTGTGCCAGAATGATGGCGGCCAGCATCATCAGGCATCCGGCCATTTCGCGCGGCCTTGCCATTCCCGGCAGGCTATGCTATACTGAATGACAAAATCAGGCCTGTCGAGGTGTTGCCTATGTTCAAACTTTTGCTGACCGGAGACGTTCATTTGGGCCGGAGCTATCAGAAAGAAGAGCCCGAAGTTGCAGAGCGGCTTTCTTCTGCCCGGTTTCAGGCACTGCAAAACGCCGTGGATGCCGGCAACCGTGAAGGATGCCGTTTTCTTGTCATTGCCGGCGATCTATACGACCGCGTATCCGCCATCACGGCGGAAGATCACCGGAAAACAGCGGAAATCCTGGCAGAGTTTGACGGCGACGTCCTCATCATTCCCGGCAACCATGATTATCTTGACCCGGACAACAACAGGCTGTGGAGCAAATTCCTTGAACGCTCCCCTTCCAATACATTCCTGTTTGAAAAAAACGGGCTCAAGCAGATCGGCGACGTGGTGTTCTACGGCTGCATCTGTCATGACAAGCACTCTGCGCACAATTCCCTCGGCTGGCTGAAAGAGCAGCCCGCGGCCGAAGACGGGCTTTTCCATATCGGCATTGCCCACGGCGCAATCGAAGGGCTTTCCTATGATGCCGGACAGAAATATTACTGCATGACACGCGACGAGCTGCTGGCTTTCCCCATGGACGCATGGCTCATCGGCCATACCCATGTCGCCTTTCCGGCGTCGCCCGAACCCGGGGCGCGCATTTTCAACGCCGGAACTCCCCAGCAGACCGATATTGCGGACAATTCCCGGGGTGAAGCCTTTGTCCTGACCTTTCAGGACGACAAAAGCGTCAGCTTCTTCCCCGTCCGGACCGGCGTCGTCGACTTTGTCCGCCGCACTGTCGCACTCAGCCATGGGGACAGCCTGCGCAGCCGGCTTGTTTTCCCTGATCTGGACGCCAGCCGCACCGTGCTGCGGCTGACTCTTTCCGGCACGGCCGCACAAGACGAGTACGAATCCCGCTCTGCCGTCTTCCGCGCCCTGGAATCGGATTTCGTCAAAGTGGAAATCGATGATTCTGCGCTGCGGCGCGAAATCACGCCAGCCATGATCGATCAGGAAACCCTGCCCGGCACCCGGATCAATCAGCTGCTGAAAGGGTATGCCGATCGGCCGGAACTGCTGAATCTGGCGTATGATCTGGCCGTTTTATGCAGAGAGGGAAACAAGCATGTGGATTAAAGAATATTCTAACGAACAGTACGCCGGCGTCCGCGGGCAGAGCGTCCGGTTTGAACCGGGCATCAACGTCGTCCTGGGCGACAACGAAGCCGGCAAAAGCACCATGATCACCGGCATCTATGACACGCTGACCAGATCCCACCGTATTGACGGACGGCGGGACAAAGAGTTCATCGCCGGCCGCTTTCCGTCCGGCGGCGCCAACAGCATCGACGGCTCCGTGCGGCTCTGCGCCGGCGGGCATGACGTCGTTGTTAAAAAAGAGTGGGATAAGTCCGGCGCAGACAGCCGAACCGTTCTCATCACAGACGGCGTCAAAACCACCGGCACGGCTGCCGAAGAACAGCTCCGGCGGCTCTTGAGTTTCAGCGGCGCCATTTATGACAACATTATTTTCGGCCGTCAGAACAACGAAGACGAAATCTGCCGCTGGCTCTTTTCCTTTATGGACGACAGCCCGGCAAAAAAGACGGACGACGCCGTTGCCGAGGCGCGCGAACGGATTTCCGGCGCCATTTCGGCGGCCGGCGGCATTTCGGAAGACCGATTTGCAGAACGTTTGAACACACTCATCGACGCACTGTCCGGCAAATGGGACTTTACCGCAGATCGCCCCTTAAACGGCCGCGGGATTTCCAACCCGTGGAAGAACGGCGCAGGCGAAATCGTCCGGGCCTATTACGCCCTGGAAGAAAAGCGTGCGGCACTCAACGCCGCCGAGCTTGCGCTGGATGCATTTTACAAAAACGGGCAGGCGCTGGAAGAGAAAAAAGCGCTTCGCGAAAGCTGCCGGCAGCAGCAAAAGGCCCTGTCCGAAATAAAGGCCGACGCCGTCAGGGGGGACAGCCTCAGGCGTGAGCTGGCGCGCATGGAACAGGATTGCAGCGAGCTGAACCAAGCCGCCGGCAACTGGCCCCTGCTGCTGGAAGAGCAGCGCGTCCTGGAACGGCTGTCGCTCGAACTCGCCGAAAAGCGGCGGCGCGAAGCCCGGGCACAGGCAGAAGCCGGGCTGGCCAAAGCAGAAGAGCTGTCGGCCGGCATTGCCGCGCTGGCCGACGCCATGGCCGGCATGGAAAATATTTCTATGCACTGCAAAGAATGTGCAAAGCTGTCCGCTGATGCCAGCGCCAGCCGCGGCATCCTCGGCAGCGGAAAGCTGCACGCCCGCATCCGGATGCTCGACGGCCGCACCGGCGTACTGCGCTCCGCTTCCGGCGAAACGCTCGACCTTTCAGGCACTATGGACGCCGACCTGGACGGCTATGTCGAAATCACCATTCCCGGCGTGGCCGAGCTGGTCGTCGCGCCCCAAAACGTCGATGTCCATGCGCTGCATCAGCAGATCGAAGAGGCCGACCGCCGGATTGCCGCCATTTTGTCGCAGTACTGCGCCCATGAATTGACGGATCTGGAACGCATGGCGGATCAGTATCTGGAAAACAGCCGGCGCATGGACGCCCTGCGCCGGGAGCTGGATCAGATTCCCGTCGATGAATACCGGGCTGCCGTTCAAATTTCCGTTGATCCGGCGCTGGACGTGCGTGAAGACCTGGACGGCGTCATCGCCGCCCAGCTCCGCAGCAGCGGATTCGGCAGCCTGGACGGCCGGATCGGCGCCATCCGGCAGGCCGTCGCCAGTTATTGCGAAAAATATGCCAGCCCGCAGGCGCTCTGCGAAAAGCTGGCCGCATTGACAAAATCCTGTGAAGAAACCCGGCGCCAACTTGCGCTGCTCCCGGCCGGCATCCCCTCCGCCGTTGCGCTGGACGAACAGGACCGCCGGTTAGAATCGCAGATCACCCGGCTCAACCGGGAAATCGAAGACCTGAGCAAGTCGCTGGGCGGCTGCGACGACATTGATCTGGAGCTGCTGGAACGCGAAACCGAAGAATGCCGGCTCCTTTGGGAACAGAAAAAAGCCCTGTGCCAGAATTACTGCACGATCCGGCGTGACTTCCAGGCTTTGCAGGATTCTTCCGGCGGAAAGTACGAGGCCTTTTTTGACCTGTTCAACCGTCACCTTGCCATCGTCACCGACGGCCGGGTCACCGTCGGCGCAGATCGGCAGTTTGCAAGCGGCGGCAATTCCGGCCTGCGCGGCGACCTGCTGTCCCGCGGAACCCGGCAGACCGTTCTGCTGGCCTTCCGCCTTGCCCTGCTCGACTACTATTACGGCGACGGGGGCGGCGTCGTGGTATTGGACGACGTCCTTCTGGACATGGATCCCGTGCGGCGCGCAAACGCCGCACGCCTGATCGCCGGATTTGCCCAGCGGCATCAGGTCATTTTCACAACCTGTGACCCTGCCGTCGCCGATCTGCTGGGCGGGCATCTGATCCGCATCGGGTAAGCGCAGGCCGTCCAGCGGCAATCCTGTGCCCGAACGTCCATCCTCCGCCGGCAGACAGAGCGAAAGTAAAACTCCGGCCCTTTTCAGGGCCGGAGTTTTCATGATTCTTTTCCTGATTTTTTAAAGCCTTCGCCCAAAACCTCGCTGACGTCGTACAGCATCATAAAGGCGTTGGGATCGGCGTCGGCAACAATGCTCTTGACGCGCACAACTTCATTGCGGCGCACCGCGCAGACCAGCACGGTCTTTTCGGCGCCGGTGTACATGCCTTTGGCCTGCATGGCCGTGACGCCGTGGTGCAGGGCTTTCATAATGCCTTCTGAAACCTCTTGCGGATGGTTGGTAATAATAAAGGCGTTTTTCTGTTTGTCCCCGCCATACACGACCTGATCGACCACCACGCCGGATACATAGGTGACAATAATGCCGTACATGGCGCTTTCCAGGCTGTTGTACACGATGGCGCTGCCGGCAATGACAATAACGTTGACAACAATGCTGGTTGTGCCCAGCGGTACGCTTCGCTTAAGATAAAAGTACTTGGACAGTACATCGGTGCCGCCCGTCGTGCCGCCGACACGAAAAACCATGCCGAATCCCACGCCCATGATCACGCCCCCAAACAGCGCGGCAAGCAGGGTGTCGCCGCTGTAAGCCGGAAGCAGCGGGCCGCACAGGTCGATGAACAGCGAAGACGCCACCAGCGACAAAAGCGTTTTGAAAAAAAACTCACGCCCAAGAATCCGGTACCCGATGACGAACAGCGGCACGTTGAGCAGGAAGTTCACAACGCCGATCGGCGCGCCAAACAGGTGATCCATGACGAGCGAGACGCCCGGCACGCCGCCCATCGGCACGCCTGACGGTTGCAAAAACACCATCAGGCCCACGCCGTACAGGCACGACCCGACGACGACCACAACGCACTGCCAGGCCAGCTTCATCGTGCTGTCCGGATGCTGCGGAACCGTCTTTTTTTCCATAAGCGCCTCCTTTATTTCAAGGGCAGCAGGGATGCAAAATCGCGGGGATTGAACCCCTTGTATTCCTTTCCGCCGATGCCCGTCATGTCGTCCGCCATGCACAGGGCGTTATACACCGATTCGCGCGCGGCTTCAACACAGGCTTCAAAGAACAGGTCAATGCGGTTATCCGACAAAACATCGATACTGCGGATATGTTCTTCTTTGTAGTTGCGCAGGTTTTTTTCGTAATTGGAAAAAGCGACGGCATAGTCGCCGCTCGAGTTTCCCAGCGGCGACCCGGTCATCGCCATGCCGACAATGGCACGGCGCGCCATGCGGCGCAGCTGCCGATCCGTCATGGGCGCATCGGTGGCGACGACGATGGAACACGAACCGCGCGCCGACTCGTCGATATGGACAGGCAGCGGTTTATAAGGGAGCTGATGCCCGTAAATATTGAGGTTGCCGCCGAAGTTGGCCTGCAGCAGCACGCCGACGGTAAAGTCCCGGTCTTCGCCGATATTGACGCCGCGCACAACGCGCGACGATGTACCGATGCCGCCTTTGTACCCAAAACAGGTGCATCCGGTACCGGCGCCGACCGCGCCTTCCTGCACATCCACTCCTGCGTTGGCCGCCGCCTGTGCCACATGCTCCGGCCGCACGTGCCCGCCCAGAATGTCGCTCAGCGAGCCGTCGTTGGTTTCCATGACGCACAGGTTGATGGACTTGAACGAGCAGTCTGCCATGTCTTGTTTATGGTAGTCAAGCAGTCCCTGCATCACCGGCCCGACCGACAGGGTCGACGTCAGCGCGATACACGATTCCAGCTCGCCCAGCTCTTCGATTTGCAGCGATCCCGCCGCCTTGGTGTGCCCGTTTCCCGGGCAGATGCCGGCGGGCGGGCGCTTCATGAACACATTACCCTGATGCGGTTTGATAAAGGTGACGCCTGTACGGATACCTTCGCCTTCGATCAGGGTACAGTGCCCGACCGTGACGCCGGGCACATCGGTGATGCTGTTGCGGGGGCCGGTTTCAAGCCGGCCGGGGACGTCCATCCACTCGCGGATGCGCTTACACTCTTTCATAACAAACTCCTTTCAGCACTGCGTGGTTTCCGCGTCCAGCTTTTCAATGAGCGCGGCGATGGTGTGGTCGTTATTGCCGGGCAGAATCGACGGGTTCAGCCTGAGGATGTCGGGATGCGCGTTTTCAGGCGCATAGCAGTTCCGGGTGCTCTGCAAAAGTTCGACGTCGTTCTGCCCGTCGCCGACGGCGTACATTTTATCCGGGTCGATTCCCAAGTGCCGGCAGACAAAGCGCGCCCCTGCGCCTTTGGTTGCGCCCGGCTTGAGGATTTCATAAAAATAGTCCGCCGAGTGCTGGGCATGGAACCTGCCGGCATAGGCGCGGCTGATATACGCCGTCATCGCGCCGATTTTATCCGGATCCATGGTCAGGTTGAGCTTGATCCATGGCTGCGCGATCTCTTCGGGCGCCATGGGCCGGTACGGGATTTTCACATATTCAAAATGACGCCGGGTGATCGCGCTGCCGCGCGCGACGTATTCACCGTCAATGACCGAAACCTCGATGCCCACTTCAGGGAACCGCTGCGCAAGGTCAACAGCCAGCTCGTAACCGTCCTGGCCGACCGCTTCGGCATGTACCACCACGCCTTTTTGGAAATCATACACCACCGCGCCGTTGCAGATGACGCAGGGCGCGTTGATGGCGACGTCGCGTACAAAATATTCCATGCCCGCTTTGGAGCGGCCGGTCGCCACGGCAAACCGCCCGCCGTTTTTCGTAAAATACGCGACTGCTTCGCGGTTCTGCTGCGAAATTTCGCGGTCATCGCCCAGCAGCGTGCCGTCCATATCGCTTAAAATCAAATACCCGTCAAACTTGTTCATGCCATTTCTCCCCGGCTGATTTTCTGTAAAAAGGCGGTAAAATACGGCGGCAGCGGACAGCTGACGCAAATGGTCTCGCCGCTCGCCGGATGGACAAAGGTCAGCTCGCGCGCATGAAGGCACTGGCCGCCCAGTCCCGTCCGGTCGTTTTTGGGGCCGTACAGCGGATCCCCGGCGACCGGATGCCCGATATACGCCATATGGACGCGGATTTGATGGGTCCGCCCGGTTTCCAGCTTGCAGCGCACGTGGGTGTAGCCGTCATAGCGCGCCTGCACGCAATAATGCGTAACGGCCGGACGGCCGCCGGGCACGACAGCCATCTTTTTGCGGTCGCGCGGGCTGCGGCCGATGGGCGCGTCGACAGTGCCTGTGTCTTCGCGCAGCCCGCCGACGACGACAGCATCGTAAACGCGCGACAGGGATCTCGTTTTCAGCTGTTCAGACAGGCTCTGATGCGCACGGTCATTTTTGGCAACAATGAGCAGGCCGGACGTGTCTTTATCAATACGGTGCACAATGCCCGGCCGCTTTTCGCCCCCGATGCCCGACAGGCTGCCGCCGCAGTGCGCCAACAGGGCGTTGACCAGCGTGCCGTTCTCATGTCCCGCCGCGGGATGCACTACCATGCCGCGCGGCTTGTCGATCACGATGACGTCATCGTCCTCGTACACGATGTCCAGAGGGATCTGTTCAGGCTCGACGGCGCTGTCGCGCGCTTCGGGCAGCTCGACTTCCAGCGTTTCACCGCCGCCCAGGCGCAGGTTCTTGCGGATCGGGCGGCCGTCCAGACACACAGAACCGTCATCCAGCAGGCGCTGTGCCGCGGCGCGTGACAGCCCCGGCAGAGCGGAAGCCAGAAAAACGTCGGCCCGGCTCCCTGCCGCTTCGGGCGGGACTTCAATTCTGTTCAGGCTCATGCAGCTGCGCCTTTCGCAGTTTTTCATCCATAAACAGGAAGTAAATCAGGCCCATGATGCCCCCGATCACAATAAAGCTGTCTGCCACGTTGAAAACGGCGAAGTTGATGAGCCGAAAGTCAAACATGTCAATGACATAGCCCAGGCGTACGCGGTCGATGAAATTGCCCAGCGCGCCGCCGATGATAAACAAAACAGCCATACGGCCCCATTGCCCCATCACAAACTTCTTTTTAAGCAGCCAGATCAGTGCCGCGACAGCGACGGCCGTCGCAATAATAAAAAACCACCGCTGCCCCTGCAAAATGCTGAAAGCCGCGCCGCGGTTTTCGGTATACACACAATAAAATACCCCGTCGATCAGCGGGATCTCGCCGGCGGCGCGCACAACGGTCAGCGCCCAGTACTTGACCAGCTGGTCCAGCGCGACAATGCCCGCAACCAGCAAAACGGAAAACAGCATTTCGTCCCTCCCTGTCTGAACGGCCCGCCGGAGATCTGCCCGCAAAAGGGCCTGCGGGCATTATACCGCACGGGCCGGCTTTTCGTGAAGACTGATAATAGACGAATTGCACTAATTTTGCAACCCGTTTTTGTTGATTTTTTCATTAAAGAGCCGCCCGCCGCGCACAAACGCACGCCGGCAAGCGGCCCGGCGCCACCGCTCACAGCAGGTTGCGCTTTTTCATGAACAGCCACGATACGCCGGTAAAGGCGACGGCCAGCACAATGGGCAGCCAGTAGCTGGGGATACCGGTTCCCGGAATGGTAAAAATCGGCAAGTCAGTGTTCATGCCGTAAAAACTGAACACCACGTTGGGCACTGTCATCAAAATGGTGATGACGGTCAGCACTTTCATAATAATATTGAGGTTATTGGAAATGACCGATGCAAAGGCGTCCATAGTACCGCTCAGGATACTGGAGTAAATATCCGCCATTTCAATGGCCTGTTTAAACTCGATGATGACGTCTTCCAGCAATTCCTGATCCTCTTCGCTGAACTTGAGGATGCGCCCGCGCAGCAGTTTTTCCAGAGTCGCCTCGGTCGACTTGAGCGACGTGGTAAAATACACGAGCGACTTTTCCATGGTCAACAGCTGAATGAGTTCCTTGTTTTTCAGGGATTTATACAGCTCGCGCTCGACGCGGCTCGACATTTTGTCGATCTGCCGCAGGTCGAACAGGTAACGCCCCGCGGCGCGCAGCAGGATTTGCAGCACCAGGCGGGTCTTGAGGGCGGTATTGACCCCTTTGCCTCCCCGCCCCGACGTGATGTCAGACAAAATGGGGTTGGGCTTGAGCGAGACGGTGACGACGTTGTCGCGCGTGACAATGATACCGAAGGGGAGGGTGGTAAACATCATTTTGCCGTTTTCCTCTTCCGACACCGGAAAGTCGGCGATGATCAGCGTCTGCCCGTCGTCGACTTCCAGACGGGACGTCTCTTCCTCGTCCAGCGCGGCGCGCAGGTATTCATCTTCGATTCCGAGCGCGTCGCGCACCTGCACAAGCTCTTCTTCACTGGGCATGACCAGGCTGACCCAGCAGCCGGGCTCTAGCCTGTCCGCCTGCGTCAGCCGTCCGTCCTGCGTTTTATAAAAGTTTAACATGTCGGCTCCTTTCTGACATGCGCCGACATCTGATCTTTATTTGCAAAGCGGCGCAAGTCCCTGTATTCTGCGTTGTCGTCTACTTCCGGGATCGGGACTCACAAAACCACTCCTTTAAGGTTTGATGAACCGGCAGCAGGCTGCCTGCCTGATTATTATAATCCCTGAAACGCCCTTTTGGCAACCCGTTTTTTCATTTTTCCCCGATTTTGGCCAATATGACGATATTCCGCCGCCGTTCTCGCCTATTCTTTCTTTTTCTCGATTTTACGTTCTCTTGACATTTTCGTCCTACACATGTAGTATAGTAGTCATACTACATGTGTAGGAGGGTTTTTATGGATCTCCGCAAGCTGACCGACAGCGAATGGCTGGTTTTGTGCGTCCTGTGGAACGGATACCGCGCCCTGGGGGACATTACGGCGGCGCTGCGCGCACAGACGGGCTGGAGCCGCAACACGGTGCACACCTATCTGACGCGCATGGCCGAAAAAGGGCTGGTTTTGATCGACCGTGAAAGCTCGCCCCACCGGTACAGCGCCGCTGTGACGCGCGCCGCGTGTGAAGCCGCCGAGCGGCGCAGCCTGCTCGACCGCGTCTATCAGGGGGCGGCAGGGCGGCTGGTCGTCGCCTTTGTCCGCGACGGTTCGCTGACCGCGGCGGAGCGGGACGAGCTGCGCCGCCTGCTCGATGAAATGGAGGTGTAGCCGGTGCGCGACATCTGGGCTTTTGCACTGCAAACGCTGTCCGCTTCGGTGGCGGCTATCGCCCTTTTGGGGCTCAAGGCGCTGTTTCGCCGCCGGTTTTCACCACGCTGGCAGTACGGCGTCTGGACCGTGCTGGCGCTTGCCCTGGTGTTGCCCGCCCGCGGCGGCGGGATGCTGTTCCCTACGCTGGCCCTGCGCCTTGGAACTCTGAAAACCGCGGTCGAAAGCAGGCTCGCATCTGCGTACAGCACGCCCTGGGATGTCACGCGCGTCGATTTCCCCATCCCCCTGCCGCCGGCGCAGGCGCCGGCCAGCCTTACCGACTGGCTTTTTGTCCTGTATCTGGCGGGGGCTGTGTCTTTTCTGCTGCTGTACGCCGTCAGTTACCTGCGGCTGCGGGTTTCCCTGCGCCGCGCCGTGCCGGCAGGGCCGCAGCAGATCGCGCAAATCGACCGGGTCTGTACACAGTACGGCCTGCGCCCCTGCGCCCGCACCGTCATCAGCCCCCGCGCCCAGAGCGCCTTTGTCTGCGGCCTTGTACGCCCTGTCCTTGTGCTGCCTGCCGGCGCGGTGGATGACAAGGTGCTGCTGCATGAGCTGCTGCACCGACGCTGCGGCGATGTCGCGGTAGGGTTTGCGTTGTGCGCGCTGCGCTGCCTGCATTGGTGCAACCCCCTGATCCGGTTCGCACTGCGCCGCGTCCAGGCTGATTGCGAAACGCTGTGCGATCAGCGGGTCCTCGAACGCCTTGAAGGCGAAGAACGCCGTGATTACGGACGTATTTTGCTTTCGATGGCAGATCGCCGGCCGCTGTGGGCGCCGGGCACCTCGTCGATCGCCAACGGCGGGCGGTGCATCCGCGAGCGCATTGAAAGCATCGCCCGTTTCCGCCTGTACCCCAGGGACATGCGGCTGGCATCGGGGTGCGTCGCCCTGGTCGCTCTTTTGGCCTGTACGGGCTTTGTCCAGACCCCCCTGTCCGCCTGGAACGATCACGAGGCCGCCGTTTCCGTCGGCGAGCGCATGACCTTTGCCCGTCTGCACCGGGCGGGAACGGCGCAGGATGCCTTTTTCCTGTACGCTGCTGCGCTCGAACGCGCCGACGGATGTATTCTGGCGCGCGTGACGCCGCTGTCCAGGCACGGGGAGCTGGCCGCCCGGCTGGCTGAAAGCGGCGGGATGATCCCCGTCGACGACCCGCCGTCCGGCGCGTGCGCCCTGTACGCTTTTCGCGCCGATTCCGCCAGGGCTTCTGCCCTGCTCGTTTTTGAAGACGGCCACTGTTATTCGCTGCGCGCGGACAACGGCCCGGACGGCTGGACGGTCGACTGCCTGGCTCGGTGGACCCAGACCATCGAGGCTTTCGGCTTTTACAGTTCCGGCGATTTTCCCGCTCTGAAAACTTATTCAGCTCGCTCTGAGCGGTTTTACGCCGAAGTGAGCGCACAGCTTCTCATCGTCGCCGGCGGTTCGGATTTCGCCAGCTCCGGCGAAGCAGACGATTCCGTCCTGCTCGATCCGACGCTGGCCGAATGCGGCCTTGCCGAGCGCACGGTCCGCACCGGCGCCGGGCTGCGATTCCGGTGGGACGGCGCGGAAAGCGCCGAAATATCCGGCGTGCTCCGGCCCTATACCGGCGACCCGCCGGATGTCCTGCCCG
>CALWJQ010000047.1 GCA_944381055.1 uncultured Clostridia bacterium | reverse complement strand
TGGCTCTCCGACGGTCTGCCCCTCGCCAAGTATGTGGCCGGGCGGCGGCTGTTCTGAGACGCAAGGCAGGCCCCCCGGGGAAAAACTTGGCGAAGACGACCGGCAGGTGATTTGAACTGCCCCATCTTGTGCGGACAGTACAAAAAAGAGACCCTGGTAGGAATGAACAGGTCCAGTAAAAACGGACAATAGACGCAAATCCCCCTGATGCAGGAAAATGCAAGTACTACATCAGGGGGGGTTATATGGCGAGAAGATACCAGAGAATACAGGCACTGCTTCCAGAAATCAGGGAAATGCTTCTAAAAGGAAAAAGCCAACGTGAAGTGGCGGAAAGATTGGGCCTGAAGGGGGGACAGGTGAGAATTGCTGCCTGCTGGCATTGGCCGCCCTTGCCAAAGAGATCGAACGGCGGGGCGCTGGCACGGAAGTCAGCGTAACGATTGCGGCCGGGTTGCCGCCGGCACGCTATAGCCGGGAAAAGCAGAGCGTTCGCGCCGATCTTCTTCGCAGCCCGCAGCCGGCGCGCTTTTCCTTATAGGCCTTGGACGTGTTCGTATACGCTGCGGTATAGTCACGGCAGTTTTCAGCTTGCAGAAATATGGTCAAATTACCGATGCAAAGGGCTCCAAGCAGCAAAAAACAGTAAGGTCTCCCATTGGGTCCCCGTTTCATTCACCGCAAAGAACAAGCTGCAATGATCGCAGTCCGTTCCGTTCGGGTAGGTAGGATAAATGGCGTAATATTTGCCGCTCGTTGCGTCATAGTGGACATCAATATGCCATACCTGGTACCCTGGCTGCACAAAGTCATCGCATGTGGTTGCGCCCGACCAATGGATACCGTCCTCCGAGGTGCGATACCGCACATGGTTGTTTTGGCTGGTCCAGCCTGCATTGCCTGCGTCTACATACCACATCATATAGGTGCCATCCGGCAAAATTTCAATTGACGGCGACAAAATGCCATATTTTTTTAACGTCGTCACTCGCCATAACAGGACAAACGGCGGAAACAAAGAACAAAGTAACCGTGAGGAGCGACAACATCCTTTTTTTCATACCGATGCACACCTCTTTTCAAAAATTTCAATATGGATCCCCATTTCAACGGTCCGCATTTCGCCGGAACTTTCGAGCAGATACCCGTTAGAAGAAAGCCAGCGCCCCTTTGGGAAATAGACGGGCCGCGATGTTGCGCCTTTCTTTAAAATCGGGGCGATCAACAAATCGCTGCCTATCATAAACTGATCGGTAATTCGTGTGCAAGCGGCGTCGGTAAAATTATAGGCCAGTGGCCGCAGAACCGGCTCGCCGGTCTCTCTGCAGGCAGCCAGAGCTTTTTCAAGCGCCGGCAGATAACGCTTACGCAACGCCACTGCCTG
Organism: uncultured Clostridia bacterium; assembly: GCA_944381055.1. Taxonomy (GTDB): domain Bacteria; phylum Bacillota; class Clostridia; order Oscillospirales; family Butyricicoccaceae; genus Ventrousia. The sequence continues at coordinate 2,095 of CALWJQ010000047.1, read as the reverse complement.
CTGTACTTCCGCATAGTTTTCGGAAGATAAGATCCGCCACGGAGCGGCTGAAAATTGCATCACTGGCATCAGGCAGGCGACCTGCGCCCATCGCACCACCAATTCCTGATCCAACCGTTCTTGACTGTAAAAATTCCGATATTCGCCACCGCCGATCATGTCCGGACACAAAAACGGATGTCCTGTCAGGCTTTGTACGATGGCGTCCGGGATCAATGCGGCGAGGCCCGTATTGTCCCAGCTGTGGTCTTTGTCGCACAGGCGCTGCGTCAAGGACCACCCGCCTGCGCCGCTCGTTACACGGAACTCGTTGAAAGAATACTGTTCACCGAAGGCCGCCCATGCCCGACAGTGTTCATCACCGGTGGCTATCCCGTCAGAGGGGTAATATACACTGTCGCCGGCATCGAATTTAAAACCGTCCACCCCCAATGCCTGCAGTTCATCCAACTGTTGTTTCAGCCAGCGGTGGGCAGCCGGCTTTGTCATATCCAGAACCGCGGACCAGCCGTTCCACCAATGCGCTATGTGGGGCAGCCCGTTTGCAGACGTAACCAGCAATCCCCGCCGTTCCAGTTCGCGGTACTCCGGCGTATCCGGGGTCACGAATGGGCAGATCCAAAGCATGACGGGAAAACCCAGCCGGTGGAGCTGCGTGAGCATTGAAGCAGGATCGCGAAACTTTTCCCGTGAAAATTGCCAGCGCCCATAGCAATCGCTCCAGCCGTCATCGATCATTAAGACGCCGGGGGGCAGGCCGTTTTGAAGTATCTCTTGCGCATATTGCAGCACGCCGTCCTGCGTTTGATTGAACGTCAATTCGATCCAGGTGTTGTAAACTGGAGCTGTAAACAGACGATCGTCCAACTTGACTTCATGCGGCGGGAAGCAATGCTGCATGGCGTCCAGATAGCTTTCCCGCAGCCCGCCGCAACACTGTCCCACAGTTGTGTCTTCGGTGCACTGAATCTCCCCTTTCTGAAAGAAAACGCGCATACCGGCTGGGTTCCACAGCCAGCGCCCTGTTGTGGAGAGCAGAAGCGGCATCATTTGATTGGGCGTCGCGTTTCGGGCCAGATCCAGTTCTTCCGTGCTTGCCGCCGTATAGGGCTGGCGGACGCCGTCGGTTACGGCGCCGCCAAAAAATACTTCGTCTGGCCTCATTTTGAGTTTCATATGAATTACCCCTCAACACGTTCATTGCCGGTCATAGACTTCCAACTCGTTGATCGCAAAATGCCGCCATGCAAGACTTTGCTCTTGCGATGTCCAGTGTGGCATATATGAGTCTGAAAACTTAGAAGGGTTTAAAACAGCATCGTTGAATTCCTCCTGGAAAACCAAAGTCCAGCCAGGCTTTTATGCCGGTTGCAATTCTGGCGTTTCACAGAACACAGTCGGCGTGAATAACGTCGCTGCAGACAGAACCATTGCGAAAAGCGGCTTTTTGATGCGCATGCAGTTCACATCCTTTCTGCTTTTTACAGCTCAACAATTTTCTTCTCGTTTCTGGAGCGTTCGGCTGCGAAACAGATCAGGTGACTTTGCAAAGACGCCTGCGCCGAGGAGAGCGTGTCCGATTTCGCCTGCCGGACTGCCTGCACAAAGTCTTGCATCAGGAAATAGTCGCCGCCGCCGTGGCCGTAATTGTTGGTCTGAGGCGGCGCTTCAAGCGCGATCTGCCTTGCCTTTGCCTCGCCAAAGCGGTGCAGCAAAATGGTATTTGTGTTCATGTCGGCGGTGATCTGCCCCTTGGTGCCGCAGACTTTCAGCTGCCGGGCCATATCGGTGGTAAAGGCCGTCATGGTGAAATTGGCGACCGCGCCTTTGTCGAACGCAAGGATCACCACCTGCCGGTCCACCACATCGTTGTCGCAGCGGTATACGCAGCGGCCGTAGGGCCCTTCCCGCAGCGCTTTTAACCGCCCTTCATAGCTCAGGTCGGTGGTGAGCATATCGGTGGGCCAACCCACATTGTCGGTCAGATAGATCTTGGGGGCATAGTAGGGACACGCCTCGCTGTGGGGACAGCCATCGGTACAGCGCTCCGGTGCGCCCGCGGGCGCATGGGCCGCGTCAAAGTGACGCAGACTGC
>CALWJQ010000046.1 GCA_944381055.1 uncultured Clostridia bacterium | reverse complement strand
TTTTTTCAAAGTTCTCATGGTTTTTCTCCTCCTGTTTTTGTAGTTGGACATTGTCCATTCTCCAAAAACCGAGTTCTTTCAGCCTTTCCCGCCCCCGTTTTGTCATTATTCGTCATTGCCTGGTCATGATTTTCCTGCATATTCTGCCAGAAAAAGACACCCCCGGAAGGCTTTACCTTCCGGGGGTTTATACATATATGCGTATTTTTATTTACTTAACACCTGGCCGCTGCGTGAGTTTGTCGGACTGTTTTGCCAGACGGCGGCCTGTCCGTTGACAAAGACATATTCAATGCCATCCGGCCAGGCGCGCGAGTCGATATGGTTTTCATTGGTACGCAGGTTCTGGCGGTCAATGACCAGCAGGTCGGCCTTTTTGCCCACCGCTACGATGCCGCGGTCAGAAAGCCCAAGGATTTCTGCCGGCTTGCCGGTAACCTTGCGGATGGTCGCCTCAAAAGTATCCTGCGGGAACTCACACAGATAACGGACAAAGCCGCAGTAAGTGTTGGGGTTCGGCAGATAGGCCGGCATGTTCTCTCCCAGCGGCATGACGGCTTTGTCATCAAAGGCAAAGGTGTCCGAACCAATGGTGCCGTTGGGGTCGGCAATAAACTCGCGGACAGACGCATCGACCATGCCCTGCACGACCTGGAAGGTCTTGGTATACGGATCTTCCATCAGCAGATCAAGAGCCATATCAAGCGGCTCACGTCCCAGCTCCGCAGCCAGCTCCTGCAAATTTCTGCCCACATAGTCGGGGTTTTTGTGCTGCAGAATGGTGTATGCGCGGGCCCAGTCGGGGTCGACCTGCGGGTTAACAGCATAATACTGGCCGGAATAAATGGTTTGCGCAATGGATGCGCGGTAATCCGACGAGCGCAGGTTCTGTGCGAACTGCTCGCGCGAGCCGCACGGCTTGAGCCACAGCAAAAAGCTCATGGCAAGGTCAGGGGCCAGCAGAATGCCGCCTGTGATATTGGGAATTACGTCGTGTGTGACGCGCACGCCCTTCTGCCGGTACTCGTCAATGACGGCCAGCGTGCGCTTGGCCGAAGCGGCCGCCATATAGCTGTCGCCGTTGGGGAAAACATCAAAGCCGCAGCTCAGGTGCGCCAGATGAACCTGCACGCCCGTCTGCAGTCCCAGTTCGAGCGATTCGATGATGCCCTCGATTTTTTTCTGCTTTTTAGGCGTGCCCTCGCGCAGGCCGGTCTTGCGCCAATGGGGCGCGTAAATGCCGCCGTACTGTGCAACGACTTCGCACAGGGCTTTGAGCTCGCGGAAATCACAGTAAATGCCGGGCACATAATCCAGGCCCGAAGACATGCCGGCTGCGCCCGCCTTCATGGCGTCATGCAGGTAATCTTTCATGCGATCGATTTCGTCATCGGTTGCCGTACGCCTGAAATCAGGCCCCAGCACCTGCGCGCGGATGGTGCCGTGCCCGACCAGGGGCACATAGTTGGCGCCGATTCCCTGTTTGCGGACCGAGGCGAGGAACTCGCCGAAGCTGCGCCAGTCGATTGGGCGGCCAAAATCGCGCTCCATCAACGGCGACAGCTCGTCCGCCCGAACCAGTTCAGGCACCGAAAACATGCTGTCGCTCAGCTCGGCCAGCTGGGCGCGCTCAAAATACTGGCTTTCCCACCACTGGTCGCAGGGCGCGACCGACAGGCCGCACTGCCCGCCCACGATCGTGGTAATGCCCTGGCGCACCTTGCTTTCCATTTCGGGGTAAAAGGCCAGGGTTAAATCGCCATGCGAGTGCATGTCGATAAACCCCGGCGTCACCGCCCGTCCGCCCGCGTCAACCGTTTGGGCTGCCTGTGCGCCGGACAGATCCCCGACTGCCGTGATGACGCCGTCCTTGACGCCGACGTCGGCGCGGACGCCCGGCGCCCCGGTGCCGTCGTAGACCGTTCCGCCGCGAATGATGAGATCGAACATACAAAAACCTCCCTTTGCAATTTTGCTTGGACTATTCTATTGGAATGTGATATAATATTTTTGATTTGGTTTGTGAAAACGACAGACCGGCGGCAATATGGATTCAGGTTCCGCCCGTGTTTATTGTACATTTTTTTGGGGCGGACTGCAAGGGGGGAAACCATCGTGAAACAGGGGTTTGACAACGAAACCTATATCAAAAAACAATCGGAACAAATCAGAAAACGCATCGGGGAATTTGGCGGCAAGCTGTACCTTGAGTTTGGCGGCAAGCTGTTTGACGACTACCATGCGTCGCGCGTGCTGCCCGGCTTTGCGCCCGACGTCAAGCTGCAGATGCTGCGCACCATGCGGGAACAGGCTGAAATTGTCATCGCTATCAACGCGGGAGACATTGCCAAAAACAAACTGCGCGGCGACCTGGGAATCCCGTACGACGCCGACGTGCTGCGGCTCATCGACGCGTTCCGCGATTTCGGGCTGTACGTCGGCAGCGTCGTCATGACGCAGTTCCAGGGACAGCCTGCGGCCGTGGCCTTTGAACAGAAGCTGCGCAGGCTGGGCCTGCCCGTCTTCCGCCACTATGTCATCGACAACTACCCTTATGACATCGAGCGCATTGTCAGTGAAGAAGGTTACGGCCGGAACGAATACATCGAGACGACCCGGCCGCTTGTCGTCGTCACGGCTCCCGGCCCAGGCAGCGGGAAAATGGCGACCTGCCTTTCACAGCTGTACCATGAGCACCTGCGCGGGGTCACTGCCGGCTACGCCAAATACGAGACTTTCCCCATCTGGAACCTCCCGCTCAAGCATCCGGTCAACCTGGCCTACGAGGCGGCGACCGCCGATTTGAGCGACGTCAATATGATCGATCCGTACCACCTCGAAGCCTATGGCGTGACGACGGTCAACTACAACCGAGACGTCGAAATTTTCCCCGTCCTGTCCGCGCTGTTCGAACGCATTTCGGGATCATGCCCGTATAAATCGCCCACCGATATGGGCGTCAACATGGCCGGCTACTGCATTGTCGACGACGACGCCTGCCGCGAAGCGTCCAAAGCCGAAATCGTGCGGCGCTATTACACGGCCATGACCGACTGCGCCAAAGGACGCGACGCCGAGGGTGCGGTGCAAAAAATTGAAAGCATTATGCATCAGATGGGCCTGTCGGCCGCCGACCGCCCCGTCGCCGCCGCCGCCGAGCGCCGGTCTGCCGAGACAGACGACCAGCCTGCCTTTGCCATCGAGCTGCCCGACGGCCGCATGGTCACCGGCAAGACGAGCGATCTGCTGGGCGCTTCGTCGGCCGCCCTGCTCAATGCCGTCAAGGCGCTGGGCGGCTTTGACAAGCCCCTTCACTTCATCCCGCCCGAAGTCATCGAACCCATCCAGAAACTCAAAACCGGGCTGCTGGGCAACCACAACCCGCGCCTTCATTCCGACGAGGTCCTTGTCGCGCTGGCCGTCAGCGCTGCGTCAAACGCCAGCGCGGCCGAAGCCATGCGCCAGCTGCCAAAGCTGCGCGGCTGCGAAGCCCATTCCAGCGTTATTTTGTCACAGGTCGACGAAGAGGTTTACCGCCGCCTTGGCCTGAACCTGACCTGTACCCCCCACTACGAGACGAGCAAGCTGTACCACAAATAAGATGTAACCACAAAAAGGGCGTCGCAGACGCCCTTTTTGCAAGACGGAAGTGAAAAGGAACGGTATCATGAAGAATCTGGCAGTCGGAATCCTCGCCCATGTCGATGCGGGTAAAACCACCCTGTCCGAGGGGCTTTTATTCCGCAGCGGCGCGCTGAAAAAACTGGGCCGTGTCGACCACCGCGACGCTTTTCTGGACACTCACGCCATCGAACGCGAACGCGGCATCACCATTTTTTCCAAGCAGGCTCTTTTTACGCTGGGCGACAGGCAGGTCACGCTGCTGGATACACCGGGCCACGTCGACTTTTCCAGCGAGATGGAGCGCACCTTACAGGTTCTGGACTGCGCTGTCCTGGTTGTCAGCGGCGCAGACGGCGTACAGAGCCATACCGAGACCCTTTGGCGCCTGCTGGCGCGTTATCAGATCCCGACGTTTGTCTTTGTCAATAAAATGGATCTGCCCGCAGCCGATCACGGCTCTCTGCTGGACGAACTAAAACACCGTTTGAGCGACGCCTGCGTCGATTTCGGGGCGCCCCGGGCCGCCGTGTGCGAAAGCGCGGCGCTGTGCAGCGAACAGGCGTTGTCCAGCTATCTGGAAACCGGGGCGCTGACCGACGCCGAGCTGGCCGGTCTGATCGCAGGCCGCGCGCTGTTCCCGTGCTTTTTTGGTTCTGCGCTGCGCCTTGACGGCGTCGACGCCCTGCTCGACGGGCTGCGCCGCTACGCGCCGCATCCGCAGTATCCGGACGACTTTTCGGCCCGCGTCTACAAAATCTCGCGTGACGCGCAGGGGGCGCGGCTGACCTGGCTCAAAGTAACCGGCGGCCGCCTGCGTGTCAAGGATGTGCTGCACGGTCCGGCCGCAGATCCCTGGGAAGAAAAAATCGATCAGATCCGTCTGTATTCCGGCGCGCGCTTCCGCACCGCCGACGAGGCCGAAGCCGGGACGGTCTGTGCGGTCACCGGCCTGAGCCGTACCGCAGCCGGACAGGGGCTGGGGTGCGAAAGCGGCGAGCTCCCGCCGCTGCTTGAGCCGGTACTGACCTATCGGGTCGATCTGCCCGATGGGGTCGAACCCCACGCTGCGCTGCGGCTTCTGAGCCAGCTGGAAGAAGAAGACCCCCAGCTGCACATGGTGTGGAATGAGCAGCTGCACGAAATCCATCTGCAGCTGATGGGCGATGTACAGCTCGAGGTGCTGAAGCGCATCATATCCGAACGCTTTGGCCTGCCTGTCACCTTTGGCGCGGGAAACATCGTCTATCGCGAGACCATTGCCGCGCCCGTGCTGGGCGCCGGGCATTACGAACCCCTGCGCCATTATGCCGAAGTTCATTTGCTGCTCCGCCCGCTGCCGCGCGGCAGCGGACTGCAGTTTGATTCGGCGTGCAGCGGCGATTCCCTTGACCTGACCTGGCAGCGGCTTATCCTGACCCATCTGGCCGAGCGCACCCATCCCGGCGTACTGACAGGATCGCCCATTACCGACATGCGCATCACGCTGGTCGCCGGGCGCGGGCATATCAAGCACACCGAAGGCGGGGATTTCCGCCAGGCGACCTACCGCGCGGTGCGGCAGGGCCTCATGCATGCACAGAATATTTTGCTCGAACCGTGGTACAGCATCCGGCTTGAACTGCCTGCCGAACAGGTGGGGCGGGCCATGGCCGATATTCAGCGCATGTCGGGGATCTGTGATCCGCCGGAACACTTGGGCGAAACCGCCGTCCTGACCGGCGCCGCGCCGGTATCCGCCATGCGCGGCTATGCGTCCGAGGTCGCGGCGTATACGCATGGCCGCGGCCGCCTGAGCTGCTCGCTGCGGGGCTATGAACCGTGTCATAACCAGGACGAAGCCGTGGCCGCCATCGGTTACGATCCGGATCGAGACCTGGAAAACCCGGCCGATTCTGTGTTCTGTTCACACGGGGCGGGGGTTGTTGTCCCCTGGGAAGAGGCAGCCGCCCACATGCATGTCAGCCCGGGCATTTCGCTTCGCCCGCCGGCCCCGGCCGCTCCCGCAGAGCCGTCGGATACGCCTGACCCGCCGGATCGCAGGCCGGCGGCCTATTCCGGCACGGCCGAACAGGACAAAGAGCTCGAAGCCATTTTCGAGCGCACATACGGCCCGGTCCGCCGGCGCGAGCTGCGTGAAATTTTTGAGCCGGTGCGCCGCTCCGCACCCAGCGACCGCCCCTACGTCCCCGCTCCGCGTGCCGAAGGGCCGGAGTATCTGCTCGTCGACGGCTACAACATCATTTACGCCTGGGATGAGCTCAAAACCGTGGCGCAGAGCAGTATGGACACGGCGCGGCAGATGCTCATTGACCTGATGATCAATTACCAGGGATTCCGCAAAAATATCGTCATTATCGTGTTTGACGCTTACAAGGTTCCACGCGGACAGGCCGAGGTGCAGCGCGAACATGATTTATTCGTTGTGTTTACCAAAGAGGCCGAAACCGCCGACGCCTATATTGAAAAAACGACCTACGAGCTCGGCCGCCGCCATCGTGTGCGTGTCGCGACGTCAGACAATGCCGAATCGCTCATCATCCTGGGGCACGGCGCACTGCGCCTGTCCGCACGGCAGTTCCACGGCGAAGTCGAGAGCGTGATGGGGCAGATCGCCGATATTGTCAGCAAAAGCATGAACAGCGGTGGTTCGGACGCGCTGCGCAGCGCGTTGGAACGCGCCGGAAAGAAAGAATAATGGTCGCTGCCCGGCACATCCTATTCCCAAAGGAGGAATAACGATGCCGCATAAAGTCGCAAAATTATCGAAAGAAAGTCTGGAGCTGGTTCAAAAGGCTGAGAAAAAGCTGTCTGAGCTCGGGCGCGACATGATTCTTATCGCCTACGAAAGCACAGACGATCCGTCTGGCGTTTAATAAATATTCTTATCAATGCATAAAAACACGGGAAGCGGGGCTTTCCGTGTTTTTGTATTTCTGGCAGGATATGCAGGAAAATCTTGACCAGGCAATGACGAATAATGACAAAACGGGGGCGGGAAAGGCTGAAAGAACTCGGTTTTTGGAGAATGGACAATGTCCAACTACAAAAACAGGAGGAGAAAAACCATGAGAACTTTGAAAAAAGTGCTCGCATTGACGGTTGTTTTGGCAACGCT
>CALWJQ010000045.1 GCA_944381055.1 uncultured Clostridia bacterium | reverse complement strand
ACCAGCGAAGCGTTTGCGCTGGGGAACAGTGCAGGGGAGGCTCTGCCGACCTGGAGCAATGAAATGAAAGGGGTCCCCATGAGGCTCGAACGGAGTGAGCCGAATGGGGAAGCAAGCTCGCTTCGCGAGGATGACGCAGGGCCCGATGGGACGCGCCGGTGTGTAAAAGGCATCCATGCGGCATCCCCGGGACCCGGCGCAGCCGGGACGCCGCCGGGTGGCGGCACCCGAGCCGGCGAGTTCATCTCGCCGAGCGAGTATCAAATGAAAGGGGTCCCCGCTGAAATCCAGCGCAGCGATTTCAGTGGGGAACGGCGCAGGGGAGGCTCTGCCGACCCGAAGCAATGAAATCAAAAGGGTTCCCACTGCAATCGCTTCTCAGCGATTTCAGTGGGGAACAAATTTGCCAAGCGTTCCGGCTGCAAGCCGACGCCAATGACACAGAACGCGCTGTCGGCCTGCGCGCTGCCGGGGCGGACATCGGCATGTCCGCGGATGTAGTCAAATTCCAGCCATCCTTCGCCGCCGCGCACAACGCCCTTGGCGCGCAGAATATCGCCGGCACTGCCCCCGGCCAGCGCGCGGGCGGCGGCTTGCAGCTGCTCCGGTGTGTACGAACAGGCCGGGCGGCAGGCCCAGCTGACAAAAACCTGTCCCGCCTCATGATCCTGATGGTGGTGATCATGATGGTGATGCATGTGCCCGAGGCCGCCTTGCAGTGCGGGAACCTCCCTGCGCTTTTCGGCGGCGGCGTCCAGCGCTTGCAGGAGCGTTTCGGCGTCCAGCGTGTCCCACGGCGCGGCGAGAATGTCGGCACGGGGGTTGAATGTGCCGAGATGCCGGGCGCAGCCGTCCAAACTCTGCGCGTCCAGTCCTTCCGTATGGCTCAACAGGATGAGATCGGCGTTTTTGACCTGATCGAGGTAAAACTCGCCAAAGCTTTCGGCGTAATCGAGGCACAGCTCGGCGTCACAGACCGTGACGGTGCAGAAAGGTTCCATTCCTGCGTCATGGATCGAATGCAGGATCTCGGACAGTTTGGCGACGCCCGACGGCTCGATGACGATTTTTTCCGGCGAGAACTGCCCGGTCACTTCTCGCAGAGCCTGGGCAAAATCGCCGGCGAGGGAACAGCAGATGCAGCCAGAGGTCAGCTCACGGACCTTGAGGCCGGTTTTGGACAGAAACGCGCCGTCAACACCCACTTCGCCGAACTCGTTTTCAATGAGCGCCAGCTTTTGGCCGGGCCAGCAGGCCTCGGCCAGACGCCGGATGAGCGTGGTCTTTCCAGCGCCCAGAAATCCGGAAATTACAATTACCTGAGCGGCCATTTTACCGATCCTCCTGTTGTATAAAGCCTATGCGGTACAGCGCACGGCAGGGCGCGGCCAGGCAGTTGAGGCAGCCGAGCCCCCATACATCCGCGCCTTCGCCCACGGCGGTCAGAAGCGCCTGCTCAAAACTGCGCCCTCCGGCGGCGGGCACGGCGTCGCATCGGACGGCACCGGCATCGAGCAGGCTTTGCGTCATTTTGCCGCACAGAAAAACCGTCATGCCCGGACAGCAGAGGCGGACGCCGCTGATCAGCCGTCGGACACTGGGGGCAACATGCATGGAAAAGGTTCGGCTGCCGACAATGTCGACGGTCGCCACCGGATCGGCATAGGACAGGATCCGCGCCCCTGCGCGCCAAGCGCGGGCGGCGTAATCCACGCAGGCATCTTCCATGCGTTTGAGCAGTTCACGGCCCTCGTCACGGCGCAGCGACTTAAAAAGCGCGCCCATCGGAATCAGCTGGCTTAAAATGGTAAACACACCCGTCACGCCGTAGGCAACGCACAGGCTTTGCCCCGTGAGCGCCCTGACGGCAGCCAGCGTCGCATTGATGCGCGGGCTGGACAAGGAAAACCGTGCGGGAAGATCGGCGGTCGAAGCGTATGGCGGCTGAGGGACGCGCGCGCCGCGCTCGTCGAGACGCACGGAAGCGCCCAGCGCTTCTGATTCCAGTGTGTTGCAAAAGGGCAGTCGGCAAATTTTACCGCCGCGATCGGCGCAGAGCTTTTCGGCAGCCGCGGCGATGTTCTGCGGGCTGCCGTACAGCTGCTGCGCGGTCATGCCCAGGTCCCGCAGCAGGGCGGGCGAAATCTGATCGGGTTCTGCGGAGGACAGGCATACAAAACGCTCCATGGGGCTATTCCTCCTCGAATCGCATGGATTGGACAAAGACTTTTTCATAGCCGTCCAAAGCGGACAGCTCGACATAGCGGACGCGGCCGGCGATCTCTTCGGCGCGCCGGCGCTCGTCCCGGGACAGCAGGCAGAGCTCGGCGCCCGACTTGGATGTGTTGCCCACATAGCGGACGGCCGGCCCCAATGCGGCCGGGATAATGCCGGCTCCCACCAGGCTGCCGACCTTTAAATGCGCTCCGAACTGCCCGGCGACCAGCATTTCGTCGATGTCCGGCGGGCCGATGCCGGCAAAGCGCATCATGGTCCGGATACCGGACAGCAGGGCGCCTTTGGCAAGCTGAACCTGCCGGATATCATTCTGCGTCAGCACGAGCCCGGAAGGCGCATCGAGGACGACGCGTTTCTTGCCGCCTGCGATCTCGACAAGCGGGTGCGCGCCCAGCCGGCCGTTCGGCTGAATGATCTGACGGGCCCGCAGCTGTGCGATAGCGGCCAGCAGGCCGCTGCCGCACAACCCGCGCGGGGCGGACTGCCCGATGACAGACAGGGCGGGAACCAGTGTCCCGTCCCGCTCGGACAGCTGCACGTCTTCGACTGCGCCGGCGGCGGCGCGCATACCGCAGCGGATGTTCATGCCCTCGAGCGCCGGCCCTGCGGCGCACGAGCAGGCAAACAGGCTGCCGCCGCGCGACAAGACAATTTCACCGTTGGTGCCGATGTCGATGAACAAAACGGTTTTGTCCGTGCGATCCAGCCCGCAGGCCAGGACGCCCGCTGTAATGTCGCCGCCGACAAAGGCCGAGACGGCGGGCAGGCAGAACACCAGACAGGCCGGCGAAGCGGGCAGCCCCAACTCAGCCGCTGTCCGGGTCTGCGGCCCGCACAGCGCGGGCCGGTAGGGGGTGCGGCCCATGCCGGACGGGTCGGCCCCCAGCAGCAGGTGGATCATGGTATTGTTGGCTGCTACGGCGATTTCATAAACATCGTCCGGGCCGGCTTCGCTGTGCGTGTAAAGATGGGCAAGCAAAGCGCGCAGATCGTTCAGAACAGCTTTTTGCAGTTCTGCGCCGCCGCCCGGGCGGCCGGCGTGCTGGATGCGGCTCATTACATCCTGGCCGTATACGCTTTGGCTGTTGATACACGACGCGCTTGCCAGTTCCTGTCCGGTGTACAGGTCGATCAGGGCGGCTACGACGGTTGTCGTCCCAATGTCGACGGCGACGCCGTACAGGCGCGCCGCCGTATCCCCCGGCTCGGTCAGCACCTTTTCGCCGCCGCGCAGCAGGAAAGTGCCGTGCGCGGTTCGCTCTTTGCAGACGACGGGCTGCCCTTCAGCCGGGCGGGTCAGCCCGCTGCTGACAATGTCGCCGACCGCTTCCTGCGCCGGAAGTTCGGCTGCCGTGTCACATTCGACGGTGTGCAGGCAGGCCAGCCGCCATCCTGCGGCAAGCTCTTCGGCAGTAAAAAAATGGGCTTCTTCTGCCAGGGGGGAAGGCGGCGCCTCGGGCAGCCGGACGCGGCATTTGCCGCATTTGCCCATGCCGCCGCAGGGCGCGTCCATCAGGTGGTGCGCTGCCAGGGCGCGGTACAGATTTTCGCCGGCCGCACAGTCGACAGACTGTGGCGGCCGGCCGGGAATGGACAGGGTGATCTTCGGCATGGCTACTGGTTCTGTTCTTCGGCCGCCGCGGCTTTGGCCCAGCCTGCGGCGGCTGCTGCGTCGGTTGTGTAGGCGTCGGCCCCGATTTGAGCGGCATATGCCTGGGAAACCGGTCCGCCCCCGATCATGACTTTGATTTTGTCTTGCAGGCCCTCTTCGCGCAGCAAATCGACGACCGTTTTCATGTTGTGCATGGTCGTCGTCATCAATGTGGACAGGCAGATAATGCTCGCGCCGACTTCTTTTGCCTTGTCGACAAAAGCGCGGGGCTCGACGTCGCGGCCCAGGTCATAGACCTGAAAACCCGCCGCTTCGAGCATGATTTTGACCAGGTTTTTGCCAATGTCGTGGGTGTCGCCCTGCACGACGCCGATGACTACTGCCGCGCTGCCGTGCCCGGCGTCTTTGGGCAGGTGGGGGCGCAGGACGTCGAGCCCGTTGTACATGGCGTCCGAGCAGATGAGCAGTTCGGGGACGAAGTATTCTTCCTGTTCGTACAGCTCGCCCGCTTTTTCCATTCCCTTGGACAGGCCGTTGACAATGCCGTCATAGGCGTCAAAGCCGTTGTCGACATACTCCTGAGCTACGCCGGCCACCGTTTCGTCGTCCATTTCCACAACGCAGCGGTCGAGCTCGGCCAACAGTTTTTCTTTATCAGCAGACATGGTTTTTCTCCTTTCCGGTTACGCCAGATGTTCTTCGATCAGGCCGCGGCACAGCTTTCCCTTCTGTGCGCCGCGCCCGTAGCGGCGTGCGGCATAGATATATGCTTCCAGATTTTCACGCGGCGTGCCGAGCGGCACGTCGCACCCGACGGCCAGCGAGTACCCGCAGGGGCTGTCGCTGCCCTTGATCAGGCATTGCTTCACCGATTCGATGACGTCGTCGATGGTTCCGTTGCGCAGTACGGTCGTCGGCGGGACATTGCCCGAGATCTTCATTTTGTCGCCCACTGTCTGCTTGAGCTCGGCCAGGTCTTCGCAGTTGTCGACGCTGAAAGACGGAAAGCCGAGCTCGGCCAGATCCTTCCAAATGTGTTTTGTCCGGCCGCAGATGTGAATACCCGGCACCGTGCCGGTGATTTTCTTGATACCCGCCAGCAGATCCTGCAAATGGGGCTTGGAAAACTCGCGGAACATGCGCTCGGAAATCAGGTTCGCTGACGTGGCAGGGTCGGCGAGGGCGACGGGGATGATCCCAAACTCATCACAGTTGTACTGAACCCATTTTAACATGCACTGCACGGTAAAGTCGAGCAGCCGGTGGGCGTTTTTCTTGTCACGGATCATATCGCGCAGAAACAGTTCGGGCTGGCGGATGGCGATTGCCGTCGTCATCGGGCCGGCGCCGCCGGTCACGACCATGCATTTGCCGCCCGTGCGCTCGCGGATTTCGCGGGCCGTCTGCATCCGTTTTTGCAGGTACGGGTTGGTGGCGGGGTCAAAGGCCAGATCGTCTAACATGCCGTAATCCTTGAGCACGAAGTCGACCAGATAATCGTGATCGTCTTCGGGATATACCGCTTTTGAACCCAGCGCCTCGCCGAGCCCGCGCAGCGACAGGTTGGTGCTGGCGGCCATGCCGCTGCCGCAAAAGTCGGACTTGATTTTTTCAGCCAGCTCAAACTGCACGTCCAGCGAACGCCGGAACTGTCCCGGCGTGTAGCCGTACAGACGGACGAGCGAGTGCGCGCCGCCCAGGGTAAAGGGGATGCGGTCGACTTCCTGCCCCATGGCGTACGCTTTCATGCGTTCGGCGTTGGTCATGGTGTCGGGGTAATTCTGCATTTCGCGTTTGAGGGTCTGGTAGTCCATTCTGTTTCCTCCCCGTGTATTATCTGAGTTTTTTGTAAACCGCATTGCCGATGAGCTGGATGATTTGTACCAGCACAACCAGAATGGCGACAGTGGAATACATGATTTGGTCGTTGAAGTTGTTGTAGCCGTAACGGATGGCGATGTTGCCCAGCCCGCCGGCGCCCACCATGCCGGCGGCCGTCGTCGCGCCCAGCGCCGCGACCGTCGCAAAGCAGACGACCGACGCAATGCCGGGGATCGACTCGACGATAATGACGTGCCAGATGATCTGGAAGGTCGAGGCGCCAAAGGATTTGGCCGCTTCGACGGCTTCGCGGCTGACTTCGTCCATGTGGCTTTGGATCAGCCGGCCCATGTACGGCGACATGCTGACGCACAGCGGGAAAATGGCGGCCGGCACGCCGATGGAAGAGCCGGTGAGAAAGCGGGTCACCGGGATGAGCGAGACCATCAGGATGACAAAGGGAAAGGATCGCACCAGATTGATGATGACGTCGATGGTCCGATAGATAAAGCGGTTGGGGCGCAGCCCTTCGGGGCGCGTGACATGCAGGATGATTGCGATGACCATGCCGACAAAAAAGGAAATGAGCACCGTGAAGAACATGATTTGCAGCGTAGTGACAAAGGCCGGCCACACGACTTCGAAAATGTACTGCTGTAATGAAAGCCGTTCCATGCTTTATGACGCCTCCCTGACGGCGTGCCACAGAAGCTGCTGTTTGGCAAACAGATCCTTGAGCTGCGCCGCATTTTCGTTTTTGACGTTGACGGTCACTTCGGTAAACTGCTCGCCCTTATAGGCGCTGGTCCCGGTCGAAAGAATCCGCGCCCCGTACCGGTTGTACACGGCGGGGATCAGATCGAGCTGCTGCTCGGCCAGCAGGAAGGAATAGGTGCCGCCGCCGTCGGGGCAGCGCATCCGCTCCTGCCCGAGCAGGGTCAAAAGAGCGTCCGGCTTTTGCAGAAAGACCTCTTTGACGTCGCCGGCGGCGGCGATTTTGCCGTTTTCCAGAATGGAGATGGTGTCGCACACCTCGCGCACAACGCTCATCTGGTGGGTGACGACAATGATGGTCAGCCCCAGCTTTTGGTTGATTTCCCGCAGCAGGTTGAGCACCGAACGGGTCGTCTTGGGGTCCAGGGCGCTCGTCGCTTCGTCGCACAGCAGGATTTTAGAGTCGAGCGCCAGGGCGCGCGCGATGGCGACGCGCTGTTTCTGCCCGCCGGACAGCACCGACGGGCGTTCGTCGATCTTTTCCGAAATATCGACGAGCTCCAGAAGCTCGCGTACGCGCTTGTCGACCGTCTGCTTGTCGTACTTCCAGCAGCGCATGGGCAGGGCGACGTTCTGGTAAACCGTGCGCCGCTCGATGAGTGAAAACTGCTGGAAGATCATGCCGATGCCGCGGCGCAGCTCGCGAATTTGCTGCTTGGACAGGTCTCGGATTTCGGTTCCGTCGATTTTCAGGCTGCCGCTCTGATAGCTTTCCAGCCCGTTGATGCAGCGCAGCAGGGTTGATTTTCCGGCGCCGCTGCGCCCGACCAGACCGTAAATTTCGCCGGTGCGGATGCTCAGGCTGATATTTTTCAGCACTTCGAGCGAGCCAAATGATTTGCACAGATTTTGTATTTCGATCATATCTGTCCCCCGATTCTTTGTCTTTGATGCAGCAAGGCGGCGAATACCATGCGGTATCCGCCGGCCCTGCCGAGATCACGGTCGAATGTTTATCAGAAAAGGATTTTCCAAATGGGGACAGGCTCGTTTTTGGCGTTGACGGCCTCGATAAACGTATCGCTCGTCATGGCGTCCATTAAATCGGAGACCCACTGGGCGTCTTTGTCCTCGCCGCGCACGGCGATGACCTGGGGGTAAGCGGCCGCGCCTTCGTCAAACAGCTTGAGCAGGTTGCATTCGTACTTCTGCGTCGAGTTGTTGGAATAAAAGACCATGGCCAGGTCGACGTCGCCGTCGACCGCAGCGTAGCGGGCAAACATCGAGACCTCGACAAATTCCAGCTCTTTGGGGTTTTCTTCAATGTCGAACAGGGTGTAGTAGGAATCCTCGGGGATGTCTTTCAGGGTGATCCAGCCGATGGACTCGAGATCTTCAAGGTTGACCGACAGGTTGCTGGCGT
This sequence comes from uncultured Clostridia bacterium, assembly GCA_944381055.1. Classification (GTDB taxonomy): domain Bacteria; phylum Bacillota; class Clostridia; order Oscillospirales; family Butyricicoccaceae; genus Ventrousia. The sequence goes on along the minus strand of CALWJQ010000045.1, from coordinate 737 downwards.
CGTCAGCAACGGCGATCGACGCGCCGTTGGGAACTTCGTCGAGCGATGCGTACTTTTTGGACACGATGGCGTCGATGCTCGAAATCAGGTACGGCTCGCAGGCGTACAGATCGGTGCCGTTGGAAGCGTTGTAGGCTTCGAGATAAGGCAGGTGCTGGATGCAGTTGGCGTCGATCGATCCCTCAATCAGGGCGGTGTTGCAGACGACGGGGTCGTCGAACATCTTGATTTCGACGTCATAGCCCCATTCGCCCATCATTTCGGGGAGGAAATATGTAAAGTCTTCAAAAGTAGAGGTAATGCCCAGAATGATTTTCTGTTTGTTGGGGTCAGCCTGGCGCGCTTCGCCGTCAGAGCCTTCGTCCGGGGCTGACGTGCCTTCATCGGGGGTCGACGTACCTTCGTCCGGGGCTGCCGTGCCTTCATCGGAAGTGTTTTCCTGCACGGTGTCAGGCTCCCGGGGTTCCTGGGTTTCGGAATTGCAGCCAGCCGTCAGACCGACGAGCGTCATTGCGACGAGCAGCAGGCTCAAAAGTTTTTTCATGATGCGTCTCCTTTTGTGTATTTTATCTTAAAGGCGTTCCCTTTAAAATCAAATAAATAATTATTCTGTATATGTATTTTATACACCGAATAGATAGCTTGGATAAGCTGAAAAACAGCCATTGAAAAAATGTATAAACAATGGATTTTAAGCATTTACGGCTGTTTTCTGCGTGAAAATCCTTTTTTATTAT
>CALWJQ010000044.1 GCA_944381055.1 uncultured Clostridia bacterium | reverse complement strand
GCCGCCCTGCTCGCCGGGGCATTGCTGCTGGCTGCGCTGGCGGGGTGCGGCGGCAAAGAGGCTGTGCTTCAGCCGCTGGAAGACGAAGCCCTTGCCGGTGCGGTCGACGAGGCCGCGCGCGCCTTTTTTGATGCGGAAGAGCCCGTCGGGCTGGCGGTTGGCGTGCTGCGCGGCGGACGGACGGCCTTTTTCAATTACGGCGTCAAAAGCGACGGGGGCGATGCCGTGACCGAGGACACCCAGTTTGAGATCGCGTCGGTGTCCAAGACCATGGCGGGGATCCTGCTTGGTACGCTGGACGCCGATGAGTCTTCCCCCATCCGTGCGGACGACCCGGTACAGCTGCCCGGCCTTGAGCTGCCCGACTATGAGGGCGAGCCGATCCGGTGGTGGCACCTGTCGTCGCATGTGTCGGGCCTGCCCCGTCTGCCGGACAATTTTGAAGACGGCCAAAACCCGTATGCTGACTATACGGATGATGACTTGCGGTATTATCTGACAGAACAGGCCCATTTGTATACCCGTCCGGGGGAAAATTATTTGTATTCAAACCTGGGGGTCGGGCTGATGGGGTATGCGATGTCATGCGTTATGGACACGCCGTATGAACAGCTGGTCAAAGAGCGCCTCTGGGATCAAATTGGTATGGACGACACGGCTGTCACGCTGACGAAAGAGCAGGAACAGTCGCGCGCCATGCCGCATACACAGCTGGGAACGCCGATCAGCCCGTGGGATTTTGACGTTTTGGCGGCCTGCGGCGGGGTTAAGAGCACGACGTCCGATCTGCTGCTGTACCTTGCGGCCAATATGGGGCAGCTGCCGGTGAAAGACGGAATGCTGGCGCAGGGCATGGAAAGCGCGCAGCAGGTCTGGTTTGACGACGGTTCGACGCGCATCGGGCTGGGGTTCCTGCACGGAAGCGCAGGGGGCAGGGAGATGCTGTGGCACAACGGCGCCACAGGCGGCTGCCGCAGCTTTATCGGGTTTGTGCCCGAGACGGGAACCGGCGTCGCAGTGCTGTGCAACAGCGCCATTGACGTAGACAGCGTGGCGGTGCAGATCCTGACGCTGATGCAGTAAACCGTTCAGAAAAGCATAAAAAATCCGCCGTCACAGACGGCGGATTTTTGGCATCGAGGGTTTTAACGGTTGTTCATTTCTTCTTCAAACAGGACTTCCCATTCGGCCTGAATGGCTTTGGCGCAGTCGTCCGGCGTGATTTCGCCGTTGTAAAGCTGGTTGATGTAAACGTCGTAAACGGCCATCATTTCATTCCAGCACAGCACCTGGCCTTGCAGGCTCTGGCCATAGGGAATGTTTTTAACGCGCAGGGAGTGGTGCTCAGGCGCCCCCGGGATATTGAGGGTTTCGTCAGCCAGGGCTGCGACCTTGTTGGCAGGGGTGAAAATGCCGGTGCTGGCCAGAATCATCTGCGCTTCGTCACTGGTCAGCCACAGGATAAACTCTTTGGCAAGCTCGGGATTTTCAGTCTGGCTGCTGACGGCATAGCCGGCGTACAGCACGGCGGTGTCGCCTTTGGCCTTCATGGAATTGGGAAGCGGGGCAATGTCCCATTCAAAATCTTCGATGCCGGTCATATACACGATATCGTATACGCCGGAAATGTGAAAGGTATAGGCTCCGTCGGCAAACCAGCCGGTCATAAAGGTGTTGTCGGTTCCGTCCGGGGCAAAGTCATATTTGTTGGACGAGTCCTGAATAAAGGTCAGGGCTTCGACTGTCTCGGGCGAATAAAACGTGACTTCGGTAGGGTTAATCATATCGTCAAATACCGAACCGCCGTGCGCGTAGATGATGGGAAAGGCATTGTAGTAGCCGTACGAATGGGACAGGCCCATGGTCAGGGGAGCGCCGTCCGCGTCGCGCTCGGTGGTCGCTTCGGCAATTTCGATAATCTCTTCCCAGGTTGTATTTTCGTCGGGACACTCGAAACCGGCTTCTTCAATTTTCGTCTTGTTATAAAACAGCACAAAGGTGTCGGCGCCGGCAACAGTAGCAAAATACTGGCCGTCGTGCATAAAGGCGTCATAGGTATCGGTCAGATAGTGGTCTTCGTCCCACAGAAAGTCGTTTTCTTCATAAATGTCGCTGACATCCATCAGCATCCCTTCCTGCATCCACTTGATAAGGGTGAAAGGGTGGCCGTAAATGACGTCGGGCGACTGTCCGCCCAGAAAACGCGTTTCGACGGCGGTCGCATAGTCGTCGTTATAGGTTTCAAGCGTAACGGTGGTGCCGGGATGCGACGCCATGAACGCTTCGCTCAGCTTTTGGTTGGCCTGGATTTCAGCATCCGAACCCCAGGAGCACCAGGTGATTTCGCCGGTCGGGCCGTCATATTCATCATTGCTTCCGTCTTCGGGATCGGGTTCAGCCGGCGTTTGCGCTTCGTTGGTTTCCGTACCGGACGCGTCAGACGTGCTGCCGCCGGGGGCCGGTTCTTCAGCCGTGTTGCAGCCACTCAAAAACAGGCTGCACACAAGGGCCAGAACCAGCGCCAGAATGGTTGCGAGTTTCAGATGCTTCATGTTTTCTCTCCTTTGGGGGTTATGAATTGGGACAGTTTTTAATGCAACAAATAAAAGATTACAGTAATGCATGGATAAAGCCAATGCGCCCCAAAGATATATTGAAAACACATATTGCTTGGCTGATGAAGATTGAAAAGGGGAATGCCGCAGCCTTTGCAGAGAAAAAAGCCGGAGAGCTCTGCTCTCCGGCTTTGAGATGGATGTGTTTTACGCGTCCACGATTTTCCCCTGCCCGTCGTACAGATGGCAGGCAGTAAAATGCCGCGGCGCGATTTCGCGCAGGGGCGGGACTTCCTGCCGGCAGCGTTCGGTGCAGTTTTCGCACCGGGTGTGGAACACGCAGCCGGACGGCGGGTTGATGGGGCTGGGAATGTCCCCTTTCAGCGCGGCGCGCAGCTTGTGCTCTTCGCTGAAATCGAGCGAGGGGATGGACTTCAGCAGCGCGCGGGTATAGGGGTGCGCGGTGTTCTGGTACAGATCTTCTTTGTCGGCCAGCTCGACCAGGTTGCCCAGGTACATGACGGCGATGCGGTCGACCATGTGGTACACGACCGACAGGTTGTGCGAGATGAACAGATAGGTCAGCCCGAACTCCTGCTGCAGATCCATCAAAAGGTTGATGATCTGCGACTGGATGGACACGTCGAGCGCCGAAACCGGCTCGTCGCACACCAGGAATTTGGGCCGCAGAGCCAGTGCGCGTGCGATGCCGATGCGCTGGCGCTGGCCGCCCGAAAATTCGTGCGGGTAACGGCGGATATACACCGGGTCAAGGCCGCAGATCTTCATCAGCTCGACGGCTTTTTCGATGCGTTCTTTTTTGGTGTACATCTTTTGGAACACATAGGGTTCGGTGATGATGTCGCCGACCGTCATGCGGGGATTAAGCGACCCGTACGGGTCCTGGAACATGATTTGCAGGTCCTTGCGGGCCAGGCGCATTTCTTTTTCACTGAAGGCGGTCAGATCCTTGCCCTCGAAAACGATCTTGCCCGACGTCGGCTCAATAAGGCGGATCATGGTGCGGCCCAGCGTCGTTTTGCCGCAGCCCGACTCGCCGACGACGCCCAGCGTCTCGCCCTTGTGGATGTCAAAGGTGATGTCGTTGACCGCCTTGACATACTGCTTTTCCCCAAAGACCTTCGAGCTTTTGACAGGGAACCATTTGCGCAGCTTGCTGACCGAGAGGATGATCTCGTTAGTCATGGCTCTTTTCCTCCCATTTGTCCGTGTACTTGTGGCAGCGCACCTGCCGGCCGTCCGGCAGGTTTATCAGATCGGGGCGCACGGTGCGGCACAGCTCGCACGCTTCATCGCAGCGCGGGTGGAACAGGCAGCCGTCCGGCCGCTTGCTCAGGCTGGGAACCATGCCGCGGATGACGTTGAGCCGTTCGGTCTGTTTGCCGATGACGGGGATAGAGCGCATGAGCGCCGCGGTATAGGGGTGCAGCGGGTCGGTGAAGATCTGGCGGACCGTGCCGTATTCCATCACTTTGCCGGCGTACATGATGATGACCTTGTCGGTGACCTGCGCCACGACGCCCAGATCGTGGGTGATGAGGATGACCGACGTGCCCAGCCGCTCGCGGATGTCGCGGATGAGTTCGAGAATCTGCGCCTGGATGGTGACGTCAAGGGCGGTCGTCGGCTCGTCGCAGATAAGCAGTTGAGGGTTGCAGCACAGTGCGATGGCGATCATGACGCGCTGGCGCATACCGCCCGACATCTGGTGCGGGTAGTCGTCGACCCGCTTTTCCGGCGCGGGGATGCCGACCAGGCGCAGCATTTCAATGGCCTGTTCGCGCGCCTCTTTTTTGGTCTTGTGCTGGTGAATCAGGATGCTTTCCATGATCTGGTGGCCGACGGTGAAAACGGGGTTTAAAGCCGTCATGGGCTCTTGAAAGATCATGGAGATCTTTTCGCCGCGGATGTGGCGCATTTCAGCCTTGCTTTTGGTCAGCAGGTTATCGCCGTCGAGCAGCACTTCGCCCGCGACGATTTTGCCCGGGGGCGACTGCACCAGCCGGATAATGGACAGGGCGGTGACGCTTTTGCCGCTGCCGGATTCGCCGACAATTCCCAGCGCTTCGCCGCGGTCAAGGTCAAAGCTGACGTCGTCGAGCGCGTACACAACGCCTTCGTCGGTGTAAAAATAAGTACTGAGGTTTTTGACCTCGAGCAGTTTTTCACCCATATTCGCCCCTCCTTACAGGTTTTTCAGGCGCGGGTCAAGCGCATCGCGCAGCGCGTCGCCCAGCAGGTTAAAGGCAAGGACGGTGATGATGAGCGCAACGCCGGGGAAAACGCTGTACCCCGGATTTTGGCGCATGAACTTGCGCGCCTCTGAAATCATCGAGCCCCAGCTGGCCTGCGGCGGCTGGACACCCAGCCCAAGGAAGGACAGGCTGGCTTCGTACATGATGTCCGACGGGATGTTCATGGTCGCGACGACGATGATGGTCGACAGGCAGTTGGGAATGAGATGGCGGAAAATGATTTGCATATTGCGCCCGCCGCTGGCGCGCGCCGCTTCGACATATTCCTTCTGTTTGAGCTGCATGATCTGCGAGCGGATGACGCGGGCCAGGCCCGTCCAGCCGACGACGCCGACGGCGATAAAGACGTTGATGATACCCGTGCCCAGAACGAACATGACGACGATGGCGAACAAAATGTGCGGGAAGGACGCGAAAATCTCGATGATACGGGACAGGACGGCGTCGACCTTGCCGCCGTAAAAACCGGCGACGGCGCCGACAATCAGGCCGATGGCGACGGCGATGCTTTCGGCGACCAGGCCGACCATCAGCGAAACGCGCGAGCCGTAAATAATGCGGGTGAAGACGTCGCGCCCAAACTCGTCGGTGCCCAGCCAGTGCTCGGCGGACGGGCCGGACAGCTCGTTGCCGATGTCCATGTAATCTTCTTCGTACGGAGTGATGAGCGGGGCGAAAATGGCGGCCACGACAATCAGAATGACGACGGCCAGACAGACCATCGCCACCTTGTCGCGGCGCAGCCTTTTAAAGGCGTCGTGATAAAAACTGGTGTATGTAACCCCCTCGGCCCCTTCGATGAGGGAATTGAAAACGTCGCTTTTTCGTTTGAAAAATCTCATATGCTATGCCTCCTGTCCAACACGGATGCGGGGGTCGAGCAGGCCGTACACCAGGTCGATGATGAGATTGGCAATGACGAAGACAACGGCGATGTAAATGGTGCAGCCCTGAATCAAGCGGATGTCGCGCTGGGTGATGGAATCGACCATGGTTTTGCCCAGGCCGGGAATGGCAAATACCGTCTCAACCAGCACGGAACCGCCCAGAATGCTTTTAATCAGAATGCCGATATAGGTGATGATGGGGATGGCAGCGTTTTTCAGCCCGTGCTGCATGACAATCTTGAATTCGCTGACGCCCTTGGACCGCGCCGTGCGCACATAGTCCTGGTTGAGCGCGTCCAGCATGTTGGTGCGGCACAGGCGGGCGATGGACGCCGCGTAAATCAGGCCCAGGGACACCGTCGGCAAAATATAGGACGACATGCTGTAAAGGCCGGAAATGGGTAAAATCTTCAGGTGCAGGCCGAAAATAATCTGCAGGATGATGGCGATCCAGAACGAGGGCATGGCCATGCCCAGGGTCGAGAAAAAGATGATGAGCTTGTCGCCCCAGGTTCCGCGCAGAACGGCGGCTGATATGCCGAACAAAATGCCGAACACAATGGAAAACAAAAGAACCCAAAGCCCCAGCGACGCGGTGATGCTGAACGCGTCGGCCAGAATCTCGCTGACGGGCCTGTGCTGGAAATACGAGTCGCCGAAATCGCCGACGACGGCGCCTTTAATGAACTCGATATATTGTTCGACATACGGCTTGTCAAGCCCCATCTCATGCCGTACACGGTCGATGGTTTCCTGGTCGGCGCGCTTGGCCAGCATGACGCCGACCGGGTCGCCGGGCGCGATATTGAGCATGATAAAGGTGATCAGACTGACGCCGAACAGCACGATGAGCGTCTGCAAAAGGCGCTTGATGGTGTATTTAATCAAACGATCACTCCCTTACTAGGATGCCCCGGGGTCTGCGGCGTTCCCGCCGAACGGGGCGGAAATCCCTGCGGGTACAGGCAAGGCAGGGGGCCGGTCAGGCCCCCTGCCTCGGCTGATCGCAACAGATATGCAGCTTTATGGCGCGCGTCAGGACTTGGTGACGTAGAACAGGTCAACCATGCTGTTGAGGAACTTGGCGCCCTCAACATTTTCCTGCACCAGGTAGAACTTGATGGGGTTGTAAAGCGGGACGTTGACAAAGTCAACGGTGACGGCCAGGGCTTCGGCTTCGCGGTACAGAGCCTCGCGCTCGGCGGGGTCGGTGACGACGCGGGCTTCTTCCAGCAGGGCGTCAAACTCGGGATTGTTGTAGTTGGACGACATAAACGGTGAAGATTCGGAATGCAGGATGGTGTACAGGAAGTTGTCCGGGTCGACAATGTCGGCATACCACGTCGAGAACGCGACCTGGACTTCGCCGTTGCTGCGCAGGTCGATGTAAGCGGCGTCATCGACTTTTTGAATCTCGAACTCAATGCCCGCTTCTTTCATCTGCTGCTGCAAAACGGTGGCGACGCCGACGACGCTGCTCTTTTCAGAGATCGTCGTTACAAGATGGATGCCGTCGGGGTATCCGGCTTCGGCCAGCAGCTCTTTGGCCTTTTCGGGATCGTATTTGTCAATGGGGCGTTCTTCGTCAAAGGCCATGCAGCCGCGCGGAATGAAACAGCTGGTGGCGATGGCGTTGCCCTTCAAGTAGTTGTCAACCATGGACTGGCGGTCAACGGCATAACCGATGGCCTCGCGGACTTTGACGTTGTCCAGCGGCGCCATTTCGACGTTGAGGTTCATGGAAATGGTGCCAATCAGGGGGTTGATGACAAACTGGTCGGCAAATTCTTCATTATTGCGGTAAGCGTCAGCCTGATCCTGCTGCACGCCGACGATGTCCAGGTTGCCGCTTTCATACTCGAGCAGCATGGTGTTGGCGTCCATGTTGTACATTTCGATCTGATCGAGGAAAGGCTGTTCGCCGTGATAATCTTCAAAGCGTTCGACAACCAGGCGATCCTTGGGGGTGAACTCTTTGAGCTTGAACGGGCCGGTGCCGACAAAAACATCGACGCCCCAGCGGTCGCCCGCTTCGGTGCAGGCCTTTTCGGGGTAAATGGAAAGCTGTTCGCAGGCCAGAACCGACAGGAAGGGGGCATAGGGGCCTTCCAGCGTGATGTCAAAGGTGTAGTCGCCGGTGACGGTGAAGCCGGCCAGCTCGGTCGTCTGCCCGTCAAGCATTTCTTTGGCGCCCAGGATCATGTCGCACAAAAAGGTGTTGACGCACGCCGTTTCGGGCAGGAACATGCGCGTAAAGGTGAACTCAACGTCGGTGGCCTTGAGTTCGGTGCCGTCGTGGAACAGCACGCCTTCCTTGAGCTCGCAGTGGAAGGTGACGCCGTCTTCTGACGTCGGCATTTCCTTGAGCAGCAGCGGGGTGACCGAGAAATCTTCGCCAAAGTCAAGCAGGGCTTCGCAGACCATGCTGCCCGCCTGGATGGTGTCGGTCGTCGTCGATTTCATGACGTCGAGCACCTGCATGTCGGGGTAGACGTTGGCGTACTTCAGAACCTTGAGATCCCCGTCTTCGGACGACTCGTTCGGTTCGCTGCCCGACGGTTCGTTCGAGCCGCTGTCCGGATCCGAGGTGCTGGGGGTGGTATCATCCCCGTCGGTCTGCGTGGCGCAGCCGGCCAGGCTGAAGATCAGGATACAGGCCAGCAGCAAAGCAATCATTCTTTTCATTGTTCTGCCTCCTTTTATAAAATATAGGGGGATAACGCATGTTTATTTCCTGCGCGGACAGGATATGCATTCCGCGCCGGCGGCGGGGGGACTTGCTTTAACAGGTTTAGAATAGTTTAACACAAAATTCAAAATTAGAAAAGAGTTTTATGAAAAAACTGTGATAAAATATAAAAATAAATCGAAATTATTGTGCAATTTAAATAAAAACGAAGCTCGGTGTCCCATGCTGAGGCCAGGGCTTGGGGAAAATAAGCGGGCGGCCTGCAAAAAAACAAAGCACTTCTGGAACGCTGCGGGAACTTCGGCGGACGCCGGGGGAACGCCGGCCGGCGTATAATGTGAACCTGACAAAACGGGCACTGCCCGCAAAAAATGGACTGGAGGCATACACGATGTATTTTGATGCGATCGCAAAGATCGTTTCCGAGCGCACGGGCTGTGACATTTCGGCTGTCAAGCCCGAGAGCAAATTCAGCGAGCTGGGGATTGATTCGCTGGACACGGTCGAGCTGCTGATGAGCCTTGAAGACGAGATCGGCATGGAAATCGAGCTTGATCAAAAGGTCGAGACCATTGACGATTTGGACCGCTTTATTCAGAGCAAGCAGGGCTGAAACATGATCCGGTCAGAAATTTGTACGCTCATCGGCATCGAATACCCGGTGTTTCAGGGCGGCATGGCCTGGATCGCAGACGGCAAACTGGCCGCCGCTGTTTCAAACGGCGGCGGCCTCGGCATCATTGCCGCCGGAAACGCGCCGGGGACATACGTCCGCGAACAGATCAGGCTGGCCCGCTCTTTGACGCAAAAGCCTCTTGGCGTCAACGTCATGCTGCTCAGCCCCTTTGCCGACGAAGTCGCGCAGGCCGCCGCCGAAGAAAAGGTCGACGTTGTGACGACGGGCGCGGGAAACCCGTCCAAATACATGGAAATGTGGAAAAGCGCCGGGATCAAGGTCATTCCCGTCGTGGCGTCAGTCGGCATGACCAAGCTGGTCACCCGCATGGGCGCGTCGGCCGTTATTGCCGAGGGCGGCGAGAGCGGCGGCCATGTCGGCGAGCTGACGACAATGGTGCTGGTCCCGCAGGTGTGCGACGCCACCGATCTGCCGGTCATCGCGGCCGGCGGCATCGCCGACGGCCGGGGCGTCGCCGCATCGTTCATGCTCGGTGCGCAGGGGGTGCAGATGGGCACTCGTTTTTTGAGCGCCTGTGAATGTGGCATTCACCCCGTATACAAGCAGAAAATCCTCAAGGCCAACGACCTGTGCACGATGGTGACAGGCAAACGCCTGGGGCATCCGGTGCGCAGCCTGCGCACCCCGTTCGCCCGGGCATACTTCAACGCCGAGTACGGCGGTATGCCGGACGCCGAACTGGAAGCGCTGGGTACGGGCGCTTTGCGCCGGGCCGTGCAGGAAGGCGACGCGGAGCACGGCTGCTTTTTGTCCGGGCAGGTCGCTGCGATGGTCAAAAAGGAGCAGCCCGCTGCGGAAATCGTAAAAGAAGTGATGGAAGAGGCCGAAAAAGTTCTGATGGGGGCGTCCAAATGGGTAAAATAGGATTCCTGTTTTCCGGTCAGGGCGATCAGCGACCCGGTATGGGCGCCGGGCTGTACGAAAAGTATTTCGCGGCGGCCGAAGCCTTTGACCTGTTTGACGGCATCCGTCCCGGGACGATGCGCGCCTGCTTTTCAGGGACGGAAGAGGAGCTGATGCAGACGCGCAACACGCAGCCCTGCCTGTTCGCCTTTGAGCTGGCGGCGGCCGCCGCACTGCGGCAGGCGGGCGTACACCCCGGCGCTGCGGCAGGCTTTTCACTGGGCGAGGTCGCGGCGGCAACCGACTGCGGCTTTTTTTCGCCGGAAGAAGGGTTCCGCCTGGTGTGCCGGCGGGGCGAGCTGATGCAGCGGGAATCTGAACGCTGCGACGCGTCCATGGCGGCGGTGCTCAAGCTGCCCGATGAGACGGTGCGCGCGCTGTGCGGGAAATACGAGCAGGTGTACCCGGTCAATTTCAACTGCCCGGGGCAGATCACGGTTTCCGGGCGTTCTGACCAGATGACGGCTTTTGCGGCAGAGGTCAAAGCGGCCGGAGGACGGGCGGTTCCCCTGCAGGTCCGGGGCGGGTTCCATTCCCCCTTTATGGAGCAGGCGGCCCGGGATTTTGAGCGGGAACTGCGCGCTGCGGAGATCGGCCCGGGGCGCGTCCCGCTGTATGCCAACCGGACGGCGCGGCCCTACGACGGGGGCGACGTATGCCGGCTGCTGTCTGAACAGATTTGCAGCCCTGTCCTTTGGGAACAGACCATCCGCAACATGATGGCGGACGGCGTGGACACGTTTATTGAGATCGGCCCGGGGCGCACCTTGACCAACATGATGAAAAAAATCGACTCCGCGGTTCGGGCGCGGACGGTATTCGAGGTTTTGGAGGACGGGAAAGAATGCTGAAGGGAAAGACGGCCCTTGTCACCGGGGGTTCCCGGGGGATTGGCGAGGCCATTGTATACAGGCTGGCGTCGATGGGCGCAGATGTCGCCGTCATTTATGCGGGGGAAGCGGAGCGCGCCGCCGCGGTTTGCGGGCGCTGCCGGCAGGACTTCGGCGTCCGGGCCCAAAGCTACCGCTGCGACGTCGTCGATTTTGACGCGGCCAAAGAGACAGCGGCCGCCGTCAAGACGGATTTCGGCACGGTGCATATCCTGGTCAACAACGCCGGCGTCACCCGAGACGGGCTGTGCGCCATGATGAAGGAAGAGGACTTTGACCGGGTGATCGACGTCAATCTGAAAGGCGCCTTTCACATGATCCGCCATCTGGCGGGGACTTTTATCCGCAACCGCGAGGGGTGCATTATCAACATTTCATCGGTATCGGGGCTGACGGGCAACGCGGGGCAGTGCAATTACGCGGCGTCCAAAGCGGGGCTGATCGGCCTGACCAAAAGCGTAGCCAAAGAGCTGGCCGGCCGCGGAGTGCGCTGCAACGCCATTGCGCCGGGGTTTATCGCCACCGATATGACGAGCGGGCAGGAAGACAACCCGCTTGTACAGATGATCCCGCTGGGGCGGATGGGACAGCCGTCGGACGTGGCCGACGCTGTGGCCTATCTGGCGACGGCCCGGTATGTGACCGGCGAAGTGCTGCGCGTCGACGGCGGCATCGCCATGTAAAAGGAGAGAGCGTATGAGTGAAAACAGAAGGGTTGTGGTGACCGGCCTCGGCGCGGTCACTCCGGTGGGCAATACCATACCCGAAATGTGGGACAATATGAAGGCCGGGAAAAACGGCATCGGGCCCATCACCCTTTTTGATACCGAAAAATTCAAGGCCAAGCTGGCCGCCGAGGTGCGCGGGTTTGATCCCCGGCAGTATATGGACGTCAACGAGACGCTGCGCACCGACCGCTATGCCCAGTTCGCCGTGGCTGCGGCGCAGCAGGCGATGGAAGAGAGCGGGGCCGCCGGGACCGTTGCGCCCGAGCGGTTCGCCGTGCTGTTCGGCACGGGCATCGGCGGCATCGGCACCTTTGAACGCGAATACGGAAAACTGCTCGACAAGGGTTCGCGCCGCGTGTCGCCGCTGTTTATCCCCATGATGATCGCCAATATGGCCGCCGGGATGATCGCCATCCGCTATGACTGCCGCGGGCCGGCCATGCCGGCCGTCACGGCGTGCGCGTCGGGCGCCAACGCCATCGGCGAAGCCGTGCGCCTGATCCGGCACGGCTATGCCGACGCCGTCATCACGGGCGGCGCCGAAGCGGCGGTCAGCCCCAGCGCAGTCGCCGGGTTTGTCAACATGCAGGCGCTTTCGGTCTCGGAAGATCCTCAGGCTGCGTCGCTGCCCTTTGACCGCCGCCGCGGCGGGTTTGTCATCGGCGAAGGAGCCGGCGCGCTGGTACTGGAAGAATATGAACACGCCCGCGCCCGAGGCGCTTCCGTTTACGGGGAAATCTGCGGATACGGATCGACCTGCGACGCCTGGCACATCACGGCCCCTCATCCCGACGGCCGGGGCGGTGCGCAGGCCATGTCGGACGCCCTGCGCGAAGCCGGCTGGGATGCCGGCGAACGGGTGTATGTCAATGCCCACGGCACAGGGACGCCGCTTAACGACGCCGTCGAGACGGCGGCCATTAAAAAAGCCATGGGGGAAGAAGCGGCCCGCCGCGCCCTGGTCAGCTCGACGAAATCCATGACCGGGCATATGCTGGGGGCTGCGGGAGCCGTCGAGGCCATCGCCTGCCTGCTGGCTCTGCGCGACGGCGTCATCCCGCCGACCATCAACCTGTGCGAGCAGGACGAGGCGTGCGATCTTAACTGCGTGCCCCGGGAAGCGGTGCGGGCGGACGTCGATTTGGCGCTGTCCAACTCGCTGGGATTTGGCGGACATAACGCCTGCCTGGCATTCAGGAAGGTGTGCGTATGAACGAAGCGGACATCAGGAAATACGCCGCGCTGATGCGCGAGCTCGAGCTGACCGGGCTGGAAATTACCGAAGGCGACCGCGTCGTGCGCCTGGAGCGCAGCGCGCCCGCGCCGGCCCGGGCGCAGGCTGTCCCGGCGGCCGCCGAGACGGCGGAAGAGCCCTCAGGCCGGGGCGCGGAGAATCTCGTCAGCGTTACCTCGCCGCTGGTCGGCGTCTTTTACGCCGCGCCGGCGGAAAACGCCGCCCCCTATGTGTCGGTCGGCGACCGCGTGACAAAAGGGCAGATCCTGTGCATTGTCGAAGCCATGAAGCTGATGAACGAAATCGCCGCCGAAGAAGACGGCGTCGTCGCCGAAATTTGCGTTGTCAACGGGCAGGTCGTTGAGTACGGAACCGAGCTGTTCCGTATCCGGAGGTAAGGGGATGGACAAAGAGGAATTAAAAAGCCTGCTGCCCCACAGGGACGCAATGCTGCTTCTGGACGGGGCGGAAAACCGGGACGGCGAAGCGGTGGGCCGGTATACGGTACGCGGGGATGAGTTCTTTTTACAGGGGCATTTTCCGGGCAACCCCATTGTGCCGGGCGTGATTTTGTGCGAGATCCTGGCCCAGTCGGCCTGTGTGCTGCTGCACGGCGTTCTGACGGACGGGAAGCTGCCCGTCTATACCGGCCTGAACAACGTGAAGTTCCGGTCGCCGGTGCGCCCGGGCGATACGGTTGAAACCCGCTGCCGCCTGAAACGGTCCAAACCGCCCTTTTATTTTGCCGAGGGGACGGCGCATGTGGGGGATCGGCTGTGCGTCACGGCGGAGTTTTCCTTTGCCGTTACGGAGGCCTGAGCCATGTTTTCCAAGATTTTAATCGCCAACCGCGGCGAAATCGCCGTCCGGATCATCCGCGCGTGCAAGGAAATGGGCGTTTCAACGGTGGCGGTGTATTCCAAGGCGGACAAAAACGCCCTGCACGTCGCCCTGGCTGACCAAAGCTACTGCATCGGTGAAGCCGAGGCGTCGGAAAGCTATCTGAATGAAAACCAGATCATCAGCACGGCCCTGCTCGCGGGCGCGCAGGCTATCCACCCCGGGTATGGTTTTTTGTCGGAAAACGCCCGCTTTGCGCGGCTGTGCCGCAAAAACGGCCTGGTGTTTATCGGCCCGGATCCCGAAAGCATGGAACGCCTGAGCGATAAAGCGCGGCTCAAAGAGCTGGCGGCCGCCGCCGGGCTGGACGTCATTCCGGGGACTAAGGCGCTGCCTACGCTCGAAGAGGCGAGGAACGCTGCGGGAACGCTCGGGTACCCTGTCATGCTCAAGGCGTGCGCCGGGGGCGGCGGCCGGGGAATCCGGCTGATCCGCGGCGAAGACGAGCTGGAAGAAGCCTATTTACAGGCAAGGGCCGAGGCACAGGCCGCCTTTGGCGACGGGAGCGTCTATCTGGAAAAATACATCTTCCCGGCCCGGCATGTCGAGCTGCAAATCCTGGCTGACGAGCAGGGGCATGTGGTCTGTCTGGGCGACCGCGACTGCTCTTTGCAGCGGCGCAACCAGAAACTGCTGGAAGAGACGCCGTCGCCCGCGGTCAGCCCTGCACAGCGCGAGCGGATGGCGGCGCTGTGCATCGAGGCGGCAAAAAAGCTGGGATATGTGGGCGCCGGTACGCTTGAATTCCTGCTCGACCGCGAGGGGCGGTTCTGGTTTATGGAAATGAACGTCCGCCTGCAGGTCGAGCACTGCGTCACCGAAATGCTGACCGGCGTCGATCTGGTCAAATGGCAAATCCGTATCGCGGCGGGAATCCCGCTGGATTTTTTACAAAAAGACGTCCCGCTGTCAGGGTGCGCCATCGAATGCCGCATCAATGCGCAGAGCTGCGGGACGCTCAAAATGCTGCACACGCCCGGCGGGCCGTCGGTCCGCTTTGACTCGTGCCTGATTGCCGGCACAGCGGTTTCGCCCTATTACGACGCCTTGCTGGGCAAGCTTGTCGTATATGCCAAAACCCGTGAAGAAGCGCTGCGCAAAATCCGGGCCGCTCTGTGCGAGCTGGTCATTGAGGATATTCCCACCAACATCGAAGAGCAGCTGAACATCGTGGGGGACGAGCGGTTCGTCACGGGCAATTACGATTTGACCTTTATGGGGAACAGGTGATGGTATGGCGCTGATCAATTTTTTAAAACCCAAAAACCAGCTTGAGCCGGGCGGCCGGACCCGGGCTCCCGTTCAGGAAGATGACGGCGAGCCGGCGCAGAAGTGCCCCAACTGCCGGAAGGAAATCCCTGTCAGCCGTCTGTGGGCCAACGATCTGGTCTGCCCGTGCGGGCACCACTTCCGGATGAAGGCGCGGGCCCGCGTCAGCATGATCGCCGATAAGGGCAGCTTCCAGGAAATGGACGCCGGCCTGCGTGCAGACAACCCGCTTGGCTTTCCCGGATATGCCGAAAAGGCCGAGACGGCCCGCGTCGCCAGCGGCGAAGAAGAGGCCGTTGTCTGCGGCACAGCCCGGATTGAAGGGCAGCCCTGCTGCCTGTTCGTCATGGAACCGGGCTTTATGATGGGCAGCATGGGGACTGCGGTGGGCGAAAAAATCACCCGGCTGTTCGAATATGCCGCGCGGCAGCGCCTGCCGGTCGTCGGGTTTACCGTGTCAGGCGGCGCGCGTATGCAGGAAGGGCTGCTTTCGCTGATGCAGATGGCCAAGACCAGCGCGGCTGTCAGGCGCCACAGCGATACGGGGCTTTTGTACGTCGCTGTGCTCACCGATCCGACGACAGGCGGCGTCACCGCAAGTTTCGCCATGGAAGCGGACGTCGTCCTGGCCGAACCGGGCGCCGTCGTCGGGTTCGCCGGCGCGCGGGTTATCGAGCAGACCACCCGAAAGTCCCTGCCTGCGGGCTTTCAAAAAGCGGAGTTCGTCATGGAACACGGGTTTATCGACAGCATTGTGCCGCGGGCCGGCCAGAAGCAGATGCTGTCACAGCTTCTCGCCCTGCACAACGGAGGCAGCAGATATGGAAAATAAGGCGTACGAACGGGTCAAAATGGCCCGCGACAACGGAAGGCCCACCGGGCTCGATTACATCCGCCATATTTTTGAGGATTTCATCGAACTTCACGGCGACCGGCGGTTCGGGGACGATCCGGCGATCGTCGGCGGCATTGCCCGGCTCAGCGGCACGCCGGTCACGGTCGTCGCCATTGAAAAGGGCCATACGGCCAAAGAGCGCAGCTGGCGCAACTTCGGCGCGCCGCACCCCGAAGGCTACCGCAAGGCGCTGCGCCTGATGAAACAGGCGGAAAAATTTGGCCGCGCCGTCATTTGCTTCGTGGACACGTCGGGGGCCTACTGCGGCGTCGGCGCCGAGGAACGCGGGCAGGGACAGGCGATCGCCGAGTGCCTGACGGAAATGTCGGCGCTGTGCGTGCCTGTCATATCCATCCTCATCGGTGAAGGCGGCAGCGGCGGCGCGCTGGCGCTGGCTGTGGCCGACCGCGTCTGGATGCTTCAAAACGCCGTCTATTCGGTCATTTCGCCCGAAGGCTGCGCAAGCATTTTATGGAAGGACGCATCCCGGGCCGAACTGGCGGCCGAAAGCCTGAGGCTGACGGCCGAGGACGCCCGGAGCCTCGGCGTGACGGAAAAGGTCCTGTCGGAAAAAGATATTGGAAAAAAGGAATTTTACGACCGCATCCGCAACCTCCTGACCGAGGAAATCGCCGCGCTTTCCGCCGACCTTGATCTGGTGGGGAAGCGCTACGACCGTTTCCGCCGCTTCGGCGGGGACGCGGTGGCAAAGGAGAAAGCATGAGCATTTATCAGAAGTTCTGCACGGAACAGTTCGACGCGCAGGGGCGGCTTCAAAAGCTGACCCTCGACATCCCTGCGGATTTCAATTTCAGTTTTGACGTCGTAGACGCCATTGCGCGCGAGACGCCTGACAAACAGGCCATGGTCTGGTGCAACACCGAAAACGAAGAGCATATTTTTACCTTTGACGACATGATGCGGCAGAGCTGCCGGGCGGCCAACGTGTTCAAAAGCGCGGGCATCGGCCGGGGGGATCGGGTCATGCTGGTGCTCAAGCGCCACTATGAATACTGGTTTGCGGTGCTCGCCCTGCACAGGCTGGGGGCGGTCGCCATTCCGGCTACGCATATGCTGACCGAAAGCGATTTTGCCTACCGTATCCGCATGGCAGACGTGCGGGGCATTGTGTGCACCTGGCAAAACGGCGTGCCGGAAAAAATCCGATCTGCCCTGGCTGCGACCGGCGCGCGGGCAAAGCTCTGGTGTGTGCAGAAGGACGCCGAAGGGTTTGACAACCTGACGCGCGCCATGCAGAGCGCGCCGGACAGCTTCCCGCGCGTGCCGACGCGCGCCGAAGACCCGATGCTGCTGTATTTTACGTCGGGGACAACGGGCGAACCCAAAGGGGTCATTCATGACTTTTCCTACCCTTTGGCGCACATCGTTACGGCCAAATACTGGCAGCAGGCCGAAGAGGGCGGCCTGCACTTTACCGTCGCCGAAACGGGCTGGGCCAAAGCGTCATGGGGAAAACTGTACGGCCAGTGGCTGGTGGGCAGCGCCGTCATTGTTTATGACTTTGACAATTTTGATCCCAGGCAGCTGACGGCAGTCATCAACCGCTACGGCGTGACGTCGTTCTGCGCCCCGCCGACGGTCTACCGGTACCTGGTGCGCAAGGGGATCCCGGCCATGCCGACGCTCAGGCACGCGTCGACTGCCGGTGAAATGCTGGCGCCGGAAATCTTTAAAAAGTTCACCGAACAGACCGGCCTGCCATTGTACGAGGGCTACGGCCAGACCGAGACCACCCTTTTGATGGCAAATTTCCGCGGCGGCGATCCCTGCGCCGGGTCGATGGGAACCATCTCGCCTTTTTACAATATTGAGCTGCGGCGCAAGGATGGACAGAAGGCGGCGCCGGGTGAAATCGGGGAAGTGGTCGTTGTCCCGCCCGGCAGCGGCCGGCAGTGCGGCGTGTTCTGCGGCTATCTGGACAACGATGAACAGTATGCCCGCGCGTGGCGCGGCGGCGTGTACCACACGGGGGACGCCGCGTGGATGGATGAAGAGGGCCGGTTCTGGTTCCACGGCCGGTTTGACGACATTATCAAGACGGGCGGCTTCCGCGTCGGCCCCTATGAAGTGGAAAACGTGCTGATGGAGCACCCTGCGGTGCTGGAATGCAGCGTCGTCGGGGTGGCCGACGCCCTGCGCGGCCAGGCTATCAAAGCCATTGTCGTCCCGGTGCGCGGGTACGAGCCGTCGCCCGCTTTGGCACAGGAGCTCCGGGAGTTCTGCAACAGCCGTCTGGCAGATTACAAGTGGATCCGCATCGTCGAGTTCACCGACGAGATGCCCAAAACCATCAGCGGGAAAATTCAAAAAAGGCTTCAGCGCGGCTGAAGCGCAGAAGGCCGGACGTTGGTCCGGCCTTTTCCGTTTGCCCGTATTTCGAGTGAAAAAGTTTGAATTTTTCCGCCGCAGGTGGTAAAATAGAGCAAATTTCACGGTTGCCTTATCAAACGGCAGAGGGCTTGTGAGGAGCGCTTATGAAAAAAACGTTTTGCAGCGCAGAAGACATTTTAGAGCAGTGCGTCCCGGGGTTTCACCAGATCATTTTGTCTGATCCCGCGCGTCTGTGCGCCGTCAGCCAGAGCCTGTGCGAGATGACGGGCTATACAAAAACCGAACTGTTGCGCCGCGGAAGCGATCGCTATGCAAACCTGGTGCATCCAGCCGACCGCCGGTGTTATGCCGCCTTTCTGGACAGCCTGCGCGGACGGGAAAAAACCGCGTCGGCAGAATACCGCCTGGTCGCCAAAGACGGGACTGCGATTTACGTCAAGGACACCGCTGTATCAAAACGCCAGGCAGACGGGACTTTTGTGGCGTCTTCGGTGCTGGCCGACATCACAGAACTCAAGCGGGAAAACGGGCAGCTGCAGTTTTTCAGCAATTCCATGCCGTTCGGCTTCATCAAATACACCTGTGAAAAGCAGCCGCGGGTCACCTATATCAGCCCGCGGATGATCGAGCTTCTGCGTTTCCCGCTGCAGCACGACGGCGAGCTCGATTATCTGGAAATGTACAAAAGCAATATTTTCCTGATGATCCCCATGGAAGAACGCAGTGCGCTGGCGCACGCCCTGCGCCGGGCGGACGAGTCGGACACGCCCCTGGCGGGCGAGATGACGCTGCTGCGCTGCGACGGCACCCGGATGCGTGTTTTCGGCTGGATTGCCCGCGGCGCTGACGAACAGGGCCGGCCGGAGTACCAGAGCGTCTGCATCGATATTTCAGATCGCCATCAGGCGCGGCGGGCGACGGCGGCCCAGAGCTATATCCGGGCGCTGGCCGACGTTTACGATATGATCTTTGAGTTCGATCGCGAGGCCGATACCGTCCGCTGCCTGGTCGGCAGCGATTCGCCGATGTTCAGCGCGCTCGAAAATATCCCCATGCGCATGGGCGAGGCGATCGAAAAGTGGATCGACGGGACGGTGGAAGAGCAGGATCAAGAGACGCTCAGGGCCTTTTTCCGCGCCTTTGCGCAGAATACGCTGGCGCAGCCGGATCAAAAACCGCCCCAGGCGGTTTATCACGCGCGGACAGCCCGTGGGGAAGTCAAGCTGTACAAGGGGCTTTTTTTAAGCGTCAGCCCTGCGGTCAGCCTGTATTGCTGCCGGGCTGTGCCAGAGGCCGAAGAGACCGATTCGCTGAAAAGCGAAAACGCCGCGCTCAGGGAAAACCTGCAAAAGCTGGCGCTGCGCTTCACCGACGGCATTGCCGCGTTCGAGGTCCGGGGCGGGCTGGCTACGCCGCTGTACGCCAGCGATAACCTGCTCGAGTTTTTCGGCATGACGCGCGAGGATTGGCTGCCCCTGATGCAAAAGGAAACGCCGATTGACGAGCTCATCGCCCGCAGTCGTATTTCAATGGAACAGATCGAAGAGCTGCTTACAAACGGCGAAGCCGAGTTTCATTACCACGACCTGCGGTCGGGAACCGAACGGCGCATTAAAGCCATCTGCTCGACCCGATCGCCCGACGCCGGCGTGCCGCGGCACATCATGCTGTACAATGTGGAAAACAGCGGCGCGGCGGAACAGGGCGTGTCCATCCGCACGTTCGGGTACTTTGACGTTTTTGTCGGGGGCAGGCCCATCGCTTTCCGCAATAAAAAATCCAAAGAACTGTTCGCACTGCTCGTCGACCGCAGGGGCGGCTTTGTGTCGTCTGAAGAAGCCATCGGTTTTTTGTGGGAAGACGAGCCGGTCAGCCCGGTCACCCTGGCACGGTACCGCAAGGTTGCGCTGCGCCTCAAGAACATTCTGGAAGAATACGGCGTCGCGGACGTCGTTGAGACGGTAGACGGCAAGCGCCGGATCGTCCTTGAACGCGTCCGGTGCGACTTGTACGACTATCTCAGCGGAAAAGAGGAATTTTCACATCTTTTCAAGGGCAGCTATCTGACCAATTACAGCTGGGGGGAAAGCACGCTGGCCGAGCTTGCGGGAACCGATTGGCAGGGGGCTTGACACGGGCGTGCATCCGCGGTATACATAAGATAAACAGACCGTCAGCCCCGGCGACGCCGGGGCGAAATCCCAAAGGACAGGAGAGAGAACGATGGATCAAAATGTCAAAGATCTGGCCGTCCGGTACGACCTGGTGTGGGATCGCCTGGGCGAGGACGAGCGGGCAGCCGTCATGGAAATGGGCGAGGATTATAAGCGTTTTATGGACGCGGGCAAGACCGAGCGCCTGTGCGCGCGCGAAATCGTCCGCCGTGCCCGCGAACAGGGGTTTGTCAGCCTGGAAGAGGCCGGCGCGCTGCGTCCGGGCGACAAGGTGTACAGCGTCAACCGCGGCAAGGGCGTCGTGCTGGCCGTCATCGGCAGCGAAGAGGTGGCGCAGGGCGTCAGCATCGTCGGCAGCCATATCGATTCGCCCCGTCTGGACGTCAAGCAGAACCCGCTGTATGAAGAAGGCGGCATGGCGCTGCTCAAAACCCATTATTACGGCGGTGTGCGCAAGTACCAGTGGGTGGCCCGCCCGCTGGCCCTGTGCGGCACGGTTGTCCGCCGCGACGGCAGCGTGCTCGACGTCTGCATCGGCGACGGGGCCGGGGATCCGGTCTTTTACATCACCGACCTTCTGCCGCACCTGGCCGCAGATCAGAACAAAAAGACGCTGGCAGAAGGTATCGCCGGCGAAGACCTCAACGCCGTTGCCGGGACGCTGCCGGTTGGCGGGCGCGAGGACAAAGACCGGTTCAGGCTGGCGGTGCTCAAACTGCTGCACGATAAATACGGCATGACAGAAGAGGATTTTGTATCTGCCGAGCTCGAACTGGTGCCCGCGGGCCCTGCGCGCGACGTGGGGTTTGACCGCGCGGCAATCGCCGCGTACGGCCATGACGACCGCGTCTGCGCCTATACGTCGATGCGCGCGCTGTTTGACCTGACCGTGTGCAGAAAGACGGCGGTTGCCCTGTTCGTCGACAAGGAAGAAGTGGGCAGCAACGGCAGCACGGGGATGCATTCGCGCAATTTCGCCAACGTCATCGGCCGCATGATCGAGCTGCAGCGTGGTTCGTGCAGCGGGTTTGACGTCGACCGTGCGCTGGCGCGCAGCGCGCTGCTTTCGTCCGACGTGGCGGCGGCGTTTGATCCCAATTATCCGTCGGTGGCTGACCCGCGCAACACAGCCTATCTGGGCAAGGGCGTCACGCTGATCAAATACACCGGCTCGCGCGGCAAAAACGGATCCAACGACGCCAGCGCCGAGTTCCTCGGCGAGATCCGCAAATGCTTTAACGACGCCGGCGTGGTGTGGCAGACCAGCGAGCTGGGCAAGGTCGATCAGGGCGGCGGCGGAACCATCGCCTACATTCTGGCCAACTGCGATATGGACGTCGTCGACGTCGGCGTGCCGGTTTTGTCCATGCACGCGCCGTTCGAGGTGGTGTCCAAAGCGGACGTTTACATGACGGCCAAGGCCTATCTCGCTTTTTACCGCGCAAGATAAAGACTCCCAAAAACAAAACCCGCAATCGAAAGATTGCGGGTTTTGTCTGCTTTTTGGTCAGCTGCGTTCGATAACGACCCGGATTTTGTACCGGGGCAGCCTTTGGGGCGGTATTTTTTCACAGGCGATGCTGTCGCCGCGCAGCGCAGACAGGGAAAGGCCGATCAGCGCCATGTCGACGACGGTGCTGGTATTGCCGGTCAGCAGCGGGAAAAAAGAGCTGTGCCACGTGACGCCCAGGCTCCACAGCACATTAAACAGCGCCTGCGCGCCGAGCACGATGACGGTGGTGACGACCAGAAAACGCCCCATCTGACCCCTTTGGCGCAGGCCGCGGTACAAAAGCCAGATCATCAGGGCGGCAAAGGCCAGAATCAGGATCAAAAACGGCAGCCAGCCCAGCCGGTAGATCAAAGTGGTCAGCAGGTTGTCGCTGTCCCACGTGGGGACTGCCGTTTCATACGGCTCCGCGCCTGTCCAGACGCCCTGCCCCCACCAGCGGGAAGCATCCAGGGATTCCCGGATGCGCGCGGACTGGTAGCCGACGCCGGCGGCGTGTTCCGGGGAAATGGCGGCCGCAAGGCGGCGAAAGGCGGCGTGAAACCAGCCCGACGATGTACAGGCGACAGCCGCAATCCCTGCGGCGGCGCATCCGCAGACGGCCAGCGCAGAGCGCAGGCGGCCGGCGCCGAACCAGTCCCGGCGGCAGGCGTCCAGCGGCAGGATCAGGCAGGTCAGCAGCGTCGGGATCAGAGCCATCCGGTACCAGCCGGCGCAGGTGAGCGCCAGCACGGGGACAGCCCCTGCCAGTGCGGCCAGCAGGCCGGGCCACCCGCGCCCCCGGCAGGAATAGAGCCAGCAGGCATAAGCCGCGGGCAGGAACAGGCAGAGATGGGACAGCTGAAACGGGGAAAAGGCGCCCGGGCGATGGATGAGCGGCAGCGCTGCCAGGGCAGCGGCCAGCAGCGCCGCACAGACCGCCCGGGGGCGGCGGCTCAAAAAGGAAACGTCCAGAAAATAGCCCGCCAGCAGCGCCGCGCAGCCCAGCGCAAACGACAGCGCTGCCCGGCCTGTGCTGTCGGAGTCCGCCGCAACCCAGATGCGCAGCAGCATACCGGCGAGCGCGAGCGCAGCGGTCAGGGCCAGCAGAGCCCATTGCGGTTTCGGGCGGTGAATCCGATCCAGTTCCGCGCCGACCGCGACAGGGTCCCCCATTTCTTCGACCGCCCGGCGCTCGGCGTCGCCGATCCCTTCGGCCAAAAAGGCGTCCCGCTGGTCTTCCAGATGCTGCCGCAATTCGGGGATGACAAGGCGGCGCGCCCGGCCCCAGCGGATCTGATCCGATACGGCGTCCAGATAGGCGGAAATGGATTCATGCCCCGGCATGACAGGCCCCTCCTTTCAGCACTTGCCCGACAGCCCGGGCGTAAGCGTTCCACGCGGTCTCTTTTTCCCGAAAAGCAGCGCGCCCCTGTTCGGTCAGATGATAGTAACGCCGGGGTTTGCCGGCACTCGCTTCCCGTTCATAGGCGGTGACCCACCCCTTTTCTTCCAGGCTGTGCAGCAGGGGGTACAGGGTGCCGGCCCTGAGGTGAAAGGTATCGTCCGAACGCCGCCGAAGTTCTTCGATCATCTGGTACCCGTACAAATCCTTTTCGTCCAGCAGCTTCATGACCAGCAGGGGGATGCTGCCACTGACGAAATGCCTGTCCAGATCCATGGCTTTGCCTCCTATATCGATCATCTATATAGCATTATATATAGATCAACGATATATGTCAAGCCTTTTCTGCACTGCGGCAGGTTCTTGACAAACAAAGAAAGTCAGCATACAATAAAACTAATAGTATTAGTTAGGGGCGATGTCATGGCCAGGCAGGGACTGTCCAAAGACAGTGTGGTTCGGGCGGCGGTCTGCCTGATTGAAGAAAAGGGATTCCAGCAGTTTTCAATGGGAAAGCTTGCCGCAAGGCTGCATGTGAAGACAGCGTCTCTTTACAACCATATAGAAAGCCTGGAAAAACTGCTGGAATGCATTGGCGGGGAAGCGGTGCGCCGGCTGGTCTGGCTGGAAAACCAGGCGATCGCAGGCAAGCGGGGGGAAGAGGCGCTGTTCGCCCTGGCCGAGGCGTATCGGGCTTTTGCACGGGAACACTGCGAACTGTACCGGGTTATCATGGCGTTTCCCAAGTGGAACAATCCTGCCCTGGAACAGGAAGCGGGGGAAATTGTCACGCCCATTTTAAAGGTGCTGTCGGGCTACGGCCTGACGGAAATGCAGCAGTTCCATTGGCAGAGGGTGCTGCGCGCAGTGATGGGCGGCTTTGCGTTTCATGAACAGTCCGGCGGCTTTGCCCACTTCCCCGCGGATCGGGATGAAAGTTTTCGCATTGCCGTCCGGTGTGTGGCAGACGGGCTGCAAAGAGCAGGGGGTGGAGATGGTGAAGACGGAAAAGGAAATTTTATTTGAAAAAGCTCCCGTCGGACGGGCAGTGCTGTCCCTGGTTGTTCCCACGGTGATCAGCCAGCTGATCACCGTGGTCTACAACATGGCGGATACCTTTTTTATCGGCCAGATCGGCGACCCCAACCAGGTAGCCGCTGTATCGCTGTGTATGCCCATGTTCGTTTTTCTGACGGGGCTTGCCAACCTGTTTGGCATCGGGGGTTCCAGCCTCATGGCGCGCAGCCTGGGCGTCGGCGACCGGCAAAAGGCGCGGCAGGCGGCGGCATTCAGCCTGTGGACGGCCGCCGCTGTGTCGCTGCTGTACGGGATCGCGCTTTTTCTGGCCCGGCCCGTGCTGCTTTATGCGGCGGGCGCCGACGCAGAAACCTATGATTTTTGCAGCCGGTATATTTTCTGGACCATTACCGTCGGCGCGGTGCCCACGGTCCTGAACCAGGTTTTGGCCCATCTGGTTCGGGCAGAGGGGCGTTCGGCACAGGCCAGTTTCGGCGTGGCGATGGGCGGCGTGCTGAACATCCTTTTAGATCCTGTTTTTATCTTCCCCTTTGGGCTGGAAATCGCCGGCGCGGCCATTGCCACCATGATTTCCAATGGGATCGCCGCGCTGTATTTTATCCTGCTGCTTGGCCGGAAGCGGAACGCGACGGACATTTCCCTATACCCCGGGCATTACACCCTGAAAAAAGGCATCCCGCGGGAAGTCCTGCTCGTCGGGCTGCCCAGCTGCCTGATGAACCTGATGGGGGTGCTGTCCAACGTCACACTGAACCGGCTGATGTCCGGCTATTCCAATGCGGCGGTGGCGGGGATTGGCATCGCAAAAAAAGTCGACATGCTCGCTTTTGCCGTTGCGACCGGAATGTCGCAGGGGGTGCTGCCGCTAATCGCTTACAATTATTCGGCCCGTAATTACCGGCGTATGAAGGCGGCGCTTAAAGTGGACTTTCTGCTCAGCTTTGCCGTGGCGCTGGTTGGGACTGTGCTGCTGTTTACCTGTGCAGGGCCGATCGTGCGCGCTTTTATCGACGATGCGGAAACCATATACTACGGCCAGCGGTTCCAAAAGATCATTTGCATAACCGGCCCCTGTATTTCGGTGACCATGCTGGCGATTACCGCCTTTCAGTCGGCGGGAGAAAAAACGCGGCCCACCATTTTGTCGCTTCTGCGCAAGGGCGGCCTGGATATTCCTTTTATGCTCCTTTTGAATGCCCGGTATGGGGTGAACGGCATCGTATGGGCCACGCCGATTGCCGATCTGTGCGCCATGTGCGCGGCGGTTTTGGTGTTTGTCCCGTTCTGGAAACGCCTGTCAGGCCAGTCGCCGCAGAGCGATTGACTGAAAGTTCCGCAGGCCCGATTGCCTGCGGGCTTGCCGGGCAGAAACCTGCCTTTGCGCCCGGAAAGCTGTAAAAAGATTCGGAGCGGAAGAAAGCGGCGCCCCATCGGGCAGCGTATCATGCTGCCTGATGGGGCGCCGCTCTGCTTTGTCAACCGTTATCCGGCTATTTCCTGTACAGTTCATCCAGAGTCTGGCCGTTTTTGTTTTTCCATTCGACCCAGCCGTTGGTGGAGCCGCCGAGGACAAAATCGCTCGCGCCGCTCGGCGTATTAAACTCCAGGGTGATTTTTAAAATATACCCGTCCTCGGTTTTTACGATGGACTGTTTGGACAGCAGCTCTTCACGCTGGCGGTTATACCGCGGCAAATGAGTGGGTTTGTCCATGTGGATCTGCGAGCCTTCCAGCACCTCAAATTTCTCACCGTCGTAAACGCCGAAAGCGGCGATGCCGTTTCGGGTTGTATGTAAGATTTCAGCTTCGTCCAGCGTGGTTTTCGCATCATCCATCTTATAACCCTGCGTCGCCATGATGAACTGGATTTCATCGTAGATTTCTTCAACTGCCGCAAGGTCGTATTCGTCAATCTCGTATTTTGGAATCACGTTATTTTTGACCTTATAGCGTTTGGATTCCTGCGCCTTTATGATGGCAAATTTTTCAAGGCCGCTGATCATATCCAGAGTAAACG
Organism: uncultured Clostridia bacterium; assembly: GCA_944381055.1. Lineage (GTDB taxonomy): Bacteria > Bacillota > Clostridia > Oscillospirales > Butyricicoccaceae > Ventrousia. The sequence goes on along the minus strand of CALWJQ010000044.1, from coordinate 1,177 downwards.
TTTTATTTTCGGCAAGGAACATAATCGCCTTGTTCCAAAAATCTTTGGATCGGTTGTGGTCGTCCAGGCGAGCAATGCCGCTGCGTGTCTGTCCAATATAAAGCTGGGCGATCTTATTTTCATCATTTTCGTTGATCAAATAATAGATCCCCGGGCGGTGAATGCCGGAAATATTCTTTGCCTCTGAAAGCAGCGGCGGGGAATGACATAGGTCGTCATTGTAGAAAGATTCCGGCGAATGGAGCGAATGCCATCCGGCTGCCCGTTATGATAAATGATTTCCAGTTTTTTGCTGATTGCCATGGCCGTTCTCCCACCCGCCGGTCAATTTATAATTGGCGCCGGCTTTTCAAATACTCGCTGGGCAGCGACAGGCTTGCAGCGATGCAGAATGCATCCTGTTATGCTTCCTCATCCAGCAGGCCGTATGTCCGGTAGTAGGACAGCATCGCCTGAAGCTGCAGTTTGTTGGCAAAAAGCTGGCGGTAAGTGACCGTTTTATCCCTGCCTTCTGCCTTGAGCTTTTCCATCTTTTCCGCTGTGTCGTTATACTGCCTGCGGATGCTGGCAAGCATCTCTTCAAAAGCCGTCAGCCTTTTTTCGTCCATTGCGCACCCCGCTGTTTCCCGGGCGCAGCGCCGGGTTCCGTTCCTGCGTCCGATTGCAGATTTTGCCCATAGAGAGCCTGATGCCAGTTCCCATGGATGTCCAGCGTCCCTTGACGGGTATAAAAATACACTATCAATATATCACAAAACCGCACATCTATCAAGCAACTCTGGAACTTTTTTCTAACTGTTTTGTAGGTTTGTCAAACATATTGGACGGTGAACTCTGAGGGGGAAAGCCAGCCGAGGGGTCTCATGGGGAAGTTGTTGGAGCGGCGGTTATGGATGGCGAGCTGCTTTGCAAAGTCATCCAGGGAATAAAAGCTGTGGCAGGAGTAGAAGCGCTTCTGGTCTTCCCGGTGGCTGCGCTCGACCTTACCGTTGTGGCGTGGCGTATAGGGGCGGATGCGCTTGTGGCGGATATCAAGTTGGGCGGCAGTGACCTCAAACAGAGTAGGCAATTCCCGCCTGCTGTTGGAAAAGCGGTTAGTGAACTCAAAGCCATTGTCAGTCTGAACACATTCCACCCGGATGCCCCGGCGGGCGTACCAGCGTACCAGCTTTCTGAG
>CALWJQ010000043.1 GCA_944381055.1 uncultured Clostridia bacterium | reverse complement strand
CCATCGAGCATGATATAATCTCCGCAACACGTGCGAGCGTGTACTACAACAGGGAGGGTATATGATGAAAAAACTCGCATTATTCCTGGCGCTGTGTATGCTTTTTACCATGGCGCTGACTGGCTGCGGCCAGGAAACCACCGCAGACCCCGGCGACCAGACACAGGACAACACAACCACCCCCGACACAGGCGACACTGAACAGACGGGCGAAAAACGCACCGACCTGCACCTTTCCATGGCTGAGGTCCCCAGCGTGCTCGACCCGCACTATGCCAACCTGATCGTCGAACAGAGCATCATTTCGCAGATCTACGAGCCGCTGATCTTCATCGAGGACGACGGCACCGAGCGCCCCATGCTGGCCACCGACTACACGATCAGTGAAGACGGGCTGGTTTACACCTTTAACCTGCGGCAGGGCGTTTTGTTCCACAACGGCGAAGAGCTCAAAGCCAGTGACGTTGTCTACACCATTGAACGCTGCCGTCCGTCGGCCCGCATGTATTCGTATGTCGAGCCCATTGAGTCGGCCGAAGCGCTGGATGATTACACCGTCGCCATCACGCTGAGCTACCAGTACGCCCCGTTCATCCAGTATGTCGGCGCGCTGTGGATTGTCAATGAAAAATTCGTCACCGAAGTGGGCGACGACGCCTTTGCCACCCAGACCTGCGGCACCGGCCCGTACATGCTCAACGAGTTTGTGCAGGCGCAGAGCGTCAGCATCAAGGCTTTCCCCGACTACTGGCAGGGCGAAGCCTCGATCAAAGACATCGACTGGAAGATCATCACCGACACTTCAACGGCTCTGCTCGCCTTTGAGTCCGGCGAACTCGATTATGTCGGCGTCCCGTCGGCCAACTGGCCGGATGTTGAAGCGAGCGGAAAGTACAACACCGAGCTGCTCGAAACCAGCCACACCACCTACCTCATTCTCAACCACGAGGTTGCGCCGTTTGACAACAAGCTGGTCCGCCAGGCCATGACTTATGCCATCAACCGCGACGACATGTGCCTGATGGCGCTCGACGGCCTGGCCACGCCGGCCGTGACGATGGCGCGTCCGTCCCAGGTGTTCGGCGCGACCGAAGACTGCACCGTCTTTAATTACGACCCCGACAAGGCCAAGGAGCTGCTGGCTGAAGCCGGCTACCCCGACGGCTTCAACGCCGGCACCATTTCTACCATGACCGGCTACTTTGAAAAGGTCGCGCAGGTCGCGCAGTCCAATCTCCAGGCCGTCGGCATCCAGACCGACATCGCCATGCAGGAATCTTCGGCCTATATGACCGACTGCATTAACGGTAACTTTGAGATCGCCGTCATGGGCGTCACCGTGGGCACCGACTACGCCATGTACGACCAGCTTTACTGCACACAGTTCATCGACAACCTCAACCTGGCCCGTTACCGCAACCCCGAAGTTGACGAGCTGTTTGCGCAGGGCGTCGCCACCGTCGACAAGCAGGAACGTCAGGACATCTATGCTCAGGTCATCGAAACCGTGCAGGATGACGCGGTGTACATTCCCATTTTCTTCAAGCAGAACTCGGTCGCTTACAATAAAGATTTGACGGCCAAGTTCTATCTGTCCTCTACCTTCTATTACGAATGGAGCTGGAACTGATTCCAAACCAGCCGGCGGCCGCCTTCGGGCGGCCGCTTTTTGATGCAAAAATGCCGCCCCACACGGGGGCGGCAGCCGGAAAAGCCGGTTTACTTTAAAACAGCGGCCAGCGCGTCGACAGCGGCGTCGACATCCTGACGGGTGACGTCGTTGTTGGTCAGCCAGCGGAAGCGGCCGTTTTCGGCCGGACTGATTTTAAAGCCCTTTTTGAGCATTTTGGCCGGGATGGCTTCCAGTTCCTTCTGCGGGCGGTCGACGTGGAAGAACACCATATTGATTTCCGGCCGGCGATCGAGCGTGACGCCGTCGATCCCGGACAGGCGATCGGCCAGATGCGCGGCGTTTTCGTGGTCGATGTGCAGACGGGCGGGCATGTCGCGGATGGCAATGATGCCCGCGGCGGCCAGAAACCCTGCCTGCCTCATGCCTCCGCCCAGCATTTTGCGGTATTTGCGGGCGCGTTCGATAAAGTCACGCGGGCCGGCGAGCATCGACCCGACCGGGGCGCACAGCCCCTTGGACAGACAGCACATGACGGTGTCGCAGCTTTTGGTCAGTTCTTTGATGTCGACGCCCTGTGCGGCCGCGGCGTTAAACAGCCGCGCGCCGTCAACATGGACGGGGATTTTGTGCTTTTGGGCCATTTTATAAATATCCGCCATCAGGGATGCCGGCACGACGCGGCCGTTGGCCAGCGCGTTTTCCAGGCAGATGAGCGCCGTCCGCGGCTCGTGGATGTCGTCGGGGCGGATGGCGGCTTCAATGCTTTTGACGTCGGGCATACTGTCTTTAAAAACCAGCATACGCAGGTTGGCCCCTGACAGCACGGCGGCTCCGCCGACTTCGTGTTCAAAAATATGGCAGTCGGCGCTGACGATGACCTCGTCGCCCCGGTTCGTATGGGCCATCAGCGCCAGCTGATTGCCCATCGTACCCGATGTGACAAACAGCGACGCCTCTTTGCCCAGGATCTTTGCCGCCAGCTTTTCCAGTTCATTGATCGTCGGATCGTCGCGGTAGACATCGTCGCCCACTTCGGCGACCAGCATGGCGTCGCGCATGGCCTGCGTCTGCTGCGTCACGGTGTCGCTGCGCAGATCGATAATTTTCATCGGTTTTCTCCTCTTTTCCGCATCATTTGCCGATTGATAACACAGATATGTTATTGTTTATTATATCATTGCGGCCTTTTTTTGTAAACAAGAACGATTGACAAGGGCGGCCGCGTCGTTATATCATAATATGTAATAAAATATGTAGTGAATATGTAACAGCAATGTAATATGAACCAGAAAACGGAGGGATCCCATGTGATAGAACAGGATTTACTGCGCCAGATCATCGACGGCTGTGACGAAGCCCTGCTCGACGCCTTTCTGCGCCGCATGGACGCTGCGCTGCGCATCGCTGCGGCCCGTCTTCAGTCAGGCAAACCCATCTGGGATCCGGACGAGGAAAAATACATGCTCGATCGGGTCACGGCCGGGCTGTCCCCCGAGCTTTCGCGCAAAGCCTACGTCCTGTGGAAGGATTTGAACCGCATGAGCCGCGGCCGGCAGTACCGTTTTTTTGTCGAGCATGACAAATCGCTCGTCCTGAACCACGAGCCGGATATTGTCCCCGAACTGGGCGACGGCCCGGTTTCGTGCCCGTCGCACATTGCGCGCACGGTTTCTTCGGTCCTGGGCCGCGAAGCGACGGCCTGCGCGTCCATTGCCGCCGCTCTCGACGACCTGATGTCGGGCCGATCGCCCTTTGCCGCCGTTTCTATTGAGGGCCTGTATGACACAGAATGGCTGTACACCATGATCCATAACAAGCCGGTGTATGTCAATTCCATGACCCGCACGCCCAAAGGGTCGCTCATCGTGCTGCTGTCCCGCCACCTGGTCAGCCATGCCGAAGTGCCCATCGTCAGCATTGTCTTTTCTACCGCCGCATACGAGCACGGCTCGCTGGCACAGGCCATTTCCGTTTTGTCTGACAACCAGCTCAACATCGAGTACCTGCGGCTGAAAAAACACCCCACGGAATCAGACCCCGACGGGCTTTTGATCTTCCTGGACTTTTACGGCAGCCTGCTTGATGTCGCCACCCGCGCGTCGATTCTTCAGATGCAGTCCGAGCTGCCCTTTTTCCGTCTGTTCGGCTACCGTGAAAGCGTTTGATATGCCAAGAAAAACTCCCCCGCTCACCGGCCGGTGAACGGGGGAGTTTTTCAGTGCAGGCTTCCGAAAACGGCCAGCGCGTCTTCCACATGGTGTGGGGCGGTCCGGGTGCTGCCCCCGGCGCCGGCAGTGATGAGAATATATTCGTCACCGTCTTTTTCGGCCAGGCAGGCCAGGCACAACCCCGCCTCTTCCGTGTATCCGGTCTTGCCGCCCAGCAGCCGCCCGCCCGTAAACCCGGCGCCGCCGCCTTTTTCAAACAGCGACGAGCGCACCGTAATCCCGTCCGGGTGCAAATTGGTCGGCCCGGTCGAATAACGGCTGCTGGTAAAGGCGGCGCGGAAATCTTCGTTTTGCAATGCCGCTTCAAGCAGTGTCGCCAAATCGCGCGGCGTCGTGTAATGCCGATCGTCGTGCAGGCCGATGGGGCTGGTAAAGTGCGTGTCCGCCATTCCCAGTTCAGCCGCCCGGGCGTTCATCATCTCGACAAAATCCACTTCATCACCCGCGACGGCGCTCGCCAGCGCCAGGCAGCATTCGGCCCCGGACGGCAGCAGCGCGCCGTACACCAGGTCGATGACCGGAACCTGTTCGCCCGCCAGATACCCGGCCTGAACAGCGTTGTTTTCCGCCGCATATGCGACCATTTCTGCGGTGACTTCTGCCGTTTCATGCAAATCCTCTGTCTGTTCCAGCGCGAGCAGCGCCGTCATGATTTTGGTCAGGGACGCAGGATAAATGCGCTCGTCAGCGCCGCGTTCACGCACTGCGGCTCCGTCGCTGCGCCGCACAAGCAAAACGTTTTTGCTGTACAGCATACGCGGCAGCCCGTCGTCCGCCGGCGTATGGGCCCAGACAACCGCCGCCACCGTCAGAAGCAGGCAGGCTGCCAGCAGACACATCGCTGCGCGCCGCACACGTCTTTTCCCAGATTTGGACGCCATTTGCTTTCACCCCCTGAATGATGTTCCGTCCTGCGGCAGCTCGATCTCGAATACAGTTGTCCCCGCTTCGCTCCGCACCGAAATCTGTCCGCCGTGCGCTTCGACGATCTCCTTGGCGATCGCCAGGCCAAGCCCGGCCCCGCCCGTATGGCTCGACCGCGCCGTGTCCAGACGGTAAAACTTTTCAAAAATACTGTCCAGCTTTTGTTTCGGAATGGTCTTTCCCTGGTTTTCGACCGCAATGTGCACGCTGTTTCCTTCCCTCCGCGCGGAAATACTGACGACAGTGTTCGGATCGCTGTACGCCGCAGCATTTTTGAGAATGTTGTTGAGCACCCGCGCCAGCTTGTCCGGATCTGCATCAACGGTCAGTCCTTCTTCACAATCGACCCGCGCGGCCTTGCCCTGCGGAGCCAGCATGGGATAAAACTCGTCGGCCATCTGCGCCAGCATGTGCGGCAGATTGACCGGCTCACGATCGAGCCGGATCGTCTGAAGGTTAAATCTGGTAATATCAAAAAACTCGTCGATGAGCTGTTCCAGCCGGTACGCCTTTTCCAGCGTAATGCCGATATAGCGGGCGCGCTGCGGCGACGGCATGTCCGGCGCTTCGTCAAGCAGGCTTAAATACCCGATAACGGATGTCAGCGGCGTTTTAATGTCATGCGCCAAATAAACGACCAGATCGTTTTTGCGCATTTCCGCCTGCTGCGCCACCTGTTGGCGGCGGCGGAGCTCATTTTTTGCCTCGTTCAGCCGGGCTTCCAAAAAATCAAACTCCGGCGGCAGCCGGATGGGTTCGTCGCCCTCGTCGAGCAGGCGGTCGACCCCTTCGGACATGCGTACGAAACTGCGGCTGGTCAGGCGCACCGCAACATAGGCCGCGGCGATAAACAGCAGGATAAAAGAAACAGCGGCCCACAGGCTCAGGTTATTGGCAAACAGGTACCGATAGACGTTGTACGCCGTATCGCGGCTCATACCGACGGCGCGCAGCACAGACTGGATCACGCCGGCCATGGGCAGCAAAGAGGCAACCGCCCACAGCAGAAAAAAGGCCGCCAGCGCAGCGATGGGCGCCAGCATGAGCCGCAGCAGGATTTTCCGCCGCAGGGCTGTCGCGTCACTTTTCAATTTTATACCCCACTCCCCACACTGTTTTGATATACCGCGGACGCTCTGCCGAATCGCCGAGCTTTTCACGAAGATGGCGGATGTGCACCATTACGGTATTGCTGCTGCTGGTAAAATACTTTTCGCCCCACACCGTATGAAACAGCTCTTCTGTGCTGACCACCCGCCCCCGGTTACGGCACAGCACCCATAAAATCGAAAATTCGGTCGGCGTCAGGGAAAGCGGCTTTTCGTTGAGAAAGCACTCGTGTTTTTCAAGGTTGAGCACCAGCCCGGACACAGTGATGATCCCGCTTTCCTCTGCCCCACCCCGGTTGTACTGCGTCGATCGGCGCAGCTGCGCCTTGACCCGCGCCACCAGTTCAAGCGGCCGGAACGGCTTTGTGACGTAATCGTCCGCGCCCAGCGTCAGGCCGGTGATTTTATCGGCTTCCTGTTCGCGCGCGGTCAGCATAATGACTGGATAGGTGTATTTTTCCCGGATATGCCGGCATATTTCAAACCCGCTGACGCCGGGCAGCATAACGTCCAGCACCGCCAGATCCAGCGGATAATGATCAATGATTTCCAGCGCTTGTTCGGCCGTATAGCATTTATAGACCTCATAGTTTTCCGCCCTGAGATACACTTCGACCAGGTCTGCGATTTCTTTTTCGTCATCCACCACTAAAATCGCGTACCCCATGCCGATCCCCCTTTGTCCGCTGTTTTCATCTTTATTGTATCATACCTTTCCCTGCGGCGTCTCTTAAAGGTTTCTTAAAAATTCTAAAGGCGTATGAATGATGACGCCACAAACAAAGCAGTTATACAATAAAACATTGAAAAGCTGTAAACTTTTCGCTTATTGTGATCTTTCACAACAAATAGCGCGTCAGCAACAAAAATCCCCTTCCGATTCAGGAAGGGGATTGTACATATACCGAAAGATAACGCAGCAGCCAGCCATGCCGAAATCGGTTTCAGCCTTGAGGAATTATGGCGATGAACTTTCCCAGCTCCTCGTTCCCCGGCACACGCTTTAAAGCGGACATGTTCTCACCAGAACTTTGAAAGCACTGCTTTCGCCATGCTTATCCATCCTCACAGAGTGTCCTATCTATCAAAACGCAGACGGTCAATGAACCTGACGGCTGTATCGTTTCCGGCGGTACAGCCGTTCATCTTTGCATTTGCTTCCGCGTCCAGCTCCAGCTCGTCCACCAGAAACTTTACCGTCATTTCCGGGTATTCGCCACCAACATGCTCAAACGTCAGCGACAGCGCCCCTGAGATGTCCACGCCGTCAACTGTCGCCTTTGTAACCCCGTCTTTCGAATGTGCCCTGACTTTCGCCATGCTTATCCCTCGTACATAACATTACAAACCTCAACTGCCAGACGGCAGCGAGTACTCCACGGGTCTTTTTCATTCAACGGTAGCTCTTCGACTTCAATATCAAAGGCTCTGTCATGAATATCCCAACGCAACTTGCTATCCAGACGGATTTCTTTTCCCGGTTCCAAATCTACCCCAAACTCCTTGAGAATAAAATCCGCTTGCTCCTGTGTCAATTTCATTTTCTTTCCCCCATCACTCTGATTACAGTAACCAATTGTTGTGTGCTAGGCTGATAAATCGCCCGCACATCCCCACGTTGGTATGCAATTCTGCCATTAGTGTTTCCCGGAAAAGTTATCATCGGGCTTTGAATACAAGCTAAGATTTCACCTGGTGATATCGTCCTTTGCGCCGCACGGTCATACACATGGTCGTACAGTGCTCTAACTGTATGCCCATCTACTGTTTGTGTTCCGAGAAGTAGATTATCATACCGCTTTCGTTCTGTCTTGTCAAGGGTCAAATCCCCATTCTTTTTGCGGATGTGTAGGAGTACAATACATCTTGGACAGTTGAATAAAAAAGGATGAAGGATAAGGCCTCATCGGTTATAGTTGGAGTTGTGAGACAACAACTGAACGAGAGGGGGCCATATCCTTCATGAGTAAGAGTATAACAC
>CALWJQ010000042.1 GCA_944381055.1 uncultured Clostridia bacterium | reverse complement strand
CCCAGCGACAGCAGGAAAAATCCCCCCATCAGCCTGATAATACCCGCAGCCAGCTTTTTCACGCGCGTCCCCTCCGCCAAATTCTTTTTTTAGTGTAGCATTTTTCCTTTGCCCCGTCAATATTCCCACCCGAAATCAATGCTAGCCGCAAGTTTTTCTTGACTTTTCCCGCCGGTGCGTGTAATATTGATATGTTATCCTTGCCTGCGCCTGAAAGCGCCGGCCATCAGTCCAAAAGGAGGTGCAGAAACATGCCCAAAATCACCGGAAAGTACGAGACTCTCTTCATTGTCGATCTGACCCTTGGGGAAGAGGGAATCCAGTCGATCGTTGAAAAGTTCAAAGCCCTGATCGAGCAGAACGGCGAAATTGCCAATGTCGCCGAATGGGGCAAACGCCGCCTGGCTTATCCCATCAACGACATGACCGAGGGCTATTATGTGCTCATCGAGTTCACGAGCGCCCCGGCCTTCCCCGCCGAGCTTGACCGTGTGTTCAACATCACCGAAGGCGTCATGCGTTCGCTCATCGTCGCCCAGGAATAAGGCGGTACCGCCATGCTGAACAAAGTCATTCTGATGGGCCGCCTGACGGCCGACCCCGAACTGCGCAGGACGCAGAGCAACACCGCCGTCACCAGCTTTACGCTGGCCGTCAACCGCAGCTATTCCCGCCAGGGCGAGCAGCCGCAGACCGATTTTATCGACATCGTCGCGTGGAGCTCGACGGCCGAGTTTGTTTCCCGCTGGTTCCGCAAGGGCCTTCTGGTCGCCGTGTGCGGCCGGCTTCAGGTCCGCAACTGGGAAGACAAGCAGGGCCAGAAGCGCCGCACCTATGAAGTCGTCGCCGAGGAAGTGCATTTTGCCGAATCCAAAAAAGATGCGCCGCCCCGCAACGACAACCCGATGCCGGGCGGGTTTGACCTGTCCCCCATCGCCAGCAACGATTTTTCTGATCTGAGCGACGATGACGGCGACCTGCCCTTTTAAGCGTGCGGATCGGACAGCCTGATTTTTTTGACAAGGAGGAAAGTCACCATGGAACAGCAGCAGCAACAGCAGCAGAAACCCGAGCGTTCCGAGCGCCCCGAGCGCCCCGAACGTTCTGAGCGCCCCGCCCGTGACCGCCGCCGCCGCAAGGTGTGCCAGTTCTGCGTCGACAAGGTGGAGCACATTGATTATAAGGATACCGCGCGCCTGCGCAAATACGTTTCCGACCGTGCCAAGATTCTGCCCCGCAGAATGACCGGCACCTGCGCCATGCATCAGCGCCAGCTGACCGAGGCCATCAAGCGTGCCCGTCACGTCGCCCTGATGCCGTACACTTCTGACTAATGATATTTTGCCGCCGCCCGGGTCCGCTGGCTTGGGCGGCGGTCGTCAAGCCGGCCCGCGGGCCGGTTTTGTCGATTTTGCAGACATTCGGCCGGGCGCACGCCCTGCCGGAACCCATACGCATGAAAGTCCGGCGGCTGCCGGACTTTTTTGTTTTCCCCAACCGTCTTCACCGAAAGGAGTGCTTTGCCATGAAGGAAATCAACGCTCTGCTCAAGCAAACCCTGTCCCCGGCGCGCGCCATGGATCATGTCCGGCACATCACGCTGCACCACCGCATCCAGGCGTCCCCCGGCTACCGCGACGCCGCCGAATACTGCCAGCGCGCCCTGCAGGCGGCCGGGCTGGACAGCCACATTCTGTCCTACCCCGCCGACGGCGAACATTGCTATTTGCAGGAACACATCTGGCGCGAATGGGGCTGCAAAGGGGCGCGGCTTGACCTGTGCGCGCCGCACGCCGAAACCCTGTGCGACTTTGCCGCCGACCCGATGTGCATCGCGCAGCGCAGCGCGGCCGCCGATTTCCGCGATAAGCCCCTTGAAATCGTCTGCCTTCCCTTCGGCGTCACCCGCGAAAACTGTCCGGACATCGACCTTGCAAACAAGCTGGTACTCGCCGACGTCTTGCTGCGCGACGGGCTTCGCTGGATATTTGAAGAAAAAAAGGCTGCCGGCGTCATTACCGACCGTGTCCAGCACGACGAGGGGGTTCGTTCACGCCAGGAATTGTATGACTGCCGTATGTACCATTCTTTCCCCTTCAGCGACGTCAACGAGCGTGAAGTGGGCGGGTTTGCCTTTGTCCTGACCCCGCGGCAGGGCGACAAGCTGCGCAGGCTGTGCGCCGATATGGCGGCCGAGCACGAAAAGGATCCGGCCAAGCCGGCCCGGCCAACCGCCAAAGGCTTTATCGAAACCGAGTTCTATTCCGGCGCGCTGGAAAACGTGCTGTGCACGATTCCCGGAGAGACCGACGAATGTATCATGCTCACCGCCCACCTGTGCCACCCGCAGGCGTGCGCCAACGACAACGCCTCGGGCTGCGCCGCCGCGATGGAGCTGATGCGCGCTTTGGGCGAACTGATCGCTTCCGGCCGCCTGCCCCGCCCGCGCCGCACCATCCGTATGCTGCTGGTGCCTGAAATGGCCGGTACCAACGCCTACCTGCACACATTGGGCGAAGGCCGCAAAAAACTGATCGCCGGCGTCAACCTCGATATGGTCGGCGCCCGCCAGGACGGCACTGCCGGCCCGGTCATCGCTTTCCGCACGCCCGAAGCCTCGGCTTCGCTTGTCAACGATCTGACCAGCCTGGCCGTCGAGGCGGCCGAAGACGATTATCCCGCTGTCTTTTCCGGCACCGAGCGGGTCGGCGCGCACCTGTACGCCGTGCGGCGCTTCAGCGGCGGCAGCGACCACCAGATTTTCAGCGATCCGCTCATCGGCGTGCCCTGCGTCAGCTTTACCCAGTGGCCCGACCTGTTCTACCACACAAGCGGCGACACCGTCGAACGCATCGATCCCGTGCTCGTCGCCACGACCGCCCGCGTCGCGGGCTGCATTGTCTGGTCGCTGGCAAACATGGCCGAAGCCGATCTCGATCCCCTGCTGTCCCGCGCGTGTGAAAACTATGTCGCTGCGCTGCGCCGCGAAGCCGGCCTTTGGAAGCAGAACCATGAATCGGCCCGCGCCCTGAGCCGCCGCCTGGCCCTGACCGAAGAAGCGGCCGCCCGCGCCCTGGACGGGCTGCGCCGGCTGTTCCCGGGCGAGCTTTCCGCCCCGGTCCAGGCCATGCTGGCCGACGAACGCGCCAAGCTGAGCGCCCTGCGCGAACAGGCGCTGCGCCGCGCCCTGGCCCTTGCGGGAATGCGCCGCGACGACGAGCCGTCCGTCAAGCCCGTTTCCACCCTGCCCCGGCTGACGCGCACCTTTGCCGGCGACGCCGACAAAGACCGCATCAACCAGCTGTTTGAAGAGTCGGGCTCGCCCGCCCTTGTCGAGCAGCACAAAAAATACAAAGAGCTGGAATCGTACATCGATTACTGGACCTGCGGCCTGTTCAACGCCGAGGAAATCGCCGAACGCGCCGTCTGGGAATGCGGATCGGGCGACCGCGATTTTGTGGGGCAGTACCTGCGCCTGCTCAACCGCGCCGGGCTCGTCAAGCCGGCAGACAAAGCGCAATAACCGCTTCGCGCCAAAACAAAAGATTCAAAAAAGATTTTACTTGACAAACCACCCCCTTAGCGCCTATAATAATTAGGCAAGCTCACGACGGGGTGTGGCGAAGTTTGGTATCGCGCTTGGTTCGGGACCAAGAGGCCTCGGGTTCAAGTCCCGACACTCCGACCAAAAAAAAGACATGACCGCAGGTCATGTCTTTTTTTCTGTTTCTCAGCCGGCGGGCGGCTTGGCTCTTCGGACTTTCAATGCCCGGGCAGGCAAAGCCGTCCCGGGCAGTTCCCGGCGTTCAGCGCTTGCTGTCCGAAAACGCGGCGGCCTCGCAGATCCACGCCATCAGTTCGTCGTCCACTTCATCGGGAGCGGCGAGAAGGACATGATGGGTCCACCGGTTGGGATAGGGCTCGGCCGCCAGATCGACCCGCGGCGAATCCAGCCTGTGCCCCAGGCCGATGGTGACGACCAGGTAAACGTCCGGGCAGTCCTGCTTTTTGCGCACCCGCGCAAACGACGCACAGGCGAACAGATGGCGGTTATAAAATGAAATCTGGCTTTTCTGCACCTTGACCGTGACGCCGGGCACTTTTTCATACACGCTTTTTTCCAGCTTTTCATAAATGGGCAGCGCCTGCGCGTGTTTGTCAAAAAAGGCGAGCACAGCTCCGTCCACTACGGCTCCTTCCTCTCTGCAAGGCATTTTTGCAGCTGTCAGCTGACGGCGACAAACTCCGCGCGGCTGATCAGCCCGTCAGCCCCGACGCTGAACTCGGCGCGTACCTGATACTCTGTCCCGCCGAGCAGATAGGTAAAGTCGACGGTTTCGTGGCTGTCCGTCTTTTCGACCAGCGTCAGCTCTCCTGTCTCCAGGGTCTGCCCTGCGGCGTCAGCCGTCATCAGGTATCCCATGGCATAGCCGTTATTGATAAACTGTTCCAGAGCGCCTTCGGCAAAATACTGGCCCACCGCAGCTTCCCAGTTGGCCTGCTGCTGTTCCGCCGCCTTTTGCGCCGCGGCGCGCTCTTCCTCGGTCGGCTCGGCGCCCAGGCCAATCTGCATCGATGCTTCGGGGTTGTACAAATCGGGGTTCGGGCCGGTCGTCGCCGCGCGGATGACGGCTTCAGCCCCCGCGCTGACGCCTTCTTCGCCTCCGAAAAAATTCCAGGCCAAAGCAGCGGCCAGCACAACAAGAATGACAGCTGCCGCAATGAGCAAACTCTTTTTGTTCATGTCACAATTCTCCTTCCATTGGGGCGGCAAAGCCGCTCCTCTTACGAAGAAAGTATCACAGATCCTGTATAAAAGCAAGCTTTTTATCGAATATTCCAAAAACATTCGATTTATTTTATCATTTTCGGAATATATGACAAAGAGGTTCGGCCATACGGCCGAACCTCTTTGTGGCTGAGTGCAATACAGAATCAATAGTTTTTCGCCTGAAGCTGGAAATACGCCTGCGGATGATCGCAGACCGGGCAGACTTCGGGCGCCGATTTGCCGATGTGGATGTGGCCGCAGTTGGCGCACTGCCAGACCTGCTCGCCTTCTTTGACAAAGACATGGTGGGTCTCGACGTTTTTAAGCAGGGCGTTATAGCGCTCTTCGTGCTCTTTTTCGATCTTTCCGACCGCTTCGAACAGATAGGCGATTTTGTCAAAGCCCTCTTCTTTGGCCGTCTTGGCAAACTCGGCGTACATCTCTGTCCACTCGTAGTTCTCGCCGGCGGCAGCGTCCTTCAGGTTGGCGGCGGTGTCGGGCATCCCGTCGTGCAGCAGCTTGAACCAGATCTTGGCGTGCTCCTTCTCATTATCGGCGGTCTCGAGGAAGATGCGGGCAATCTGCTCATAGCCTTCTTTTTTGGCCTTGGACGCATAATAGGTGTATTTGTTGCGCGCCTGGGACTCGCCGGCGAAAGCGGCCAGCAGATTGGCTTCGGTCTTGCTGCCTTTCAGATTCATTGTTCATTCTCCTTTTCGCATTTTTTTCTGCAGTCCTTGCACAGACCGCGAAGAATCAGATCGTGCCCGGTGACGGAAAAGCCCGTGCGCTGTTCGACGGCCTGGCGCAGCCCTTCAAGCTCGGGCAGGTCGACATCGCACACACAGCCGCAGCCGGTGCAGAACAGATGGTAATGCTCACGCAGCGTGCCGTCGAAATGATCGCTGCCGTCAGGAACGCCGATTTTGCGGATAACGCCGCACTCGGCAAGACGGCCCAGATTGCGGTAAACGGTGCCCAGGCTGATGTCCGGGCAGTCGCGCCGCACCGCCTGATAGACCGCCTCGGCCGTCGGGTGTTCGCCGCTTTCCATCACGGCATGGTAAACCAGTTCGCGCTGGCGCGAATACTTGCCGGGCAGTATGGGCTTACTGCGGCCTGAATTTGCTTTTGGTGACGCCGCAGACAGGGCAGACGTAGTCGTCCGGCTCGTTGTCGAGGCTTCCTTCGTGGACGTATCCACAAATCGTGCAGACATAGTTTTTCTCTCCACTTACAGGTTTTACGGGTTGGCTGGTTTTGACTTCCTGCTGGTAGGTCGGCGCTTTGGCCGGCGCCTTTCCTTTGATGACCTTGTGATAGTACTCATATGTCATGGGCGGCAGATCCCCGCCGTTCACAGCGTCCTGGATCTCGGCGAAAAAGACGGTGTGGGTGCCCATGTCATGGCTGCCGACGACATGGCAGACAAAATTGGCGCACGCCTTTTCACGGATAACCGGCAGCCCGTCCATCATCTCGTGCGGGCAGACCGAATACTTGTCATAGTCCTTGCTGCTGCGAAACCCGAAAACCGAAATAACGGGCGGCGGCGTCTGCTCGCTGATGACCGAAATGCTGAACCGCCCCGTCTTTTCAATCACACCGTGGGTATAATTGTCGTGGCTGAGGCTGACGGCCACCGTCGGCGGCGCCGACGTTATCTGCATACAGGTGTTGACGATACAGCCCACCGGGCGCTCGCCGTCCATGGCGCCCACGACATACATACCGTAGCTGATGCGGTAGAGTGCCGACAGTTCCATATAGAGCCCTCCAAACCAGTAATAATTATTGTTTCAATCCCAGTATATCATTTCATCAGCGGAGTTGTCAACAGTTTTTCCTTCAAAAGGAAAAATATACATCCCCGGCGATCAGTCTTCAACAATGGGCAGCGGGGCCAGGGGGATGGTCTCTTCGCTCATCATGCTCTCCATGTATTCGATATACTGCTCTTTGGTCAGTACCGGGCAGTAGCTCTTGAGCAGGGCGCGGGCGTAATCGCCGCCGTTTTTCAGCAGATTGTACGCTGTCAGGGCAAAAATTTTGGCCGTGACGACGTAGGCAAGGTATTCATCGGTCACTTTCAGGCCGGAGTGGTGCATGGCGCCTTCAAACCCGCCGGTGTTGAACTGCAAAAGGGGCATGACGCTTGAAACGTCGCCGTAGTCGGTCGACCCGGTGCCGTGGCTTTCGCCGACGTGATCGACCTTATAGCTGCCCGCCGCCGCGTCCATCGCTTCGTCGACGGCGCGGGTGTCGGGCGCCGGGACGGTGGGCAGGTAGCCGGGCAGCGTGATATTGGTCAGGCCGCAGCCGGTGGCAACGGCGCCGGCGCGCAGGCAGCGGTCGACCTTTTGGCTGGCGTCGCGGATGGCGCCAAGGGTTTTGGCGCGCACCGAATATTCGATATGCACATCGTCGGCGATGACGTTGACCGCTTCGGCCCCCTTGCTGATATAGCTGTGGACGCGCACGGTGTCGCAGTCGCGGAAGCTCTCGCGCTGCATGTCGACGGCGTGCTGGGACAGCATGGCGGCGTTCATGGCGTCGATGCCCCGGTGCGGCGAACCGGCGGCGTGCGCCGCGCGGCCCTGGTACACGACCATTTTGTTGACAAATCCGTTGCTCGTGCCGTTGCTCAGGCAAATGTCATCCCTGCTGCCCGACATCGAGTGATGGCCGACCGTAATGTCGACGTCGTCAAGAGCGCCGATGCGCAGAAGCTCGCATTTGCCGCCGCCGTAGCGGATGACGCCCTGCTCGCGCAGGCCGTTTTTATAATCGACTTCAACAAACTCCTCGGACGGGACGCCGAAAAAGATGATGTTGCCGCCCAGCGCGGCGCGCACTTCAGGGTCGGCCAGCGCCAGCGCCGCGCCGACGACGCCCGCGACCTGCGCGTTGTGGCCGCAGCAGTGCGAGGCCCCGGTTTCGGGGTTGGCGTCGACGTGCGCCGCAATGGGCAGCGCGTCAAACTCGCCCATCAGCGCGACAGTCAGCCCCTCGGCCCCTTTGCCGTTCAGATAGCCTTTAACGCCTGTGACGGCCAGGCCCCTTTCCGTTTCGACGCCCAGCTCGCCGAGCCAATGCGCGAACTTGTCCGCCGTGCGCGTCTCGCGGTAGCCCAGCTCGGCGTGAGTCCAGATGTCGCGGCCGAATTCCTTGATCTTTTCCTGATTCCGGTCAATAATTTCGCAGATTTTCTGTTCAATACGATCCATTTCCGTCACCTTCCTTTGCGGCCGGCTCAAGCTTCGCCCCGCCCCCGCTAATGTAATAAAGTTATTGTACCGCAATATCTGCAAAAGCGCAAGCACAGACTTCGGCCGCCGCGTTTCTTAATAAAAACTGAAGATCACCCTTTTCGCATTGCGCCCGCCCGCGTTTCCGTGTATGATAAGTTAGAGCGGCTTCCGGCCCGTGAAGCAATTTTTGAAAAACTTCTTTTTCATGCCGGAACTATTTGCCTTTTTTATCCGTCTAAAGGATTACAAAGGCACTGAAATATTTATCCAGTCACAGCAGGAGGAAACGAGTATGTCTCAAAACACTGCCCAAAAAGCGGCTGAGCCTCAGACCGTGCAGCAGCCGGTGCGCAACAAGTACGCCGGCGGCAAAAAGAGACGCGGAATGCCCAAGTGGCTCAAAATCGTCATTGTCCTGATCCTGATCGCGGCGCTGTGCGGCACGGTCTATTATTTCGTGCGCAAGTTCACCTCGGGCTCGGGCGATGTCATGATCGAAGACGCCGTTGTTTCGCGCGGGACGCTTTCGTCGCAGGTGACGGGCTGGGGCACCGTCGTCGCGCGGCAGACCGCCGAATACGGGGCCGACACCCGCGGCACGGTCACCGAAGTCGCCGTGCAGGCCGGCGACATTGTGTCGGCCGGCGACCTTTTGTTTGTCATCGACCCCAGCGAGCTGCGCGACGAACTGACCAAAGCGGAAGAGTCGCTGCGCACGGCGGCCGATGCTGTGACCAAAGCTTCAAAGGCGCTGGCCAACACCAGCCTGACCGCCCCGTTTGCCGGCAAGCTCATCTTCCCCGAAGACTTCAGCGAGCCGCGCGTCGGGCAGGACGTTTCAGCCGGCCAGCCGATGGGCACGCTGGTCGACGACTCGGTCATGAAGCTCGAGCTGTACTTCAGCTATGCCTATGAAAACGACATCTACCCCGGCCAAAGCGTCAACGTCTCGGTCCCCGACAGCATGGTGCAGGTGACGGGCACCGTCGCGTCCATTGACAAGATCAGCCGGCCCATCGACGGCGCGGTCTGTTTCCGCGTCAACGTCTCGGTGCCCAATGCCGGCACGCTGGCCGCCGACCAGGCCGCGGCCGGGTACATCACCGCAAACGGCGTCGACATGATGCCGGCGACCGGCGGCACCCTGCAATATAACCAGGAGCAGGAGCTGACCATGCCGGTCGGCGGGACGCTGCAATTTGTCGACCTGATGGACTACGGCGAATATTCGGCCGGGCAGACCCTGTGCTCGGTCGACGCCGCCGCGCTGCAGTCTGAACTCGCCGCCGTGCAGAAGACCTATGACGAGGCGGCCCAAGTCGTCGCCGACCTGCAGGCCAGCATGACCAACACCGAAATCCGCACCGAAATCAACGGCGTCATTTCCAACCTGGTCGTCGCCGTCGGTGACAAGCTGGCCGCGTCGGGCACGCCGGTCGTCACGGTTTCCGACACCTCTTCCCTGCTGGTCGACGCCAGCATCGACGAACTCGACATCAACAATGTCCAGCTGGGTATGCCCGTCATGATCACCTATGGCGACGGCAACTCCACCAGCATGGGCGAAGTCACCTATGTCGGCTTTGAGGCCAAAAGCGAAAACACGGGCATGGGCGCCGTCGCCTATTTCCCCGCGCGCTTTTCCATCGGCGCCGACGCCGAAGGCTCGCTGCTCCCCGGCATGGGCGTCAATTACACCATCACCTCGGTCATCAAAGAAGACTGCCTGATCGTCCCGTCCAAATCGGTCATTTTTACCGAAGCCGGAACCGTCGTCTATGTCAAAAAGGGCATGGGCTTTGACGATTATCCCGTGGCCTCGCTGTCAGGCGGAACCGAGGAAGGCGCCGAGCCTGCTGAGGGCGGCGATGACGTCGCCGCGTCGCCCGACATGGGCGTCGCCGTCGTGTCCCCTGACATGGGCATGGGCGCCGAGGCGCAGGCCGCCGAAGACCAGATCCCCGAGGGCTATTACCCCGTCGCCGTTGAAATCGGCCTTTCCGACGCCAACAATACCGAAATCCTTTCCGGGCTTGAGGAAGGCACGACCATCTATCTGACGACCTATTCCAACATGGACGGCGGCTACTATTATTACGGTTAAGGCGGTGGCCCCATGCTTATCGATGTAAGGCGAATCAGCAAGATTTACAACGAAGGCCTGCCCAGCGAGGTCCGCGCCCTCGACGATGTGTCGCTTCAAATCGACTACGGAGAGTTTACGACCATCTGGGGGCAGTCGGGCAGCGGCAAGTCGACGCTCATGAATATTCTCGGCTGCCTGGATCTGCCGACCTATGGGGAATACCTGCTCGACGGCGAGCCGGTCAACGAAATGCCCATGAAAAAGCTGTCGACCATCCGCAACCATCAGATCGGCTTTATTTTTCAGGGGTTCAACCTCATCCCGTCGCTGACGGCGCTTGAAAACGTCGAGCTTCCCCTCATCTACCGCGGGATGCCGTACAGCCAGCGCGCCGAACTGTGCCGCCGGTCGCTTGAAGAAGTCGGTCTGGGCGAGCGCCTGAAACACCGCCCGGCCGAGCTTTCGGGCGGCCAGCAGCAGCGCGTCGCCATTGCCCGAGCCATCGCCGCCTCCCCCCCTATCATCATGGCCGACGAACCGACGGGCAACCTCGATTCCCGCTCGGGCGCTGAAATCATGCAGCGCCTGGCAGACCTTAACGAGCAGGGCTCGACCATTATCCTCATCACGCACGACCTGCGTCTGGCGCGCGCCGCCAAGCGCATCATCACGATACACGACGGCCGCGTCATCGGCGACGAGGCGGTGCCCGAAGATCAGCGGCGCGAAGCGCTGACCTTTATCGAGCCGGTGTCGGCCGAACATCAGGGAGGTGGCAGCCAGTGATGCGAATCTTCCAGACCTTTTCCATGGCCATGAAGTCCATCTTCAACAACAAGATGCGTTCGCTTCTGACCATGCTGGGCATCATCATCGGCGTCTGCTCGGTCATTACGCTGGTTTCGGTCATGCGCGGGTCACAGGCCAAGATTATGGAAGGCTACGCGCTGATGGGGAGCAACCGCATCAGCGTCTACTACAACACCTGGGACGGCACCGACTTTGCCGGCGACCTGTACAAGTTTTGCCAAAGCCTGAAGGCCGAGGTCGAAGGCGTCACCCCCAGCTCGACCGGGTGGATGACCCTGCGCTATAAAAATAAAAGCATGGACAGCCGCGTCAATTTCGGCTCCGATCAGTTCGACCAGTGCCAGAACTACACCCTTGCCGCCGGACGCGGTTTGTGCTATGCTGATATTTATAACCGCGTCAAGGTCTGTGTGCTGGGCAGCCGCGTAGCCAGCGAGTTTTTCAACCTGGAAAACCCCATCGGCAAGACCATCAAGATCAAAGGCGACGAGTATACCGTTGTCGGCGTCTATCAGTCCAAGTTTGACAACCAGGAAAATTCGGACGACGATATGGTCCTGGTCCCCTATTCGCGGATGCGCTCCATCATGGGCACCAGCCAGATCACCGAGTTCACCGTCAAGGCCACCAGCGCGCAGAATGTCAACATCGCCATCAACAAAATCGGCAACTGGCTTTCAGAGCGCGTGAAACAGGGGTATTTCGACGTCTATTCCAACACGCAGTACATCGAGCAGCAGAACGAAAGCAATATGATGCTGACCCTGCTGGTCGGCGGCATCGCCGGTATCTCGCTGCTGGTCGGCGGCATCGGCATCATGAACATCATGCTGGTGTCGGTCGCCGAACGCACGCGTGAAATCGGCATCCGCATGGCCATCGGCGCCAAGCGGCGCGACATCATCACCCAGTTCCTCATCGAGGCGGCTACCATCAGCGCCTGCGGCGGCATCATCGGCATTGCCCTGGGCGCCATGGGTTCGGCGCTTTTGTCGGCGGCCATTCTCAAAGATGTCGTTTACCCCGACCCGACCATCACCATCGGCGCCTTTTTATTCTCGGTCGTGCTCGGCGTGTTCTTTGGCTTCTACCCTGCCAACAAGGCGTCCAAAATGCAGCCCGTCGAGGCCCTGCGCAATCAATAGGAGGGGATTCTGACAATGAAAAAACGCATGATCTGCGCCCTGCTCGCACTCGCCCTGCTGGCCGGTTCGCTGCCGGTTTCGGCCGCGTTTTCCGACATCCCGTCGGACGCCGAACGCTGGGCCGCTGAAAGCCTGGCCTCGCTGGGCATTGTCAACGGCACGGGCGGCGGCAGCTTCAATCCGAACGGCACGCTGACGCGCGCCGAGTTCTGCAAAATGGCGGTGCTGGCCGCCGGCTTTACCGAGGTCTCGCTCTATTCCAGCTACACCATTTTCCCCGACGTGCTCGCGTCGGAATGGTTCGCCCCCTATGTCAATGCCGCGGTGCGCAAATACCAGATCATCCGCGGCGACAGCGCGGGGAATTTTAATCCCCATAACCCGATCACTTACGGCGAAGCGGTGACCATTCTGCTGCGTATGCTGGGCTATACCATTGAAGACATCGGGTATTTCTGGCCCCGCGACGACGCGCTCAAAGCCGACCAGATCGGCCTTAACCGCGGGATGCGCAGCTTTTCGACCAGCGACAGCCTGACGCGCGGCCAGGCCGCCATCCTGCTGCGCAACCTGCTGATGACCGAACAGAAAGAAGGCGGGCTGTACATCTCCAAGGCCTTCCGTACAGGCGAGGTCAGCGTGCTGGGCGCGACGCACGAGACCGATCCCACGTTGGCTGCCGGCGAAGTCCGGCTGTACGCCGGCGAAGAAGCCTCGGTCGTCTCGTCTTCGGCCGATCTGTCCGGCGATCTGGTCGGCCTGCGCGGCACGCCGGTCTACCCGCAGTCGGGCGGATCGCTGCTCGGCTTTATTGTCGATACCGAAAACCTTGAAACCGCCGTCGTCCAGTCGACCGATATTGACGCTGTCACGACGGCAGACGGCGGCCGGATCTCCATTCCGCGCACCTGCAAGCTTTTGATCAGCGCCGGCATGGTCGACTATGCCGAATCCTATTACGATCTGCGCCCCGGCGCAACGATTTACCTGTACCGCGACGACGGCGGCGCCGTCTCGCTGGTCACCGGCGGGCAGACTGCCCTGGCGCTTGCCTCGACCGGCGTTTACGGGGTGGACGACCTGGTCTTTGTCCGCGGTTCGACCATTATCAAACACGGATCTGAAGTCACCGAAGATGAAATCGACAAGTACGATGTGGTGTCTTATGTCGCCGAAGAAAAGACCTATTACGTCTCGGACGACCGCGTAACGCTGCTGTACGAGTCCGCTGATCCGTCCTATTCCTCGCCCACGACCATTCAGGCGGGCGGCCATACTTTTTCCATCAGCCAGGAAGCCACCCGCTACTTTGAAAACCTCAGCCTGGGCCGCACCATCACCCTGCTGTTCGACTGCAACGGCAATGTGGCGGCCGCTTTCAGCAGCGCGCGAGTCGGCGGGAAGGTCCCGGCCATCCTGACCGAGCTGGGCGGCGAAGCCACCGTCAAGCTGCTGTCCGGGCTCGAGCTCAAGGGCACGCCCTCTTTCGCGGGCTTCCCCAACGTCGACACCGGCGACGGCGAAGGCGTTTCGTCGCTGTACGCCCAGGTCGGGCGCATCGTCGGCTTTTCGCAGGACAGCTCGGGACGCTTCACTTTCTCGACCTACTCCTTCCGTGACGCAAGCGCCGGCGACGTCGACCCTGTCAAAGGCACGGTCGGGCGTTATGCGTTTTCGCCTGAGATCCGCATTTTTGAAGAACCGTCCGAAGGGATGCCGCTCAACGAAATCGAACAGGAAGACCTCGGCCCCGTCACCCTTCCTGCGTCCAAAGTGCGCCATATCGAAATTGACGATGCCGGAAAGGTCTCGCTGCTCATCCTGTCCAACATCACGGGCGACGCCTTTACCTACGGCTTCATTTCGCAGTTCCAGACCCAGGTCCCCGACGGAACCGGCCTTGACGGCGAGCCCATCTACCGCACGCAGTACACGCTGCGGCTGCGCACCGCAGACGGCGTCACGGAATATGTCACCTTCCGCAATCCCGGCCTGCGCAATACCAGCAGCATGGTTCCGGGCGGCATTGCCACCAGCGTGCTCAGCCAGGCGTACAGCGAAGTGCCGCCGGCCTTTAAGCTCGAACGGACGGCGACGGTCACCCGCGACGACTTTGATGCGCGCGAAGGCGTGCGCATCGGCAACGTGTTTGTCCCGCTGGCGGACAACGTGCTCATTTACGCCAAGAGCCTCGACCGCTTCCTGACGCTCAGCGAGGCGCGCTCCAACTTCTCGATCTTTGAGATTTACTGCGACCGCGACCCGGGCGACGGCGGCAAGGTTCGTATCATCCTGGTCTCATAACCCTTTTGAACACGGGATGGGAGACTTGACAAGTCTTCCATCCCGTGTTATGATAATTAGGCTGTGTTTAAAAGTGAAAATTGTTGTTCTAGACCAGATGGAGAAGTCGCGTAGCTGGTCGAGCGCGCACGATTGGAAATCGTGTAACGGTCAAAAGCCGTTCGAGGGTTCGAATCCCTCCTTCTCCGCCAAAGGACAAAAATAACAGATCCCGCTGGCAAAAAGCCAGTGGGATCTGTTATTTCTGGATCTTTTATCCCGGCAATGGCAGCAATCCCGAAAAAAACATTGGTAAGGATGAGGTCGGCAGTTCGAATCTGCCTATCAGCTCCACAAAATCACCGCTTTTCACATGAAAAGCGGTGATTTCTTTTGCTTTCCACAACTTTTTTCTTGTTTCTGAATTTCGCCTTTTCCCGTTGACCACACAATCAGCCACAGACAGAAAATAACCGGGCCTCCGGGGCGTTTTGCGCCCGGAGGCCCATCTGTGTATTGTACCGAACCGCCCTGGTCAGCCTGCCAGCTCTGCTTGCCTCCGCCGCTCGTTTTCCGCGGCGATCTCCGCCTTCATTTCCCGGATCAGAGCGGCCAGCTTTTTCTCACACTCCCGCCGCCCTATCCAGCGCCGCCCGGAGGGTGGTGGGGATGCCCCGGACGGTCTGATTCGAGAGGCCGGCCCCATAGAGCTCGGTGCGGATCAGACGTCCGCTCTTTTTCAGACCGGAATATGTCCCAGGGCGGGGATGACGTGCTGATAGATTCGCTGCTTATAGGACATCTGGGCGTTGGGCCGAAGGCTTGCTTTCTTGTACCCCTGGTACCAGCGGTCCAGCCAGACGCTCCCGCAGCTGCCGCAGCTTTTCCGCGCACTCCGCCTTCGTCCTGGCCAGGACGTTTTTGGTGACGGGAAAGCCCCGCTCGTCCCGGCCCACCACGAACCAGCCCTCCCAACGGCCCTCCTCCCGCTTGCGCACCATGTCGTCGCCGGACGGCCTGCGCTTTGCCATGGCTTCATTTTCTCCCCTAATGCTCATGTGCCATAAAGTAACACCCAGAAATTGGATAGTCCGGGAGCGTAAAATGCCGTTAATGCCATACCCTGAAACCCAGTGTTTGCAACGCTTTCACGATTTTGCTGTAAAATACTGTAAACTGTCATAAATGCCGTAAGGGGTCAAAATTGGGGTCAAAAAATCACTCGTTTTGCCAGATGGTCAAGAGCAGTCTGACGGCTTCCAGCTTTTGCTCAGGGGACGACGCAGGGTCGTCCCGAATCCGGCGCCGGCAGCGCCGGCTGGCACCTGCGCTTCGCGCACCAGTCAGGCTGTCTTCAAAGACCGGCGGAGCCAACCGCCTGCCGCGGCTTCGCGGCCTTTCGTGCGGCGCGGACGCCTTTGGCACGCCCGTAATCAAACGCCAAAAGCGCCGCTTCGACCGCTCCCAGCTCCCCGAGCGCATATACCTCGGATAGAATCATGCTGTAATACTCGTTTTTGAATCCTGTTCTGTCGATATACCGCCGCATCCGCTCCAAAAGCCCCGCATGATAGGCGTGCTCGCACCAGCGGTCAAAAAATCTGTTCCCCGTCTGGGGCTCCGGGTCCGAACGCCCGGCAAGCCCGCGGGCATAATACTGGTTGATGACCGGCAGCACCTGTTCGGCTGCTGCGTCGGCAATGCCCTGCCTGCGAACCTCGGCAAGGAATGTCTGCTCGTCAATCGGATAGTGCATCCTTCCCGCCCCCTTTCA
>CALWJQ010000041.1 GCA_944381055.1 uncultured Clostridia bacterium | reverse complement strand
CGTCTCGGGCACAATGCCCGCTTCGACGGCGGTGTTGACGTTTTCCACCGCCCAGCCCGACGGCGTGTCGCCCGACGGCCCGGCCGGCGTTACGGGGTCGGGCTGGGTGCTTCCTCCACTCGTCACTTGCCCCGTCACGGCGTTGTAGACTTTTCCGCCGCCGGTGTAAGTGCCCTGGTGGACTTCAAGGATGCAGGTAGGCACCCCGGTACCCCACAGCAGGTTCAGCCCGTCCGCAAAGGTGGACAGGAACATGTAGCTGGGGGCAGCGCCGCCCAGAAGCTTCTGAAGGGTCTCTGCATCCGGGATGACAGTCCCGCCCCGGATGTCATAGATGGCATAGGGCATGGTGCTGATGAACACCCCGTGGCCGGAGTAGTAGACGGCATCCGACCGGAGGCCGTCCTCCACCCGGCTGGGGGCCGTGTATACCTGCTCCCCCCTGATGTTCACTAGGGCCATCCGGTCGTTGTTCCAGACGGAAGTGTCGATCAGGCTCACCTGGATCAGGCCGTCGTGGAAGGTCTCCCCCGCGATCTCGGCGTAGACCGGAGCCTGGGCGTCGATGACCCCCACCTGATTGCCCTGGGTGTCGATGATGACGTAAGAGGGGTAGCTCTTGCTCCCCCGGTAGTCCTCCACCACCGCGTAGCCGTCGGAAAAGAGGAAATAGGTGCCCTCGTGGTAAGGGGACAGGCCGGTGTCGGTCAGATCGATACCGATATGGCCCTGCTTGTCGATATAGCCTTCAAAATATTCCCCGTCCACGGAGTAGCCCCGATAGGGGGCCAGCCCGTCTCCAAAGTCGCTGTAAACGCAGTTGTCTTCCCGTTCCACCTCAAAGAGGACCTGGCCGCTGGTGTTGATGACCTGCAGGCGATCCGAGCCGGGCAGGCGGACCCAGGCCACGCCGTCCCGGAAGTCATTGGCGTAGTCGTAGATGGCGGGGGTGACCGGTTCCCCCCGTGTGTTGAGATAGCCGTACAGTCCAGTCTCATGGTCGTAGTAGGCGCACAGTCCCTCGGAGAAGTTGCGGTTGCCGGTGAGCAGGTCCCGGAGCGCCGGCGGGTTCTCCCAGTCGGCAAAGTCCAGCACCACCCTGCCGGTCTTGTCCGCAAAGCCGGCCCGGTAGATGGTGGCGCCGGTGTAGTAGCCGTTTTCGTCCACCTCCCGCTCGTTGCGGACCACCATGATCAGGCCGTCCCCAAAGGCCAGGTTGCTGTAACCGGTGGTATTGACATACCAGCCGTCGTCCCCCTGGATGGAAAAGGGGGTGACGGTAATGTACACCCCGTCGCCCTGGAACACGTCTGGCAAAGCGGGCGGCGCATACTCCGCCGCGGCCGCCCCGACAGGCAAAACGGTCATCAGCATGACCGCGGACAAAAGACCTGCCAACAAACGTTTCATACGCATTTTCTCAGCCTCTTTCCCATCGTTTTAACCTCATTCTAGCATCGCTTTCACCCCCTGTCAACCGGCCGGAAAAAGCGTACAGGCGCCTGGCCTCAGGCGCCTCGCTTTGCCGGAACGGCCGTCACCAGGGCCGACAGCGCCATCGCGCCGTAAAAGCTCAATCCGCGCGACAGCAGCATGGCAGGCAGGGCGAGCGGCCCGAAAAACAGGCCCTGAACGGACAAAAAAACGCTTTCAGACGCGCCCACCGCCCCGGGCAGCGGCAATGTATCAACTGCAACGGACAGCAGTGCCTGCGCCGCTGCCAGACGCCACAGGGGCTGCCCGGACAGGCCGAGGGCGCAGTAAACGGCTGACGGCACAGCAAACAGGCACAGCTGCTGCACAAATGTGACGGCCAGCAGCCGCACGGGCAGCATCCAGCCCTGCCGCAGCAGGGCCGCGCAGGCGTCAAACTGCGCCATCTGCCGTTCCAGCCGGTCACACCACCCCTCGGGGTCGCGGATCAGGCGCCGCCTGCCCAAAAAGGCGACGGCCGCCCAGCCGGCCCTGCGCATCTGCTTTCCCGAAAAAAGCGCCGCTGACAGCAGCGCCAGCACGACAGATGCCGCCGCAAAGCCGTACAGCAGCAATATCTTCTGCCCTTTGAAAACCTCCCCCGCCCCGCCGCACAGCAGAAGCCCGGCCGTACCCAGCGCAATCAGGACGGCCTGATAGGCGATTTGCATAAGCAGCAGGGCGCCGGCCGACGCGCCGGGCGCGATCCCCGCCCGGGCCAGCTGCCAGACCTGCGCCGGCTGCCCGCCCGACGATGACGGTGTGATGCCGCTGAAATAAAACCCGATCAGTACGGCGCGCACTCCGGTCCACAGCCCGATCCTCTGCCCGCAGCGGCGCAGCAGCATACGCAGGTTGACGGCCTGGCACCCGAGCGACGCCAGCATCAGGCAGGCCCCTGCGGCAAGCCACTGCGGCCGCGCGCGGGACAGCGCGCTTCCCAGGCGATCCATGTCCGTCCCGCGCAGCAGCCGCGCAAAGACCAGCGCAGTCAGCGCAAGCAGCAGTACGGTCCACCGGACGGCCGCGCCCGTTTTTTTGTCCGCCGTCATGACGCGCAGCTTCCCGCGCGTTCCAGACGCGACAGCAGCAGCGGCAGGGCGCAGCGATCCCGCTCTTCGGCCAGCCTGTCCATATTGCGGCGCATGGATGCGAGGCGTTCGCCGTCAAAGAGCAGTTCGCGCAGCTGCGGCAGCCCGTCCTGCGGCGCACAGCGCAGAACCTCGCCGATGCCTTCGGCCTGCATGAACTCGGCGTTGTACATTTCCTGAGCCAAAAACGGCTGGAAAGCCAGCATGGGCACACGCGTTTCGATGGCTTCAAACAGGGTGACGCCGCCCGGTTTGCCCAGCAGCAGATCGCTCTGGCGCATCAGGCGATCCATATCGCCGGCAAACCCCAGGGCCGTGATGTTGTCAAAGCGCCCGTCCAGGCGCTGCCGCAGCGCTTCGTTCCCGCCGCACACCACCGTTGCGTGGACGCCGTCCAGGGCGTTGAACGCGCGGTAAAACCCGATACAGGACGGCAGCAGCCCCAGGCCGCCGCCGCTGACCAGCACTTCGCGCCTGTCCCCGCGGCCGACATGCGGCGCAGGCCTGAAGCAGGGGCGCACCGGCACGCCGGTGACATAGACGCTGCGCGGTGCGACGCCGCGCGCAGCCAGCATCCCCCGGGTGCGCCCGGATGCGACCAGGTAGGCATCGGTGTGCGCCGCCACCCAGTCGCCGTGCGGGCAGACATCGGTAATGCAGGTGAACAGCGGCGTCCGGTCCCCTGTGCGCGACTTGTATTCGCTCATCAGCTGCGACGTCAGCGGCAGCACCGAAAAAACGGCGTCGTACTGCTGCGCCAACAGGCGGTTCAGGGTATGCAGAAAGAGCGGACGCAGCGGAATCCCGGCTGCGAACCCGTTTTTTTCCGAACGCCGGTAAACCTGGTTGTAAATGCGCCCGCCCCGCCCGATGAACAAAGTGTACGCTTTATAGAAAACGCCCGTTGTCCCGCCCAGCGTTTCTGCCAGCAGGTCGACGACGGTACACTGCGCGCCCGGCGCTTCACCCGCAATGCGTTCGCACAGCGCGCGGGCGACCGAATAATGCCCCATGCCGAAACGGCCGGTTAAAATCAATATTTTCATGCGGAGCCCCCCTTTATCAGGGTCCAGTATAACGGGGAAACCTTACAGCCGTGCCGACGGATTTCTTACAAAAAACTGTCTGTTTCCCCCGTTCTGAAAGCCGCCTGCGGCGCATAGCTTTAACCGAGGTGATACAATGGTTATCTTCACGGCAAAGCTCAATAAAAAGCGGCTGCTCGCCGTCGCCGCCGTTATCGCCATCGCCGCGGCGGCCTTTCTTCTTTCGCGTCCGCACGATCAGCCCTATGAAGCCGACGACGTCCTGGGCAGCTCGTCGGCCGAGACCGGCGGCATTAAAACCAACGACGACCGCCTGCGCTATATCGATTCGCTGGGGTACAGCGTCCTTTCCGAACCTTTAAGCGAAAAAGAAGTCGTCATTCCCGAAGTTTTTGACGAGACCTACGCCCAGTACAACGCCTTGCAGCAGCAATGCGGCTTTGATCTGTCCCGGCACGCGGGCGAAACGGTGACGCAGTATGTGTACAGCGTCACCGGGTACGACGATGCCGAAGACGTACGGCTCGAACTGCTGGTGCGCGGCGGCACCGTCATCGGCGGCAGCGTGTACACCGTGGCGGTCGACGGCTTCATGCGGGGGCTGGGATCCTGACTTTGAGATACAGTGCAAAAGGCCCGATGAATCGGGTCTTTTTGCTTGTGTTTGGCAGCTGGTCACGCTATAATAGACCTGACAATTCCGTGCTGCAGAAATGAGGATGTAACTGTGAAAACAAAGACGCCCCGTCTGCTCGTCCTGCTGTTCCTTCTGCTCGCCGCCTTATGCGCCTGTTCACCCATTGCGGACGAGCCTCCCGCACCCGACACGCCGGATGAACCGGCCGAGCTCCCTGCTGCCCAGGAAATCTACTTTACTGTCCATGATATCTTTGTGGGCAGTCTGACTCCGGAAGGAAAGTGGCGGAGCGTTTCCGACACGTCGCTCAGCTTTGAGGCTGGCGAAGCGTTTTCCATGGGCGAGCTGTTCGGCCAAAGCTGCTATACCTGGTACACACAGGACGGTGCATCCCACACGGCCGACAGCTTTGTATCCCCTGTCGGCAACGTACCAGGGGGATTTTTCCCATCCCTTACCGAAGAATTCGATCCCTATGCCCTCGAAGCTGATGGCCATGGCCACGACCGCTTCGCCGTCCCCACCGAACTTCCGTCGGAACTGGCCGATGTTACCGTTCCCTCTTACAGCTTTTACATGATCATTGACGAAGATGCCGTCCTGGCTGCATCGACAGAACGCGACCTGTGCCCTGCCGGGCTGGCCTGGCGCGGCGACGGGTACGATGTGCCTGCCTCGCAGGATGAAACGGATGCCGTACAGGCGATTTTACAGCAAAACGGCATTTCTTCCGAAGCTTTTTTGCAGGTCGTCGATGTGGATTACGACAGCGACGGTCAGGAAGAATCCTTTGTTTTTGCCTCGACGCCCTTCGGCGCGGACGGCTACCAAGCCGTGTCTGAGGCAAACGGCGGAACCTTTTTGCTGGTTCTGCTGATGGATAACGGCGAGACAGAGACGGTTTACAGCAAATTCGCCCCTTACACCGACGACGTCACTGCCGTCTTCGCCCCGCGTCCTGCTGGCCCCTTTGACCTTGACGGCGACGGCGTTTATGAAGTGTGCATGACCGAGAATTATTGGGAGCATGCGGCCCACTTTGTACTGCGCCGCCAGCCCGGCGGCACCTGGGAAATTGTTTTGGCCGGTGTGTCCGGCACATAAAAAGCGGCGGCCCGCTGGGGCCGCCGCTTTTTATGCTGCATATCAGGCAGCCGGGGTCTCTGGCAGGGAAAAGATTTTCCTGCGCTGGATCAGATAGGCCGTCACTAAAAACGCTGCCATCACGACCCAGCTCAGCGGCTCGGTGACGCAGGTCCCCAAATAGCCGTACGCCGGTATCAGCAGGGCGGCGCTCAGCCATTTCAGCAAAAGCTCCAGGCAGCTGGAAACGACCGGGGCCGCCTTGTACCCCATCGCCTGCATAGCAGTGCGCAGGCACAGCAGGACGCCCAGAATCGGGAAAAAGGGCAGGCTGATCCGCATGGCCATGACGCCGTTCCCGATAATCTCTGCATTTTCCGTACCTGTAATCAGCTGGATGAGAAAGCCGCCGACTGCGTAAATCAGCGCGCAGGCAATGACACCCCAAAGGATTTCGAGGCCCATGACCCGGCGCAGCGCCGCACGGATGCGGTCATATTTCCCTGCGCCCCAGTTCTGCGACACAAAGGTCGAGTTGGCGGAAGCAATGGTTCCCAGCGGCTGCATGACAATATTGATAATCCTGTGCGCTGCGGCATGGGCCGCGATGATCGTTTCGCCCAGCACGTTGTTGGCGCGCTGGAAAATCAGCGTCCCCAGGTTGACGACCGACAGCATCAGCGCCATGGCCAGCCCCGATGACAGCAGGCTGCCCCACATCCTGCGCGACTGCGCGAAGTCGCCCCGCTGCGGCAGCATGGCCTGATACCCGCGCAGGACCGTCGCCCCGCACAGCACGGCGGACACCGTCTGGGCAATAACGGTCGCCAGGGCTGCGCCGGCTACCCCCAGGGGGATCACCGCAACAAAGACCAGATCCAAAACGACGTTGAGCACACTGGACACAATCAGGAAATACAGCGGCGTGCGGCTGTTGCCGACCGCGCGGAGAATGCCGGCGAACATATTATAGCCAATCGTCGAAAAAAGCCCGGCACACAGAATAAAAATATACAGGTACGCCTGCTCGAAAATGCTTTCGGGCGTATTCATAAAGCGCAGCAGCGGACGCAGGAAAACGACCGCCAGCACGGTGAGCAGCACGGTGGCCGCGCCGTTGAGCACCAGCGTCCCCGCGACGGCATGGCGCAGCCGCTGCCCGTCGCGGGCCCCAAAGGCCTGCGTCGTAATAATCGCATAGCCGCTGTTCATGCTGATCGCCAGGTTCATCAGCAGGTTATACAGCGACGACGACGCCCCGATGGCGGAAATAGCGTCGTCTCCGATGAAGTACCCCACCACCATCGTGTCGATCATGGTGTACACCTGCTGAAAAATGTTCCCCAAAAACAGCGGGACGGCAAAGGCCAGAATCAGCCTGATCGGATCCCCTGCCGTCATGTCCCGCACCCGTGCGTTCTGCCGTCCGGGTTCTTTCATCTTCTTCATTCCTCCTGCAAAGCGCCGCAGGCGCCATGGCGCGCCGGCGCTGGTTTTTCTTCTTTATCATACCGGGATTTAAGGCGCCAGGCAATGCCAAATCTTCATCAATAATGTGGCATTTCTTCAGATATTCTGGTATACTGGCTTTAAAAGGAGAGATGCTTGATGGGCTGCCGCCGCTTTGCAGATGCGGTCGAAAAGCTGCAAAACGAGTTTTCCCGCCTGGATTTTGCCTGCCGCGAGATTCAGTCCGGCGGGCAGGCCGAAAAGCTGTACCAGTGGCCCGGCCCCGCAGACGAAGATTTTCTGATTTGCGTGCATCGCAGCGGCAGCGTGCAGGAACCCTTCCACCGGCATGACTTTTTTTATTTCAACTATACCTACCGGGGGGAATACGAGTCCCTGAGCTGCAAATACGACCACCGGATCACCATCCGCGAAGGCGAACTGTACGCCGGCCAGCCCTATGCCGGCCATGCCCTGTGCGTTCACGACAACCGCGAAACCGTCATTATCGGCGTGCTTGTCAGGCGCGAGACCTTTTTCCGCTCTTTCCTGCCCACGCTGTCGGCCGGCTCGGGCCTGTTCCATTTTTTTACCGGTCCGGCGGCCCGTCATTTTTCCGAAGAATTTATCCATTTTAAACCCGACGAATCCTGCGCCATACGCAGCCTTTTGGAAATAATGGCCGTTGAGTACGCCTTCAGGCGCCCGGACACCCAGGACGTCCTCAAACCCCTTGTGCTCGCCTTTTTCGCACAGATCGCCCGGCAGTACGCCGGCGTTCATCCCGATCCCGCGCATCCGACCATTTCCGGCCAGGTCGTGCAGTATATCCTCGACCACGTCGCCAGCGCGACGTTAAAGGGCGCCGCCAGCCAGCTTTCCTATCACCCCAACTACATTTCGACCGTCATGCGCAAAGAACTGGGGAAAACCTTTTCCGAAGTCCTGCTGGAACAGCGCATGACTCTCGCCGACGCCCTGCTGAAAGACACGTCGCTGACAGTGGAAGAAATTGCACGGATGCTCGGCTACAACAGCAGCAATTTTCACCGGGCCTTTCGCGGGTATTACCGGCGTTCGCCCCGCCAGTCCACGGAGAAGCTGTGAGCAAAGGGAAAACTTTTTCTTAAAGGTTTCTTAAATCGGTTGTGCCCGGCCGGACGCGGCGCTATAATACGGGATATGTGCGGGCACGCCGCGCGAAACTCCGGAAGGCTGGAAAAATCCCATGAAAAGAAAAACACTGCACAAGGTCCTGCTGGCTGCCGGCGGGCTGGTTTTGCTGGCCGCGCTGACGACCGCCGCCTGCGGCCTGTACGTTGCCTTGGTCTCCGCCCCTTATGTTCTGAGCGGCCCGGACGACGCGCCGGTCTGCGACGTCATTTTAGTGCTGGGCGCGCGCGTCTATGCCGACGGGCAGCCATCGCCCTCGCTGGCCGACCGTCTCGACAACGCCGTCCGGCTTTACCATGCCGGAAAGGCCCCCAAAATCCTGATCAGCGGGGACGGCGAAGCCGCCGAATACGACGAGACGGCGGGGATGCTTCATTACCTGCTCGAATACGGCGTCCCGCGCGGCGACATTCTGGTCGACCCGCAGGGCGTCAGCACATACGACTCCATCCGCCGTATGCGCGACCAGTTCGGCGTGCGCTCGGCGCTCATCGCGACACAGGACTTTCATATCGGCCGTTCGGTATACATCGCCCGGCGGCTGGGGCTGGACGCCTGGGGCCTCCCCTCGCCGGACCGGCAGACCTACTGGCTGTACAACCGGGCGCGCGAAAGCCTGGCGCGCGTTAAGGCCGTATTGGAAACCGAACTGCGGCCCCGCTGAACTTCCCGGCAAAAAGAACCTTCCGCGTCGTTACGGCGCGGAAGGTTCTTTCTTATGCAGCTGGCGGTTCGGCCGGCTGGACAGAGGTTTCCCCGGCCGGCGGCTCGGCCGGATCGGCGGGCTCGGCCGGGGCGTCCGGATCGGCAGGTTCAACCGGGGCGTCCGGCTCCGTCGGGGTGTCCGGATCGGTCGGCGGGAACTCCGGCCAGTACGGAATATCCGGGTCTGTCGGCTCTGACGGCGGGAAGTCCGGCCAGAACGGGACGTCAGGGGCCGTCGGCTCATCCGGATCTGCGGGTTCGACCGGTTCCACCGGCTCGGGCGCGTTGCCGTCGTTCAGGGCGCTGTGCACTGTGCAGGTCGGATAGCACGACATGCCGCTGGCTGTCGGCGCATAGGTCCCGGCTGCCGGCGTATACGGCACGACATAGCGCTGATCCGCGACGGCGACGCCGCTTGTGGGATATTCCCTGACCAGATTGAGCAGCGCGACGGTCTCAAGGCCGTCCAGCGGGCACCATTCGTTCGCAATACAGCGCGTTTCCGCGTCAATTTCAACCGGGACATGCATACTGCACCGGGCGGTGGGGACGTCGTCCGCCGCAAGGCGCGCCGTCATGACGCGGCTGCCGCGGACATCCTGCGAGCACCACTCGCCGGCCAGCATCCCGCTGTCGGCGCAGATACTGACGGACTGCAGCTCGGTCGACAACTCAAAGGATCGCGCCTCGAGCCCCTCGTGAACGGCGCCCATGACCTCGCGCCACAAATACAGCGCCGGGTTGACCGAAAAGTAGCCGACGTCCTGCGGCTTGTCATAGCCGAACCACACCACGCCGGTATAGTACGGCGTGATGCCGGCAAACCAGCGGTCAAAGCTGTCGTCGGTGGTGCCCGTCTTGCCGCCGACCTCAATGCCGTTGTCCAGCGCCGCCCGGCGGCCGGTGCCCTGCGAGCCGGTGACGACGTTTTTAAGGACTTCCACCATATAAGTCGCGGTTTTGGCGGACATCGAGACGGTCTGGACCGGATCGGCTTCCAAAACGACGGCGCCGTTGGAATCGTAGACCTTTGTATATAAGATGGGCTCGGTGTAAGTTCCGTTGTTGGTAAAGGCGCTGTAAGCTGCCGTCATTTCGAGCACCGTGACGCCGTCGGTGACGCCGCCGAGCGCCAGCGGGCTGAGGGCCACGTCGGTCTTGACTTCCTGATTGCCCTGCTTGTCAGTCTCCGTGCGGCTTTCGACCAGCGACGTCATGCCCAGGTTGGTGTGTGCGAAATTGAAGGCCCGATCGACGCCGGTCTGCTGCAAAACATCAACGGCAATGGTGTTGAGCGACCGCTCGACGGCTTTCATGACCGTGGTGCGCCCGCCGTAAGAGCCGCCCTCGTTCTTGGGCCAGCCGCTCGAACGCACGGTAAAATCCTTGGGCGCATCATCCAGCACGGTGTACGGGGTGATCACGCCGTACTCGATGCCCGGCGCATAAACGGTAAGCGGCTTGATGGACGAACCCGGCGACCGGTGGGCCTGGGTTGCGCGGTTAAAAACGCGGTCGCCCGTCTTTTCACCGCGGCCGCCGTACAGCGCTTTGACCTCGCCGGTGTACGGATCCATAATGACCATGGCCGCCTGCGGCATGGTGCCGTCGTTGCCCAGCTCGCCGGGGAAGTTTTCAACGTCCTGGAAGACGGCGTCCATTTTTGCCTGGATGTCGACGTCAATCGTGGTGACAATGCGCAGGCCGCCGGTGTAAAGCAGGGTCTTGGCCATGCTCTCGCTGTACCCCATTTTTTCCTGCAAATCGTCCAGCACCTGTTCGATGACGGCGTCGACGAAATACGACTGATAGCGCTGATTGTCGTCGCCGCTGTCACGGTCGGCAATGACCAGCTCTTCAGCGACCGCGGCATCGTGCTCGGCCTGGGTAATGATGCCCTGATCGAGCATCAGGCTAAGCACCAGCTCCTGCCGCTCCTTGTTGTTTTCAGGGAAGCGGATCAGGTCGTACTGATAGGGGTTTTTGGTGATGCCGGCGATGGCGGCGCACTCGGCCAGCGACAGTTCGCTGACATCCTTGCCGAAATAGGTCTGTGCCGCCGACTGCACGCCGTATGCGCTCTGTCCAAAATAAATGGTGTTGAGATACAGCTCAAGGATGTCGCCCTTTTCGTATTTTTTCTCAAGCTCGAGCGCGCGCATAACCTCTTGGATCTTACGCTTGACCGACGTTTCATTGTCGCCGGTGATGTTTTTGATGAGCTGCTGGGTAATGGTTGACCCGCCGCCGTAATTGTCCCGGAACTTGATAACATAGTTGAGGGCCGCGCCGATGGTGCGTTTCCAGTCGACGCCGTTGTGCGAATAAAACCGCTCGTCCTCGACGGCGATAAAGGCCTTCTGCATCATTTCCGGAATGTTGTCAATGTCGACCCATACGCGGTTCTGATCGCCGTACAGGGTTTCAAGCTCTTTTTCCTCGCCGGTTTCCGGATCCACATAATAAATGAAGCTGGTCAGGTTGAGCCGGACCGAATCAAGGTCGACGTCGATTTCCGGGCTGACGTACCGGTTGATGTACACGGCAAACGCCATGCCGCAGATAGCGGCCGTCGTCATGCCGATCAACACCAGGGTGACAAGGACAAAGCCGGTGTAGCGCAGCGCCGTCCGGATACGGCGGCCAACCGATCGTTTATGTTTTCTTTCCTTATTTGTCTGTTCTGCCAAAGTGATCTCTCCTTTCCGCGGAGTCTCGGGCGCGTGTGCGCCGCCCTGCCTCCCGGCCTGGGCCGGGCCTGTTCGCAGCCTGAATGCTGCCCGCCGTCCGGTTCCCGCACCATACAGACGGCGCGCCGCTTTTCATGCCGCAGGGAAAACACCCCCATTTTTGTATTATACCACAGTTGAATGACTTTTCCAGCAAAAGTTTGTTTTTTGTATAGTTTGCTGGCAAAATGTTAAAACTAAATGTATTCAAAATAGGGCGCTCACGCCTTGTACGAAAGGGGTTTCGGATGATGAAAGGAAAAATCAGGCTCGCCGTTTTATCCGCCGCCGTGCTGACGGCGGCGCTGTGTGCCGGCGCCGCGCTGTCTGCGCCGGATCCGGCAGGCAAGGCGCCGGTTCCCCGGCAGGGCATCGCAAGCGCGGCCGGCCGGCAGGAGCAGCGGGACAAGGATCCTTCAAGCGGCGCCAAATACACCGTCACCGCTTATCAGGGGCACCTCGCCGTCTACCTGACCGCCCGCATGGACACGCCCCAGTATATCACCGACGTCGAGGTCTCGACCCTTCCGCGTGCCGACCGCGAGGCGCTGGACGCAGGCATTCCCATTTACACTGAACAGCAGCTGACGTCCATTCTGGAAGATTACAGCAGCTGACAAAAAAGACGCCCCGCGGGCGTCTTTTTGTTTCATATCCATTGCGGCGGTTTGCCCGCCGGCCTGTCCGGCTTTATCAGCGCAGCGCGGGATAAAGCCCCTGCGCCAGCATTTTTTCAAAGGCGGCGCGCACCTGGACGCGATCCTCCTGATAAGTGACGCCGTGCCATTGATCGGGCGTCGTCAGCACCCGCACGGAACCGCGGCCTTCGCGCACCTGGTCGTCGACAAAGCCCGGCAGGTAATACTCCCGCTTGAGGGCATCGCCGTCGCGGCGGCGCAGAAAAGACGAAAACCCTGCTTCCAGCCCGTCAAAGACCCCGGCCGGCATCCCCCACGCATTCATCGACACTACCGTATCCGGCGGCAGAACAACGGCACGATCGCCTTCCTGCGCCTCGATACGGCCATCAGACGCGCGCGAAATGGACGTATGCTCGGTCACGGACTGCAAAAAGCCGTTTTCGATAGCACAGACGCCGCGCGAAACACTGCCGTTTTCGGTCAGCGTGCGCTCAAGCCGGTACCCGACCATGCACATTGCCAGCGGCTGCGCGGGGTGTTCTTCGATTAAAAACCGGTACAGCAGTTCAAAGCAGCTGCGCCCGTAATAGTCGTCGGCGTTAATGACGGCGAACGGCCCGTCCACCGCACCGCGCGCGCACAAAACGGCATGTCCCGTCCCCCACGGCTTGACGCGTCCCTCGGGCACAGAAAAGCCCTGCGGCAGGCGATCCAGGGTCTGAAAAGCGTAAGCGACCTGCATGGCTTGCCGCACACGGGCGCCGACAGCTTCTTCAAAAGCCTGTTCAAGCTCGGGCTTGATGACAAACACCGCCCGCTTAAAGCCGGCCAGCCGGGCGTCGTACAGCGAATAGTCCAGAATCATTTCCCCGTTCGGGCCGACGGGATCGATCTGCTTGAGCCCGCCGTAACGGCTGCCCATGCCCGCGGCCAGCACCAGCAGGGTTGGGTCTTTCATTTTCATCATCCTCTTTATCATTATATCATTGTTTATGGCATGAAAAATCCGTATTGACGGTAATTGTATTATACACAGCCGCCGCGTGCGCCGCAAGTGTAGGTTTGTCAAACATATTGGACAGTGAACTCTGAGGGGGAAAGCCAGCCGAGGGGTCTCATGGGGAAGTTGTTGGAGCGGCGGTTATGGATGGCGAGCTGCTTTGCGAAGTCATCCAGGGAATAAAAGCTGTGGCAGGAGTAGAAGCGTTTCTGGTCCTCCCGGTGGCTGCGCTCGACCTTACCGTTGTGGCGCGGCGTATAGGGGCGGATGAGCTTGTGGCGGATATCAAGTTGGGCGGCAGTAGCCTCAAATAGAGTAGGCAACTCCCGCCTGCTGTTGGAAAAGCGGTTAGTGAACTCAAAACCATTGTCGGTCTGAACACATTCCACCCGGATGCCCCGGCGGGCGTACCAGCGTACCAGCTTTCTGAGGAAGTCGGCGGAGGAAAAGGTGGACTGCTCGGGATAAGCAGCTAGGAAGCGCAGTCGTGTGAACTCGTCAATGGCGGTATACTGAAACAGCCGCAGCTCCGGGTCGGCGATACAGCGGCGGGGGACCACCTTCACGTCCACCTGTACCCGCTGGCCGGGATAAGTCATCTGCTCGTAGGGCTTGGGCTTGCAGGCCGGCTTCTTTTCCGCCTGCGGAAACAGGCCCAGCTTCCTCATGACGCGAAACAGGCTCTCTGGGCGGCGGGTATACCCTCTCTGGCGCAGACGGTGCCACAGTTCCACCATGCCAAGGTGGGGGTTCCTGCGGCGCATGTCCCGGATCAGCTTCAGCTCCGCCTCCGTATGCTGGTTGGGATGGCTGTGGGGCCGCCGGGACTGACAGGCCAGAGACTGCACGGTCCCGTCCCAGCGGGCCTTCCAAAAGTAGATGTACGATCGGCTCTTGTTGTACTTCCGGCTGGCACGACTCACGCCGTATTTTTCCGCGTA
>CALWJQ010000040.1 GCA_944381055.1 uncultured Clostridia bacterium | reverse complement strand
CTCGCGGTGGCCCCTTCAATTTAATTGCTCCGGGTCGGCAGAGCCTCCCCTTCGCGTACGCCGCCACCCGGCGGCGTCCCGGCTTCGCCGGGTCCCACTCGGCTCACTCCGTTCGAGCCTCGCGGGGGCCCCTTCAATTTAATTGCTCCGGGTCGGCAAAGCCTCCCCTGCGCGTACGGCGGCACCGGCCGCCGTCCCACCTTCGGTGGGTCCCAGGGATGCCGCACGGATGCCTTTTACACACCGGCGCGTCCCACAGGGTCCTGCGTCATCTTCGC
Organism: uncultured Clostridia bacterium; assembly: GCA_944381055.1. Lineage (GTDB taxonomy): Bacteria > Bacillota > Clostridia > Oscillospirales > Butyricicoccaceae > Ventrousia. Next base: position 10,850 of record CALWJQ010000040.1, on the reverse strand, counting down.
GAAGCGAGCTTGGCTTGCCCCACTCGGCTCACTTCGCTCGAGCCTCGTGGGGGCCCCTTTGATTTAATTGCTCCGGGTCGGCAGAGCCTCCCCTGCGCGTACGCGCGACCGCGCGCGCCCCGGCTTCGCCGGGTCCCGGGGTGCGGCATTGGTTACGTCATGGGCGTTTTTTGGTACTTTTTGTCGCTCGTGACAAAAAGTACGGCCTTCACCCCGCCGATGCAGCCGGACGTTTTTTCTGCCCAATCCGGGCCGCGCCCAGCGCGCCGGCAAACTGACTCAGTTCACTGGTACGCACCGGCAGCCCGATAAACTCTTCGAGCGCCGACCGGAACGCCTCAAACCGCGCCAGCCCGCCGCTGAAAAAAACTTCGCCCGCAGGGCTGAGCCGCTGCGCAAAATACGCCGTGCGACGGCAGATCGACCGAACGACTCCCAGCGCGATGTCGCCGCGCTCATGCCCTTCCGCCAAAAGGCTGATAATTTCGCTTTCGGCAAACACCGTACACATACTGGTAATTTCGACCGGCCGTCGATCCCTGACGAACTCGTCGACCTCGTCCAGGCTGCAATCCAAGATCCTGCACATCATTTCGATAAACCGGCCCGTGCCGGCAGCGCACTTGTCGTTCATGGCAAAGTCGACGACAAACCCGCCCCTGTCGAGCAGGATGGCCTTGCAGTCCTGTCCGCCGATATCAACGACGCAGCCGATACCGGGGCTTAGAGCAGCGGCTCCCCGCGCATGGCAGGTGATTTCGGTCACCTGGCGGTCAGCCTGCGGCAGCAGCGCACGCCCATACCCCGTCGTCACAGTACACTCCACTTCAGGCCGGTACAGACGGCCGTACAGTTCGGCCATTCGCTCACGCGGGCGCGCGCTGGTCGGCAAAATGGCTGTCTCGACAATGCTGTCGCCGTCGAGCAGAACCCCCTTGGTCGTCGTCGAGCCGCAGTCTATTCCCAGCGTCAGCATTACAGCATCTCGACAAAGGCAGCCATACGGGTGTTGAGCTGGCCGATGTCTGACGTCGAATAATCGGTTTCAAGGCTCAGGTACGGAATGCCTTTTTCTTCGGTGACAAAACGGCGGATCTTATATGTTTCGACATTATAGGTATGGCAGGCCTGCAAAATGACGTCGACCACGGCGTCGACCTGGTAATCGTCAATCAGCCGGCCCATCAGCTTGATACGGTTGGGGTTGGGGGACATGCACGAACAGCCGATATTCAGATAACGGCGCGCCAGCGCCTCATAAATATCCGGGGCTTCGGCGTCAACATCTTCGTCAACCGCTTTGGCGCCGCTGCAATTTTCAAACACGACAACCTGCGCGCCGTTGTCTTCCAGCGCGCGGATCACCTTTTCCGTCACGCCGCCAATGGGGCTGCCGGTGACCAGGATCCGCGGCCGCCCGGCCAGTTTGACGCGCGGGCTGTCTTCCCCGCCCGCTTCGTATTCTGCCTTGATGCGCTCGACCAGCGCGTGGATTTCGCCGGGAATGGCCTCTTTGTCAAACTTAAAAGTCGCGCCGTACAGGACCTTGTACAAATCCTGGCCCAGCATAGGGGCCGGCTTGAGCTTCATCAGCTCGTAAAACTCGCGCAGCGCCGCACGCTCGGCATTCTTGACGCGGGCCGCGCGGCGGACCTGCTCGTCAGTGATGGTAACGCCGAAGTGGCTTTCGAGCTTTTCCTTAAACTTGACGACCTCTTTTTTCCACAGCTCAAGCGCGTCGGGGCTTTGGCTGTTTGGCAGCTCCATAACGTAAACCGGCTTAAACTCGCTCAGCATTTCGTACATTTTCTTTTTGCCGTCGCAGGTCGTCTCGCCAACGATCAGGTCAGAAAAATAAAAGTACGGGCACTTGTCGGTCTTGGCAAAACCGTAGCTCGATTTGACAAGCGGGCACAGGTTGCGCGGCAGGTCCTTTTCCGCGTCGGGAATGGTCTCGCCCGACATCGAGCAAAGGCCGACGACCGACGCGCCCATAGCCAGCGGAATTTCCTGCGGGAGATATGTGCAGAACACGCCGACAAAGGGGATGCCCTTTTCCTTCATTTCCAGCGCGGTGATAAACGAATTCTTGCGCTGCTCATTGAACTCTTCAAAAACTTCGGGCAGCGTGTTGATCAGCTTCATATCCATTCTCCTCAACGTTTTTTTCTTTTCTATTTTATCGGGTCTGCCGCATTTTTTCCAATCGTTTTTCCTGATATGCCCGCGCCGCGCCATTGTCTTTACCGATATTCGGCCAGGCAGCAAAAAGCACCGGGACCCAAAAGCCCCGGTGCACAGAAGCACGGAAATCTTATATCCAGAACCGGCCGGAAAAGCACCCGCGCACGATGGACGCGATCCCCTGCAAAACAAAGTAAACGCCGACCATGACCGCCATGGCCGCCATGCTGGCCAGCGGATTCAGGAAGGACAGAAACCCGACCACGGCAAGCAAAATGCCCAGGGCGGTAAACCAGCCCCATCCACGCACGCCCAAACGCTGCAAGTCAAACGAATTGACAAACTTGGTAATGCCGGAAAAGATCAGCCACATGCCGAAGACCACCGGCAGCGTCAGTACGGTAAACCACTGGTTGCACAGGATAAACAACGACAAAAGGACTGTCAGAATGCCGTCGACCAAAAACCAGCCCACGCCCGCCATATAGCGGCGGCCAGCAGCAAAAACAACAATGTCAACGACGCCGGAAAACAGCATGGCAATGCCGAACAGGGCGGCCAGGCTGCTCAGCGCAATGTCCGGGTTTACCAGGCAGATGACGCCGGCGATCACCAAAAGCGCGCCGGCAATGATCCACAAAGCGCGGGAAAGTGTTCGGTTCATATTCTCACCTTTTCTGTATCTGTAAAAATCAGTAAAAACGGGGCGCTCCCGCCGCAGCGGAAGCGCCCCGGATGGATTTTACTCGATGGCAATGGCCGTGCTCTGCGGCAGCTGTTTTTCGACGTGTTTAGGCATCGAAATGGTCAGGATACCGCTTTCGTACTTGGCCGAAACACTGCTGGGTTCGACATCGCCCACATAGAAGCTGCGGCTGCAAGTGCCGACATAACGTTCCTGGCGGATGTACTTGCCCTGCTTATCCTGCTGATCCTTGTCAAGGCTTTTGGCGGCGCTGATGGTCAGATAACCGTCTTTCAGGTCGACGCTGATTTCGTCTTTCTTAAAGCCCGGCAGGTCAATGTCAAGCTCGTAGGTGCTGTCGGTCTCACGCACGTCGGTCTTCATCAGGTTCTTCGCGCGTTTCCCGTACAGCGGGTCGCGTCCGTTCCAAACCGGGAAGAAGTCGCGGTCAAAGAATTCATCGAAAAGATTTTCACCAAAGATACTGGGCAGCATAATGTATTTCCTCCATTCACATTCAAAGCTTTTCTTTTTTCGGGGCCCCTTTTAGGCCCCTCTCTTTTGTACAGCCTTATTATAGATCCCCATTTTAGCACTGTCAACAGGAGAGTGCTAATGTTTACAAATAAACTTATTTTTGTTCACAGATCATGCGATTTTTCCCTTTGCCTATCGCCGACCAGCCAAAAAGGCCGCCGCCTGCTTTGGCAGGCAGCGGCCTTTTGACATGGGTTGTTGCTGAAATCATTGCGTGGTCACGGCTTTTCGCGCTGTAAAAGGCGCCCCATCAGGGTATGCGCTTCACTGACAAAGACCCCGGTCTGTGACGCCTGTTTTTCGGTGAACCGCCGCGGGCTGCCCGCGCGATCCCCCCGTCGAACCAGCGCAAAAGGCACCGGATCGGCCGTATGCGTCCGCAAATCGAGCGGCGTCGGATGATCCGGCATGAGCAGCACGGCATAGTCTTCGCCGCTGCCTTCCAGGTACTCCAGAACCGGCGCCACAATCTTGTGGTCTATCTGCTCGATGGAATAAATTTTCTCGTTGATTTCCCGCCGGTGCCCGCACTCGTCGGGCGCTTCGACATGGATATAGACAAAGTCGTCGCCGCCGCGCAGCGCGTCCACCGCGGCGCGGCCTTTGGCCGCAAAATCGGTGTGGTAATTGGCCGTTGCCCCTGGCACGCGGATGACCCGCAGCCCTGCGCACAGTCCGATCCCCTGTACCAGGTCGACTGCGGAAATGACTGACCCGCGCACCCCGTACAGCTCGGCAAACCCCGGCAGCGAAGGTTTCCGCCCCTCGCCCCACAGCCAGACCGCCGTCGCCGGAGCCTTTCCTTCCGCCTTCCGGCGCACGTTGACCGGATGATCGCGCAAAACAGCGTATGAATATTCCATCATGCTCCGCAGAAGGCCGGCGTACTGTCCCTGCGGAAGATAATCCCGCACCGGCCGCCCCGAAATATCGTGCGGCGGCGTCAAAACCGCTCCTGTTTCCGCCTCATAATGCACCAGGCAGTGCCGGTAGGTGATCCCCGGGAACAGATGTGTCCGCGCCGTGTGGAACCGATCGTTCAAAAAATCTACCAGCTCGCGCGCCTCTTCGGTCGAGATTTCCCCGGCGCAGTAGTCCTCCATCACCGCATCCTCCAGCGACGGCGCATCCGACAGCGTCACAAAATTGCACCGGTACGCCACATCGCCCTCGCTCAGCTCGATGCCCATGCTGACCGCTTCCAGCGGCGACCGGCCGGTATACCACTTCTTCGGGTCATACCCGAATACCGACAGGTTGGCCGTATCGCTGCCCGGCGGCATTCCTTCAGGCACCGTCCGCGCCAGCCCGAACAGCCCTGCCTGCGCCAGGCGATCCATGTGCGGAATCGACGCTTTTTCCAGCGGCGTCATCCCGCCCAGCTCTTCTACCGGGCGGTCAGCCATTCCGTCACCCAAAAAGACCACTGCTTTCATCGCTGTGCCTCCTTTGCAAGCCATGTCTGTACCGTCTTGCGCATTTCTTCCGGCGCGCATGTCTGTTCAAACCGCACCGTCCGATTCCGCAGGCCGCTCAGCGATTCCGGCGCTTTCTGCCCGGCCGCTTCAGCCAGACGCTCAAGGCTCGTAAACTCGTCCCCTTGCGCATCCATTCCCAGTGCGCCCAGAATGGCCGGCGCGAACTTAAACGGCGACGCCGTCGACAGCACCACCATCGGCGCAGTGTCCCCCGTTTGCTCCCGGTACATCCGCTGTACGCGCATGGCCACGCCCGTGTGCGTATCGCACAGATAACCGTGTTCACGGAACACCCGGGCGATCTCTTCGGCACACTGCGCGTCATCGGCCCATCCGCCGGCAAACCCTTCGCCGTGCAGCGCGTGCAGCATCTCTTCGCCGATTGCGTACCGGCCCTCACCGCGCAGCGATTCCATCCAGGCCCGGCAGCGGGAACCGTCGCGCCCCGACAGCAGAAACAGCAGCCGCTCCAGATTGGACGACACCAGGATATCCATCGACGGCGACTGCGTCTGCATAAAAGGCCGGTTTTTGTCATATATGCCGGTTTCGATAAAGTCCGACAGCACGTGGTTTTCATTCGAGGCGCAGACCAGCCTGCCGACCGGCAGGCCGCTCTTTTTGGCCAGATACCCCGCCAGAATATTGCCGAAATTGCCTGTTGGGACACAGAAATTGACCTTTTGCCCCATCCGAACGGCGCCCCGCCGCACCAGCTGGGCGTAGGCGGAAAAATAGTATACGATCTGCGGCGCCAGGCGACCCCAGTTAATCGAGTTGGCCGACGACAGCATCCTCCCCTCTTCCGCCAGCTGCGCGCCCAGCTCTTGGTCTGCAAAAAGGTGCTTAACCCCGCTCTGCGCATCGTCAAAGTTCCCGCGCACGCCGAACACGGCCACGTTGCCGCCTTCCTGCGTCACCATTTGCAGGCGCTGCATGTCGCTCACGCCCCCGTCCGGGTAAAACACCCCGATGCATGTGCCCGGCACATCGGCGAACCCTGCCAGCGCCGCCTTGCCTGTATCGCCCGACGTCGCTACCAGAATGGCGATTTTCTTCTTTTCGCCGCACTTGCGCGCCGCTGCCGGGAGCAGCCGCGGCAGCAGCTGCAGCGCAAAGTCTTTAAACGCGCATGTCGGCCCGTGCCACAGTTCGAGCGCATACACGCCGTCTTCAACCGCGCGCAGCGGCGCGGGCTCCGCCCCGCCGAACTTTCCGGACCCGTAGGCGCCGCGGCAGTGCGTTTCCAGCTCCTGGGCGCTGTAATCCGTCAGCCAGAGCTCCAGAATCCGCGCCGCCAGATCCGGGTATTCCAGCCTGCCCAGGTCTTCGATTGTTTCCGCTGTAAGCTGCGGAATCCTTTCGGGCACATACAGCCCGCCGTCCGGCGCCAGCCCGTGCAAAATGGCTCCCGCCGCTCCCGTCCGACTTCCGCCGCCCCGCGTACTTGTGTATTCCATCGCTTCCACTCACTTCCCCTTGGCGGATACATCCGTTTTTCTTATGTCGCTATCTATTCACGCCGTTTTTATCTGAACGGTTCTATTCTACCACAGAACGTGTTTTTTTTCATCCGATCCGTCGTTGCTTTTTCTCTTTTTGTGTCAGCAAAAAATCCTGTCAGTGCTTGAACAAATAACGGCCGCAAAGGCAGGAAAAGCGGACAAGAAGATTAGGCTTCTTGTCCGCTTTTATTATCATCTGTCAGCTATTTAATTCATTGTTCTCGGCGTGAAAATCAGCAATCAATCCAGTCGGTCAGCCAGATGCCGCGGGTATACGACCACAGGCGTTTCTGCAAATGGCCATTATAAATCCTATAATACCACTCTGTCTGTTCCGCGCGCGGCGAGACAGTCGATGTATCCGGATCGGCATCATTAGCAACAGGCACTGCGACCGGAGCTGCTGATGCTGCAAACGATAACATCATTGCTGCTAATACAAAAATTGCACATATTAGCCGTTTAATTTTCATAAGCACCCTCCACGCGGTATTATATAATAAACCAAATTATTTTCTGACGATAGGCATTGAGGCGAAAGGTTCAACTGTAATATCATCAATTATACCATATTCGCCATCAATACAGATGGAATATGTACCATCCTCGTTATCAATCAAATACGATCCTATTGGGAGTTCAGTAGAGCTTATAAGCCCAGCCGTATCAGTTGGATCAATATATGGTTGAAATACCATTGTATAGGAAAACACAAACAGCAGGCCGATCAGAATACTGACAATAATTCCGCCGGCTTTCCCGCGCGACTGCACCTTTTCGTATTGCGCATCCAGCCTGAGCCGCGTAACAAAGGCGTTTTTGCTGTCCCCTGCCGCCAACGGCGACGATCCGGCGGCCGTGCGGCTTTCTTTCCGCCCCATCCGCTTTTCGCCGAGCAGCATCTGCACATAACGTCTGCGCTCGCCGGCTGTCAGCCGTGCCAGGACACAGAAGTCGCAGCGCTGTTCCAGCGTTTCGATGACCTGTTCCTGCAGCAGATATGCCAGCGGATTCCACCAGAACACACAGCACAGCAGCTGTACAAGCAGCTTGCACCATGAATCCCGGTTGCAAAAGTGCTGCCACTCATGCATCAAAATGAAGCGCAGGCTTTTGTCCGGGTAATATCTGCCGTACGGCAGGACAATCACCGGTTTGGTCAGGCCGACGACATAAGGCGTCCTGCCCGCCGATCCTTTGACTACGCTGACATTCCGCCCCGTGATTTCGCGCACGAGCTTTTCGGCATACAGATCCCGCGGATACCGCAAAACCGTCCTCTGGAACCGAACGGCGTTCCACATGCTCCGCAGCACCTGAATGACCGCTCCGCCCATCCACACAATCATCAAAAGCTGCGAAAGGCTCAAGCTTTCCCCGCCGATCCAAACTGCCGGCCGTTGCAGCGCGTCCAGTGTTGCCGGCATAAACACCGTCGAGCCAATAACCCGCGTAAACGGGAACTCCAGCGGCAGAAAGATACGCAGCAGCGTGGCGACGAGCAGGCACAGCATGGGCAGCAGCCCAAAACTCAGAACAAACGAGTCTTTGCGGCGCAGCGCCATCATCAGCACAGAAAACAGCCCGAGCCACAGGATCGAGGTCAGAAATGAGTATACCGTCAGGGTCATCTTCGCGTTTTTTTCACCTTCTGCGCCCGTTTTTCCTGCAGCAGGCGCTCCAGCTCCTGGTAAGTCTCATCGGTGAGCTCCGAATCGTCCAGCAGCGCGCTGAACAGCTGGGTCACCGTCCCTGCCTGATCTGCCTGAAAAGACTCGATCTGCTGAATCTGCGCGGCCAGATACTCTGCCTCGCTCAACAGCGGGGAATAGGTGCGGCCGTAATGGGAACCCGACTTGGCGAACCCGTTGACCCTGATCATCCTTTTTTCAATCAGGTGGTTGAGCAGAAGGTGAATCGAGCTTTCCTTCCACGACCTTTTTGGAGAACGATCCAGGATCTCCGCCCGGGACAGAGGCCGGTCCGAACTCCAAAGGACAGTCAGAATCTCAAGTTCGCTCTTTGTCAGTTTCTCGATCTCCATCACCTCCTGCCCTTGTATAATATGCTTTCATCATATCATATAAAAATAAAATGTCAATAGAAAAATTCGAGTTTGTCGACAAAAATTCAACTCACTCTACAAAAATCAACTTCGTTGTTTTTTTCTCCGTCCTGTGGTATGATAAAAAGGCAAAGTATCCGTCAAAAGTCGTTCTGAAAGGATAGATGACCGGCATGATGAATTTTCCGCAGCTGTTGGCGCAGGCCGGGGTTGACCAGGCCGAAGCCGTCGCCCGTTTTGGCGGGCAGGAAGCCCTTTTGCGCCGTTTTGTCCTGCGCTTTCCGCAGGATCCGACCTTCCCCGCGCTGCTGGAAGCGCACGCCGCGGGGGACCGTGAAGCGCTTGTCCGGCATGTCCACACGCTCAAGGGCGTGGCTGCCAACCTGGGGTTCGGGCCGCTTTCCCGCCTGGCCGCCGGCTATCTTGCCGGGCTTCGCGCCGGCGATCCGCTGCCCGCGCTGGCGTCGCAGCACGAGGCGCTGTGCGCAGAATACCGCCGGGTAACCGGCCTTATCGAACAGTTCCTGGCCGAAAACCCCGCTTGACGAAAGGAGCGCCGCCCGTATGAAAAAAATCCTGGTCGTCGACGACGACATGACGAGCCGCGCTATTGTCAAGGCGCTGCTCAGCGACGAATACGAAATCGTCACCGCCAATTCCGGCTTGCAGGCGCTGGGCCTGCTGCGGGAAAGCGCCGACTACGCCGTCATTCTGCTTGACATGGTCATGCCGGGCGCCAGCGGGCTGGATGTTCTCAAAACCCTGCGCCGCACGGCGGGCGCCGACGAAATCCCGGTCATTTTTCTCACCGGGGTCGAAAGCGTCGAAGCTGAAATCGAAAGCTATGTCAGCGGCGCGGCCGATTTTATCCAAAAGCCGGTCAACGGCGACCTGCTGCGCCTGAAAATCCGGCGGCAGCTGTATATCCGCGACCTGAAAGAGCAGAACCATTTGCTGCAGGAAAAGCTTCAGCGCGTCAAAACCGGGCTTGACCGCATTGTCGATGAAATGATGTAACTGCCAAAACCGCGGGCCGTGTGCCCGCGGTTTTTTTGTGTGTATCCGCTTTCTGCCGGGCGGCGCAGGCGGGCCGCGTTTTGCCTGACTTTATCGATAAACAATAAATATTTCTTGACAAACAATATATCGAGCGTTATAATCGCCCTGTAAAGGAGCTGATTCCCATGGAACGGACAAAGCAGCTGGCCTCTGCGCTGTCAATTTTCCTCACCGTCCTGCTGGTGCTCAACATCCTGGTGCTGCCCTTCATCCCCGGGCTGGTGGTCATGGGCCGCGCGTCGAGCCGGCCTCTGTCCGAGCAGCTGTCGGCCTTGTTTTTCACCCAATCCGAAGATTCGTTTTTCTACATGTCGCCCGCTTTCTTTTTCGGGCTGGCCCTGGTCGGCGTGTGGGGCGAAGATCCTGCCACCGTTGTGCTGACCGTCTTCCTGCTGGCGTGCGCGCTGTGCTCGGCCGTCATCCTGTGGCAGGGCCTGCTGGTTCTGCGCACCGTGCGCGCAGGCCAGCCTTTTCAGCACGCCAACGCCAGAAGCCTGCGCATTGCGGCGGCCTGCTGCTTTGCCGTCTGTCTGATGGCGCTTGTCCGGTGCGTCTGGTCGTGCGTGTATTTTCACTCCCTGTCCCCGCTGTTTACCTATAATGCCCTGTTTATCCCTGTTTTCCTGATGGCCGGGCTTTTGTGCCTGGTCATGGCGTCGCTCTTTGGGCAGGCCGCCGTCCTGCGCGAAGAAAACGATCTGACCATTTAGGGGGCGGAAACATGCCTATCGTCGTCAACCTGGATGTTTTGATGGCCCGGCGCAAGATCAGCCTGGGCGAACTGGCCGCACGCATCGACCTGACCCCGGCCAACCTGTCCGTTTTAAAAAACAACCACGCCCGCGCCGTGCGTTTTTCTACGCTCGACGCGCTGTGCCGCGTGCTTGACTGCCAGCCCGGCGAAATCCTGGAGTATATCCCCGATAAGGAGGAAGGCGTATGACGATTCGTGTTTTATTTGGACTGGGGCTGTGTGCCGTTTTCGAACTTCTGAGCCTGATCGTTCCGGCGCAGCTTTTGCCGCTGGAACAGGCTGCCGGATTTTTGGACGAACAGCTCAGCGCTTCCCGGCACGGCGTTGACCCCGGCGCACCGCAGGCGGAAACGGGCAGCATTGTGCTGTGGAACCGGGACGGTGCGCCCGTTTTGCAGGCCAGCATTGCATGGCCTGACGGCAGCCAGGGGTGCATGAATGCCGACAGCACGCCGCTTGCGCAGTATGACAGCTTTGTCCTGGAACCCGGACTGGCCGGCGTGCAGACCGTCGATGTCTCGGTCCTGCTGCCCGGCGAAGAGGTAAGCCGGTCGTTTACCTTTGACTTTTCCGCCGGGGCCCT
>CALWJQ010000039.1 GCA_944381055.1 uncultured Clostridia bacterium | reverse complement strand
GCAAAAAAGCCTTGCAACTGCGGGCAGGATATGCTATACTATGTGTTGCTGTATCCGCAGGGAAAAAGGCGGGTGCGCAAAAACAGGCAGCCAGGCCGCTCGGCGGCATTCTGATATTCCGGAGGTTTGATGAATGGAAACCGCGCTTACTGTTGTACAGGTGATCGTTTCGCTGGTGCTCATTGCCACCGTTCTGTTTCAATCGGGCAAGTCTGCCGGGCTTTCCGGCTCGATTGACGGTGTGGCGGACACCTTTTTCGGCAAAAACAAAGCCCGCTCGCTCGACGCCAAGCTGGAAAAGCTGACCGGCATCTGCGCCGTTATCTTTATTGTTCTGACGTTTGTGCTGGCGATGCTCTTCTGATCGGGCGGCGGTCACAGCCGGCCCGCACGGCGGGTCTTGCCGGGGTCTTTGCAAAGGCCCGGCGCTGAAAGCGCCTGCGCCCGTACAGCCGGCGGGGCGATTGATTGTCAAAAAGTCCGCTTCGGCGGACTTTTTCTCACTTTACAGAAAAAAGGATGGATGACCTATGGCAGACAACAAAAAGCTTGTCAACGCAATTACACCCATGGACCAGGATTTTGCGCAGTGGTACACCGACATCGTCAAAAAGGCCGAGATGATCGACTATTCCAGCGTGCGCGGCTGCGTCGTCATCCGACCTTATGCTTATGCCATCTGGGAAAACATCCAGAAAATTTTTGACGGCATGATCAAGGCGCGCGGGCACGAAAACGTTGCGATGCCCATGTTTATCCCCGAGTCGCTGCTGCAAAAGGAAAAGGATCATGTCGAAGGCTTTGCCCCCGAGGTCGCGTGGGTGACCCAGGGCGGCAGTGAAAAGCTTGAAGAGCGCCTGTGTGTCCGCCCGACGTCGGAGACGCTGTTCTGCGAGCATTACGCACATATCGTCCACTCCTGGCGCGACCTGCCCAAGCTGTATAACCAGTGGTGCAGCGTTGTGCGTTGGGAAAAGACGACCCGCCCCTTCCTGCGCTCGCGGGAGTTTTTGTGGCAGGAAGGCCACACCATTCACGCTACCGAGGAAGAGGCGCGGCGTGAAACGCTCGACATCCTTGACTGCTACGCCGAGCTGTGCGAGAAGTACCTGTGTATGCCGGTCATCAAAGGCCGCAAAACCGATCGTGAAAAGTTTGCCGGCGCCGAAGAGACCTATACCATCGAAGCCATGATGCATGACGGCAAGGCGCTGCAGAGTGGTACGAGCCATTATTTCGGCCAGGGATTTGCCAAGGCCTTTGGCATTCAGTTCGCTGACAAGCAGAACAACCTGGCCTATGTCCACCAGACGTCGTGGGGCATTTCGACCCGCCTGATCGGCGGCATCATTATGACGCACGGCGACGACGAGGGGCTGGTCCTGCCTCCGGCCGTAGCGCCCGTCCAGGTCGCCGTGGTACCGGTCGCCCAGCACAAGCCGGGCGTTTTGGAAAAGGCTGCCGAGGTGGCACAGACCCTGCGGGACGCCGGGTTCCGTGTCAAGCTGGACGACAGCGAGCAGAGCCCGGGCTGGAAGTTCGCCGAATATGAAATGCGCGGCGTGCCGCTGCGCATCGAGCTGGGTCCCCGCGACATCGAACAGGGCGTCTGCGTGCTTGTGCGCCGCGACAACCGCGAGAAAATGACCGTCGCGTTCGATCAGCTGCCGCAGGTTGCGGCGCAGCAGCTCGACGAGTTCGCCAAAGCCATTTATCAGAAGGCCAAGGACAACCTTGATCAGAACACCGTCTGCGCCCGCACCATTGATGAAATGAAGGCGGCGCTCGAGGGCCGCGCCCGTTTTGTCAAAGCCATGTGGTGCGGCGACGAAAAGTGCGAAGAGGCCATCAAGGAGCTGACCGGCATGCCGGCCCGCTGCATCCCCTTTGAACAGGAAAAAGTCGGCGATGTCTGCCCGGTTTGCGGCAGGCCGGCGACCAAGATGGTCGTATTCGGCATTGCATATTGATGGGAAATAAAAAACGCCTCCGCCGCGGCGGAGGCGTTTTTTGCTGCCGGGCGGTCAGAAACGGGGAAATTTCCCTTGACAACGGGCGGCTTTCCGGGCTATGATAAAACAGTAGCCAGATGAAAAACGGATTTTTGCACGGACGAATAAAAATGAGGAGGAGCAGACATGAGCAAGTACGAATGCCCCTGCGGCTATGTGTATGACGAAGCGGCCGGCGACCCCGAGCACGGCATTGCCCCCGGCACCAAATGGGAAGATATTCCCGACGACTTCCAATGCCCGATCTGCGGCTTGGGGAAAGACGCCTTTACCAAAGCGTAAGCCTGCGCCCGGCAACTGAAAATGGACACAAAAAAGCGCAACTTTCGTTGCGCTTTTTTGTCTGCAGACAAGCCACAGAAGGGAGGTGTGTATGTGAAAAGCATAAGGCAATAATAGAAAACGTAACAGGTCATATCCCTGGTACACTTATACTATAACACGGGTTGAGGAAATTGTAAAGCAAATTTCCGTAAATTTTTTAACAGAACTGACGGCTAGGACAATCCGATATCTGTAAAAAAATCTGCGCTGCTGATTCCGCTCGGCCGGTTGAACCGGCCGATGGAATACAGGCAGTCCGGCCGGCCCGGCGTCAGCGTAGTGATCAGCTCGTAACAGGACAGGGTGGCTGCAAAGCCCATTTCGCGCAAAAGCGTGTCTGCGCCTTCAGAAATTTGGCCATAAGGATAGGTATAGACCTGCGGGCTCAGGCCGCAGCGCTCGTTGAGCGCGTTTTGCAAACGGGCCGCGTCATTGATCAGGGCGGCGCGGTACTGTGCGTCGGTTTCGCCGGGCAGCCGCATTGCGCCGCGCCGGGGGGACAGTGCGTGAAAACCCCATGAGTGGTTGCCGATCTCAACCTTCCCAGTGGCCGTGAGCGCGGTGATTTCGTCCCATGACAGATAGGCATAACTGGGATTGGGATCGGGATGGCCGGAAAACAGTTCGGTATACTGTCCCACAACCGAGACCAGTACGCACGCGCCGGTCCGCTCGAGAATGTCGGGCAGATAGCTTAAGTTGTTCAAAAAACCGTCGTCCAGCGTCAAAAGCACCGGTTTTTCCGGCAGGGAACCGCCGCTTAAAACGTAATCGACGGCCTGGCGCAGCGAAACGGTTTCGTAGCCGTGCTGCTGCAAGTAAAGGATGTCGGCTTCAAAATCATCTGGCGACAGCACATACGGTCCGGCCATGGCCGGGTCGCGCAGCAGGGAATGGTACATAATGACGGGCAGCGGCGTTCCCTGCGCCGTGGCGGCGGACAGGGCCGGAGCGCCGTCCGGCGCGCGGAACAGCGCAAAAAACGCAAGGCAGAGAAAGACGGCCAGCGCGAGCAGCCGCCGCAGCAGGCCGATGCGAATCGTGGCGATGAACATGCGCGCAAGCCTCCTGTCCGGGTTTTACTGAATATATACGAAGCGCGGCGTCTGATTAGACGCGGGCAGGCGGCGTTTGACATTCCCTGCGGTTTTTTGACAAAATATCTTTACAAAACGTAATAAAAAGGCTATAATTAAACATGCGTCTCGCCGTATGCGGACGCGGGGGGATTATGGTCAAGGATTTTTCGCGCACGCTGTCGCTGCTGCGGCAGGAAAAAAAGATCAGCCAGAGAAAGGCGGCCGGCGAACTGGGGGTTTCGCAGGCTTTGCTGTCGCACTATGAAAACGGCATCCGCGAGCCGGGGCTTTCGTTTGTGGTACGTGCAGCCGATTATTACGGCGTGTCGTGCGATTATCTGCTGGGGCGCACCATGTCGCGTGAAGGCAACACCATTGCCGCCGAAGATGTGCCCGACATGTCGGCGGAAAAGGACAACGTGCTGCGGGGCAGCGCCATGGCCTTGCTCAGCAAAAAGCTTATTGTCAACACAAGCTCGCTGCTTTTGGATCTGGTGGGGAAAAGCGACTGCCGCCAGCTGACGCAGGAAGTTACGTCTTACCTGTTTCTGGCCCTTTACAAGGCCTACCGTCTGGTCTATATGGCGAGCGGCGTGGGCAGCGAAGCGACTTTTTCGGTTCCGGTGGCTTATTTTTCCGAGCTGTGCGACGCGGAAATGAAGCTGTGCGAACGCCGCCTGCGCGAGCTGTCGTCGCCGGAAAATAAAAAACGCAGCCCGATCACCCTGCCTGATATGACCATAGACGGCGTGCAGCAGGCGTATCCCATGCTGGCGCCTTCGCTGTTTTCTGTGTTGCACACGGTCGCGTCCAGGCTTGAAAACCTGGAGCAAAAAAAATAAAAAAAGGGCTTGCAAAAACTGGCGTTATGTGATAGAATAATTTTCGCGCCACAGGTATGCTGGTGTAGCTCAGCCGGTAGAGCAGCTGATTTGTAATCAGCAGGTCGGGGGTTCGAATCCGTCCACCAGCTCCATCCGTTTTGGGCACAAGTGAATAGGGGAGGTTTCCCGAGTGGCCAAAGGGGGCAGACTGTAAATCTGTTGTCAGTGACTTCGGTGGTTCGAATCCACCACCTCCCACCATCTGGGGTGGACATTTTAGATGTCCACCCCATTTTTGTCTGTGTTCATATGGGTTCGCCAGTGAAGTAAGGATTTATCAGCCGGTCTTCTGCCATGCTTTACAACCCCCATGCGAAATGATATACTGTACGCAACATATCATGCTAATCTCGGGGTGATGGACGTGAACAGGATCTTGTCGATGGCGCTTCTGATGTTCCTTTT
>CALWJQ010000038.1 GCA_944381055.1 uncultured Clostridia bacterium | reverse complement strand
GCCGCGGTCGCTCTGTTCTCCCTGCCGCTGCTGCTGGCGGGGCTGAAAAAGACGCCATGCTGACGACCTTTGCGCTGTCGCTCGGCCTGACCCTTGTGTTCGAGCTGACTTTCGCCCTTTTATGGGGTCTGCGCCGCCGCGATCTTTTGCTGTGCGCGCTCGTCAACGTGCTGACCAATCCGGTCGTCGTACTGCTGTATCTGCTCTTTCCTCATCCGGCGGCCACCGCGGCGTGGGAATGTATGGCCGCAGCCGTTGAAGGCTGGTACTACCGCCGGTACGGACAAAACATCCGCGCGCCCCGGCTCTTTTCTGTGCTGTGCAACGGCATTTCTTTTTCTCTCGGCCTTGTCATCAATCCTTTTCTGTAAGGAGGCCTTTGTATGAAACGTCTGCCGTCCCTTGTCCTCGCCGTCTGTCTGCTGCTGTCGACCACAGCTTCCGCCGATCTGATCACCATCGCGCCCAGCGACAGCTTTTATGCTGCACACGTCGACGACTGCCGGTATGAGCCCCATGAGTATGTGACCAACGGGACCGAAGGATATGTCACGCTGTGGTACACGCCTGAAATGCAGCGCAAATACGACAACGCGGCCAACGGCCTGACCTTTTCCGGTCCCTATCTCTACACCGCGCCCGACGGAGCCGAATGGATTGCCGTGCAGAGCGAAGACCCTCGGGATTCTTTTGTCTGGGTGCTTCGGTCCGACTGCGCCGAGCTGACTGAAAACGGCACAGCGGCAGACGGCGTCGAGCTCATCCCCGCAGCCGAGCATATCCCCTATGTATTTCGGCTGACCAATCTGACCGTTTTTCTCATCGCCGCGCTGGCCATCGCCACCTGGCTTTTGATTCGCCGGCTGTTTGCGTCCCGCAAAACACAGTAAACAGGAGGAATCCCTATGAAAAAATCTCTCTGCCGCGTGCTTTCGGCTCTTTTTCTCTGCCTGCTGGCCGTCCCGGCCGTGTATGCGGACAGCATCGTTCTTCCGGACGGAGACCCGTTTTTCGCCCGGTATGGCGACGACTGCGAATACCTGCAGCGCACCTATACGGCCAACGGTCCCGACGGCTATGTCTCGCTGTATAAAAGTCCGCTGAGCACCCAAGTGCGCGAAAATATCGCCAACAGCGAGAACCTGTACTGCTCATCGCTGTACACCGACGCAAGCGGCGTCCAGTGGGGCGGCGTATGGCGCAGCACATGGAATGAGAATGACCCGCTGCGCGGCTGGGTCCGGCTGAGCGACTGTGTCGTAGTACCGGATTATCTATCCTTTGCCGAAGCGCATGAAAGCGAGTTTTTCCCCTATGACGGCGGCTATGACCAAATTCTGAGAGAGGCCGGCCGCGTGGTGCTGTGGGAATATCCGGGGTCAGGCGTGGTCGTGCAGGACGACATGGACACCACCTGGGTAAGCGACGGCCCGGGAAACTACATTTCCCAATGCTATGAAGACAGCGATGGCCGCGTGTGGGGATATATCAGCTATCTGTACGGATACCGGAATGTATGGCTCTGCCTGAGCGACCTTGCAAACGCCGAACTCCCCGCAGATCCGGACGTGCTGCCGCCCCAGCCGGAACTCATCCCCCCGGCGGACGAAATTCCCGCCCCCGGCCCCAACATTCCGCTGCTGACCGTCGGCCTGATTGCCGCTTTGGCAGTTCTCACCGCCATATTTATCTGGTTTTTCTTTGGCCGGCAGAAAAAAATCGCAAACTAAACCTCTGTCCGCGGCCCGGTAAAAAAACTTCGCTTTTTGCTCTTTGTTGTGGTACAATGTACCTGCCGGGTCGTTTATATTGAAAAGAGGTGGCTTGTTTGCGCAAGACTTCTTCGGGCTGCGGGCTGCTTGCCTGCATCTGCCTGACGTCGATGTTCGGTTCCGCCCTGCTGATGTACGCCTTGCTGACGCCCGGGAGCAGCGGGCGCTGGATCTGGTTTCTCTGCGCTGCCCTGTGCCTGGCGATGACCGTCGCAGGGCTGTATATCCTGTCGCTTGCACGCCGCGCCATGCCGGCGCGGATCTTTTCGCCCGACGCGGTCGCCCCCTTCCCCGCGGCCGAATCGCTGACCTATGACGACATCCTGGCGCGCCTGCGGCGCTACCTTGACGCGTATTTTTCCGCTTTTTCCCTGCCCGCCCCCCGCCTGCCCGGACCTGTCGCGCCGCCGCAGCTGGAAAAGCTGTTCTGGCCCTGCTGGTTTATCGAGGCTGTCAAGCGCTATGACGACGCGCAGTTTTCTGCCCTGCTTGCCGCCGACAAGCCGGTCATTGATTTTTTGTGCGACCGGCTCTACGCCGTCGGCATGGACGAGGCAGATCGCCGTCTTCAGTCCTGGCGCGCGTCCTCGCCGGCGCAGGACGCCGAAGCCCGCGCCTGGTTCCGCGCGCAGATCCCTCAGCTTCAGGAAACGCTGACGCAGTATGTGCGGGAGCACATTGCAGAGTTTCAAAAGCCCGTCGGAAAAGGAGGCACCCATGAAACTGATCGTCCCTGAACACCACGTCAAAGCGTCCGGCCATTACAGCCCCGGCGTTTTGTCCAACGGCACGCTGTATATATCCGGCCAGCTGCCCAACGACGCCGAAACCGGCGCGCTGCCTGACGGAATCGAGGCGCAGACCCGCGCCTGTCTGAACAAAATCGACGCCGTACTGCACGCTGCCGGTCTGACCCGTGACAAAGTCGTCATGTGCCGCGCCTATATCGCGGACAGCGCGCTGTGGGATCCGGTCAACCGCGTTTACGCAGAATTTTTCGGCGGGCACAAGCCCGCCCGCATCATTGTCCCGACCAAAGACCTGCGCCCCGGCCTGCTGATTGAAATTGAGGCCGTTGCCGAGGCCGAAAACGCCTGATGACAGAAAAAGCCGCCCCAAGGGCGGCTTTTCTCTTTGGCTTTTTCATTTCACATACCGGACGCTGGCCAGCATGGCGCGGCCCCGCGGTTCGGCGGCGGCCTGAACGCTCTCGCCGCGGCAAAGCGTGATCCGCAGGCAGCTGCCTGCGGGGAGGACGCCGCCGCCGTTTTTCCAGCGCACGGTCATGGGGTCGGCGGCGTAAAAAAGATGCTCCCCCGCGGTCAGAAACAGTTCCCCGCTGTGCAGCGGGCGCATCTCCCCCGTACACTTTCCCTTGCGCAGCATCAGGTTGAAGTCGACCGCGCAGCCTGTGCTGGTCACCGGCGTCCCGCCGTCAAAGGCATAGGGCTGGCAAAGGCCGAGCGGCACCGTTTGCCCTGCGACGTCGAGGGTCAGATCGCCGTACAGCAGGGCGATCACGCGGTCATAGTCAGGCAGGCTTGTAAACACTGACGTCTCGCATTCGACGGTCGCCGAGCTGAGCCGCCAAAGAAAATCACGGCGCGCATAGCTGCTCTCAGGCGGCCACAACGCGATTTCCGCCGTCTGTCCGCCGCTCCAGTGGCTGACGCGCGGCGCGGGAAGCAAAACCGCTTTCATACCTGCTCCTTTCCCAAAACGGCGCCGATGCTGTCGGTGATGACCAGATTGGCGCGTCCGCTGACCCGCGTCGGCTCGCGGTTGATGAGCGCCAGCCGGTCGCCGCGGTAATAGTCGACAAGCGCAGCCGCAGGCCAGACGGCAAGCGACGTCCCGCCGACAATGAGCATGTCGGCGTCCATGATGGCTTCGACCGCCCCCTGCAAAACGTCCTGATCGAGCGGCTCTTCATACAAAACCACGTCGGGCTTGATAATTCCCCCGCACGGGCATCGCGGGACGCCCACGCTGTTTTTCACATGCTGCGCGTCAAAAAAGGCCCCGCATTTCTGGCAGTAGTTGCGATGTACTGAACCGTGCAGCTCAAAGACCCGTTTGCTGCCCGCCGCCTGATGCAGGCCGTCGATGTTCTGGGTGACGACAGCCTTCAGCTTCCCTTCGCGTTCGAGCGCGGCCAGACGCCGGTGCGCCGCATTGGGTTTTGCGTCCAGCGCCAGCATTTTTTCCCGGTAAAACCGGAAAAACGTGTCAGGATCCCGCTTGAAAAAATAGTGGCTGAGAATGGTTTCAGGCGGCACGTCATAGCTCTGGCTGTACAGCCCGTCGACGCTGCGGAAATCGGGGATGCCCGACTCGGTGCTGACGCCGGCGCCGCCGAAAAAGACGATGCGCTCGCTGCGCGCAATCATTTCCTCCAGCGCCTGATTCATATTTCCCCCTCCAATACGCCGATAAACCGGCCAAGCTCTGCAATGCGGAAGTCATAGGCCCCCGGCACGTCAGGACGCGTTTCGTCCGGGCAGTACCAGCAGGCGGCGACGCCGGCGTTGCGCGCCCCTTTCATATCGCTCGTCAGGCTGTCGCCCAGCAGGACGATTTTCCTGCGGTCAACCGGCCCAAGGGCACGGAACACCCCGTCGAAAAAAGCGGGCGAAGGCTTCTGCGCGCCCAGCTCCTGCGATAAAAAGGCATCTTTAAAATAAATGTCCAGGCCGGTGAGCTTCAGGCGGTTGCGCTGCACGGCGCCGACGCCGTTGGAAACAATATACAAATCCGCCAGGCGTGCGGCGCGCTCCAGCATTTCGCGCGCGCCGTCCATCGGGAAGGCCTGTTCGGCGAGCGACGCCATGTAGCGTTCATTGACGCCGTCCGGCACAGGCCGGCCAAGGGCACGGAACAGCTCTTCAAACCGCATTTCCCACAGCTGCGCGCGGGTCAGCTCGCCGCGTTCCAGCCGCTTCCACAGCCCGTCGTTGATGTCGTGATACAGCGCCGCAACGCTGTCGTCAAAGGGCGCGCCAAAGGCCGTCAGCGCAGTTTGCAGCGCCGCACGTTCGGATTTCCCGAAATCAAGCAGCGTGTCGTCGACGTCGATGAGCGCAATGGTATATTTCATAGGCAAGCTCCTTCCGGTTATTCTCCACGCGGCCCGCTGTCCGTTAAGGCGCGGTTTCTGCGTCCAGCCTCATGTACAGCAGCGGGTACGGATTGCCCTGTTCATCACAATCCGTCCTTTTATACACTTTAAACCCCATATGCTCATAAAACCCTTTTGCGAGAGGGTTCTGTTCATTGACAGCAAGCTCGCTGACCGCGTATTTTTCCATGCCGTACCGGAGCAATTTCCCACCCCAGCCCTTTCCCCTTTCTTCGGCGGCAATAAACAGCATCTCAAGGCGCGAGCCCGCTACCCCCATAAAGCCCACAGGGATTCGGTCTTCGTTTTCCGCGACGAATAGGTGCGGCACTTCTTTCAGCGCCTGCGGTA
>CALWJQ010000037.1 GCA_944381055.1 uncultured Clostridia bacterium | reverse complement strand
CTGCCCGCCGCCGAAGAGGCGGCTTTTTTATTATTCGTATCAAAGAATCTTTCCGGGCTCGCATCTATATCCTATGCACAACATCCCCCCTTTTGTAAATAAGGACATATGTTCTGTTTTTTATCATATCATCTATTTTCACAAAGATCAACGCAAGGACAGCTTTAACGAGAATTCAAAAACGAAAAACCGATTTGACAAAACTGCCCGCAAAATGAAAAAGGACTGCCTCTCTGCTGTACAGAAAGGCAGTCTTCGAATTTTAAATCAATTAGAGCAGGGCGTTTAGTATCCTGCTTTCAAGTCGACAAGATGCTGCAGGGGACGGCCCTGAACATACCGCTCCAGATTATCAAGGAAAATATCAACAATGATCTCACATGTCAAGGGCAGCGACGTATTCCCCGAAATATGCGGAGTAATGAGCGCGTGCGGCGCCGTCCACAACGGATGATCCGGCGGCAGAGGCTCTGGCTCGGTGACATCAATGGCCGCCCCGCCCAGGTGCCCGGAACGCAGCAGCTCGTCAAGAGCCGCTAAATCAACGGCGCTGCCGCGGCCGACATTCATTAAAATAGATCCCGGCTTCATCTTCAGCATCCGATCACGGTCAAACAGGCGGCGGGTCTCACCGGTGCCCGGCAGGCACAGCGCGACGACGTCCGCGCCCGCAATGGCTTCGTTCAAACGGTCGACGGTATAGATCTCGTCGACAAAGTCAGGTTTCGAACCGGTTTTACGCCGTACGCCGCGGACAAAAGCGCCCATAGGCCGCACACGTTTAGCGAAATTCGAGCCGAGATCGCCGACGCCAACTACGGTAATGACGCTGTTCATGATTGATTTGATCTCGCCGACGCAGTACCACTCGCGTCTTTTCTGCATCTCGTGGTATTCAGGCATCCGGCGCATCAGCATAAGCAGCGTGACGATCATATGCTCTGAAATGGTAATGCCATATGCGCCTGACGCGTTGGTTACGGTCACATTGCCGGCGTACAGCGACGGATCTGCATAACGGTCAATGCCCGCAAACGAACATTGCAGCCATTTGAGCGATCGCGCTTCGCGCAGCAGCGCAGGCGGAAGCATTCCAAAAAAGATCTCGCAGTCCCGCACATCCTCTTCTGCGACCTGCCGGTCTTTAACCCAACGCACTTCAAAGCCCAGTTTTTTCGCCGCTTCATCGACACGCGCACGGCGCTCCGGCGTGTCAAAAGCCACCGCCGCGGTAATTTTCCTGTTCATTGCTCGTTTCTCCCCTTGCCTTTTACTTCGATCAAAACATGGTTGAGCTCGCCCCCGGCGATAACCAGTGCGCCGGTGGCGTACAGCCACAACATTAAAATGATGATGGCGCCCAGTGACCCGTATAAAATGGAATACCTGCCGAAGTTTCTCACATAGTACGAAAACCCGGCGGAAAACAGCGTCCACACCACGCAGCTGAACAGCGCACCCGGCATCGCCTCAATCAGGCGGTGCTGCCGCTGTGACGCGACATGATAAAGCCCGGTCAACAAAAAGAAAATGAATGCCGGGCCGATAAGAAACTTAATCAGATCCCACAGTGCGACCAGCCCGCCGGGCAGGTGGATAAACCGCGAGACCGTGGCGAGCAGCGTCTGGCTGATCATCAAAAGGATGAGCAGCAAAAACACCGACGCCATCAGCGCCACGGTCAGCACCACCGGCAATACGCGTGACAGCCAGCCCCGGCGCTGCACCCGGTATGCCTGTGAAATGGCGCGCAAAAGCGAGCTGACCGAACGCGAAATAGACCATACGCCGAGCACCAGGCCGGCATAGGCCAGCGTCTGCGATTGCAGAGACGCGGTATAACCGACATAATCGACAATGATCCCCATCACCTCGGCCGGCAGAAGCAAATCGAGCTCAGCCAGCAAAGCATTGATGTCAAACTGGAAAGCGCCGATCAACGCGTTCAGAAAAATCAGCAGCGGAAACAGTGAAAACAGCAGGTAATACGCCAGTTCAGCCGCCGATCTCGACACATTGTCCTGAAAAATACGGGATACCAGCCCCTGGGCGACCAAAAACAGACGGGATTTGTTCACCAGCGGTTCTGATGGACGCGGGACTCTTCAAACCGCTCAGGGACCTGCCGCGCTTCGTCCGGATAACCGACAGCGACGCCGCAGAACGGCTCGATATGCTCAGGCAGGCCCAGCAGCTGTTTCACCGGTTCCATCCGCTCGCGGACCGGCGTAATGCCCAGCCAGCAGGCGCCCAGCCCCAGTTCACAGGCTGCCAGCAGCATATTCTGCGTGGCGGCGCCGCAGTCTTCCAGATAATATCCCGGCGCAGCTTCACGGCTTGTATCGCCGCACACAACAATGAGCACAGGCGCCTGTGCCAGCATCTTGGAATACGGGTGTACCTGCATGAACTGCTCGATCACGGCGCGGTCGCGCACAACGACAAAGTGCCACGGCCGCCTGTCATGGGCCGACGGCGCGTACATGGCGGCGCGCAGCAGCGTGTGCAGCTTGTCATCCTCGACGGGTTTTTCCAGGTATTTGCGGACGCTTCTTCTTTCAAAAATCGTATTCAGCATCATTCACGCACCCTTTCTGAATATCGGGCCAGGCCGGCCCTTTGTCATTTGCCTGCCTTCATCTTACCACATCTGCCCAAAAAAGTCGAGCCGCCGGAGGGCGCCTGCCAGGTACGGCTGAGGCTCCTGTGTTTGGCCTGCGGAACGGCGAAGGGAAAAGCCGCCCCGCAAAAGCTGCCGGCCCCGGCCTTTTCTTTTGTAATAGCAGGAGCTGTCATTTTATGCTATAATGGGCGGCGCAAACCAACCGCTGCTTAAAAGGGTGAAAAGGGGATGCGGCAGCATACGTTTACTCCCAAGCGGCAAATCAACAAAGGCTGGTCAGAAGACAAAAAATACTGTGTTGCCGATGCGCAGGGGAATCACTTTTTGCTTCGTGTTTTTCCGATGGAAGAGATATGAGGAATGTCCCGTCAAATACGAAAACGGGCAGGCTTCCCCTTTGTTTGCAGCCGGGATGATAAACGGCTGCTTCAAGCATGATGTGCCTGTTCAGTTTTGGGCGCTGCTCGCACTTTATATCAGCAGCAATATTCTGACTTCTGCGCCCTGGGCAATTCCTTTTGGGCCGAGTCAGGTTCAAGTCTCTGAAAAGCAGACAAAGACAATTCCTGGGGCGCCTTCTTTACAGAGGGCGCCCCAAAGGGTGGTTTTCTGCGCTACTGCGTATCCTGCTGCGCATCAAAACTGATCTGAAAGGTATTGCCTTCGAATTCGTCTTCGTAAATCTCGGTATATTCCAGCGTAAAAGAGGTCTGGCTGCCGGGCACGACAAATACCAGGTCGCCGGTACGGCTTTCGCCTTTAAAAATCTCATACTCTTCCGGCAGCTGTACAGACGCGAAGTTTTCTTCGCAGTAAATGACATCCCCTTCCAGCGCGGGCCAGCTCAGCGCAAAGTCGGTGTCAAACATCGGGATCGCGCTGTCGTCTGTAAAAGTATTCTGCACGGTGATATTGACAATCAAAAACCGGTTGTTGGGGTCGCTGGGTTCATAATCCTCGAGCTGTGTAGTCAGCAGGGCCGAATTGACCTGAAAGTCAAAAAAAGCGGTCGAAAGGCTCTGCCCAAATCCTTCCGCTTCATACAGCCCGCCCGTTCCCCTGGTTTCGCCGGCGCACGCCGCCAGTGCCAGCAGCATACAGACGGTCAGCAAAAAAGCTCCCCATCGCTTCATGGCATGTCCTCCCCCGGCGTATCCGCACGCCTGTGATATAAGTTCATTGTACCATCGGCAAAAAGGAAAAGCAACGGCAACCGTCCGTCACAAACCGCCTGAAAAAGCGCGCATCCGACCCATTCCCCGAAAAAACAGAAAGACACCGGCAAAACCGGTGTCTTTCTGTTGGTGCGGTCACCGGGACTTGAACCCGGACGGTTGCCCATACGCCCCTCAAACGTACGCGTCTGCCTGTTCCGCCATGACCGCATATTGCCGCCAAAACCGACGGCTATATTATATTAGCACATTGGGCGGCTCTTTGCAAGGGGGTATCACAAAAAAATTGCCGTTACTCGCCGAACAATTCACGCGCGCGGCGCATCCGCTCGACGACCGGGACGCGGAAAGGGCAGTTGCGCTCACAGCTGCGGCACTCGATACAGTCCCCGGCGTGCGCTGAAAGCGCGCGGTAGTGCTCCGCCGCCGTTTCGGGCACGCCGCCTTCGTGCAACAGGGCCATGTCGAGCAGCCGTCCCACGGCGGCGACGTCGATCTGCGCCGGGCAGGGCAGGCAGTGGTTGCAGTACATACACCGGCCTTCCATGGAAAAAAGCGGGGCCGTCCCCAAAACGCCCGAATAGTCGCGCTGGGCGGCGGTGCTCGATTCGTACTCTGCGGCGGCGTCGACCTCTTCAGGCGTGCGGCAGCCAACGAGCACGCTGGCCACCGCCGGACGGGTCAGCGCGTAATGGATGCACTGCACCGGCGTCAGCGCCCGGCCAAACGGCGAAGTGCGATCGGACAGCAGCGCGCCGGCCGCCAGTGATTTCATGACCGTGATGCCGACGTTTTGCGCCGCGCAGGTCTGGTACAGCCTGGCCCGTTCCGGCTCGATGCCGCCCAGCGCAGGGCTGCGGTAGCTTTCTGCATCAAACAGCCTGTCCAGCGCAGCGTCGCCCGGCATGACATCATAGGCGGGGTTGATGCTGAACAGCAGCACGTCCAAAAGCCCGGTTTCAACCGCCCTGCGCGCGACGACAGGGTTGTGCGAGCTCATACCCAGCGCGCCGATAACGCCTTTTTCGCGCAGCGAAAGGGCATAGCGCAGCATGTCGCCGTGAAAAACGCGGTCAAAATCCGCTTCGTCGTCGATATAGTGCAGTATCCCGATGTCGACCGTTTCAACGCCCAGGCGCTCGCGGAAATCTTCAAAAAAATGCCGGCACTGATCGGCGTCGCGGGTACGGCGGTACTGTCCGTCCAGCCACGCGGCCCCGATATGCCCCTGCAAAATGACCTTGTCCCGCCGGCCGGCAATGGCGCGGCCGATGTCCGTGCGCACCTGCGGTTCGGACATGAAAACGTCAATGATGTTAATTCCCCGCTCGACAGCGCGATCCACCACGGCAAAGACCTGTTCCGCCGGCAGCCCCTGCAGGTGCTCGGCTCCCAGCCCGACCTCGCTGACGCGCAGGCCGGTTTTTCCCAATACCCGGTAATTCATCTGTCCCATCCTCCTTTGAAAACCATTGTACCATACCTGCCTGCAAAAAGCACCGATCGCTTTCAAAAATCACAACGCCTTTTCGCAAAATAGTATTGTAATCAGTCCAGAAAAAATATTTTAAAAAAACTGTTGACAAATCGCGAAGATGTGTGTATAATTACTCTTGCACTCGCGGATGTGGCGGAATTGGCAGACGCGCATGGTTCAGGTCCATGTGAGGGCAACTTCATGGGGGTTCAAGTCCCTTCATCCGCACCAACCTCTCCTGCTTCGGCAGGGGAGGTTTTTGTTTTGCCTGGCGGTTGTGATTTTGCCGGTTTTCACCCAAGGCCCGATTCATTCTTCCGACCGCCGGCCGCCTGTCATGATCTGTCTTTTCATGCGGAAAAATATATGGTTCGCGCTTTTTCCGTTGCCATGTACACGGCGCTGTGGTAAAATCAAGAAGCGGTTTATGCGGCCGCACAAAACTATCGGAACAGGATGATGAATTTTTGAACAGGCTGTTTTTTCAAAGGCGCGCGGTTCTGGCTGCCCTGCTTATCGCCCTTGTGCTGGCCCTGTCCGGCTGCGCCGGCCAGGAAGATACGGTCCAGCCCGGCGAACCGTCTGAGCCCGTACAGGACCTGCCGGCTGCCGAACCGGATCCGGACGACGGCGCCCCACAAACCAGCGAGCCGTCCCCGGACGATGAAGCTTCTTCCTCTGAAGAGGAAATCGACCCCGAGACCATGGACGTCATCAAATATAACATTTATGTTGAAATGAACAACTACATGGTCGAAATGCTTGATACCATCGACAGCTACTATACGGTTGTCATGCCCGACGACGAGTTTTCTTTTGTTCCTGACTCGGGATATGATTACAAATACGATATTTCGCCCTATAACAGCGACATCATTGATGACGCGCTGCTGGTCGCCGAAATGGAGCCCGCTTACGAAACGCTTGACGCGCTGACTCTGGAAATCGCCGAGCCCATGCGCGCTCTCATGGACGTATTTTCGGACATCTACTCCTGCAATGACTTTGCCGACAACCAATACGCCAAAGCCAAAGAATTCCACGCTGTCGTACAGGCCAATGTCTCTCCTTTCATCGACCTTTCCTACCAGTATCTGGACGCGGTCGACGCCATGGGGCGCGAGCGGACTGCCGAAGAAGAGCAGTCCATGCTGGAAAACGGACAGGTCATCGCCTATAATGCCAGCCACGCCATCACGGTAGCGCGTGAGATTCTGGACGAATGTTATGCCCAGAATGTATACGACGACAATATTACGTCTCTGGATCTGACCCCTGTCCGCCCGCTGTACGACGAGCTGGTTGCGACGGTCAACGCTTTTAATGAAGCCACGGCGGACAACAACCAGCTGATGCAGGAATCGCTCAGCAGTTCGACCCCCATGTACGGCCTGCTCGACAGCCTGGTCCAGGCCGTCGACTGGATGATCCGGCAGGTCGAAAGCGGCACGCCCATTTCGGAGCCGGGCCTTGAATACCTGGGCGGCATCATTCATATCGAGGTCGTGCTGTCCGACTGCATCGACCAATACAACTCGGCGTTCGCCGAATGATTCCCTCTGCGCCAGCAGCCGGCATTTTTCTGTGAAATGCCGGCTGCTTGTTTTTTGGCCCTGCCGCCGCTGGCGCGGCACGCGCAAAAGGCTTCGCTTTTGCACGCCGGTATGGTATAACCATCGCGGCTTCCCCCAAAGCTCCGCTTTGCGCCGCGGCGGTTGACGGCTCCCGGGCCGTCCCGCGCTGTGCGCGGCCCTGCCGCCGCTGGCGCGGCGCGCGCAAAAGGCTTCGCTTTTGCACGCCGGTATGGTATAATAAAATTGCTCTTTTGCACGCAAAACCTCTTGACTGTCAACCCGCTTGACAGCTTATGCTGGAGCAAAGGAGGCATTTGCAATGACAATCCGTGAAATTGAAGCCCGCAGCGGCCTGACGCGGGCCAACATCCGCTTTTACGAAGCCGAAGGCCTGCTCTCTCCCCGCCGGCTCGCCAACGGCTACCGCGATTATTCCGACGGGGATCTGGCGGCTCTTAAAAAGATCCGGCTGCTGCGGCAGCTCCGCCTTTCCATCGATGACATCCGCGCCCTTCAAAACGGCGATCACACGCTGAGCGACACGTTACGGCGCTGCCTGGACGATCTCGGACGTGCGCAGGGTGAACTGCAAAAAGCATCGGACATCTGCCGCGCCATGATGCGCGACGGCGCGACATACCAGACACTCGACGCCGACCGCTACCTGCGCGGATCGGGCGAAGCCCGCCAGCCGCAGCCCTCCCTCGGGCTGCAATTTGACGTGCCGCGCGCCTGTCCCCACCCGTGGCGGCGTTTTCTGGCGCGCTGGCTGGATCTTGCGCTGTACGGGCTTTTGTGGAGTACGGTCAATACGCTGGTTTTCCGCGTCAACCCCGCGCTGCGCAGCGCGGCCGGCACGCTGTTTGACGGTTTTGCCGCCATGCTCATCATGCTGTTTGCCGAGCCGCTTTTCCTGTACTTTCTCGGTTATACGCCGGGCAAATTCCTGTTTGGCCTGCGCGTCACTGATCGCGGCCGAAAGCTGAGCTATTTTGACGCTTTGTGCCGCACCGGCTCGGTTATCGCCTCGGGCGAAGGTTTTTTCATCCCCATTTACCAATGGGTGCGCAACTACAAATGCTATAAAAAGTGCAGGGCCGGTGAAACGCTCCCGTGGGAAGAGGACTATGAATACGAGCTGACCGACACCGCCTGGTGGCGCATTCCCGCCTTTGCTTCCGCCTGTGCCGCCTGTGCCGGCGTCGCTTTCTGCATCGTGCTGGCCGGCGACATGCCGCAAAACCGCGGCGTTCTGACGGCCGCCGAATTTGCCGAAAACTACAACGATTACGCCGCCTATCTCGGCACGCGGCCGGTTTTGTCCCTCAGCGCAGACGGCACATGGAGCGAGCGCAATGACACCGGCGTCATTCATACCGGCGCTCTGGACCGCGCGCCGGCCCTGGCTTTCACCGAAACCGACGGCGTGCTGACCGGGGTGCAGCTGGAATATACGCACGCCGGGCAGCCGTTTCTGGCGGCCGCCAGTTACCAAAGCGACATGCTGCTGGCCGCGATGTCCTTCGTCTGTGCGCAGCCGGGTGTCGGCCTTTTCGATCAAGTCCCCCGGCAGCTGGCCGAAAGGCTGTCCGGGCTTTCGCCCTTTTCCGGCTGGTGCTTTGAAATGGCCGGCGTCGAGCTGTGCTGCACGGCTGAGGCTTCCGGGTATCTGGAACCCGTCGAGCCTGTGCCGGCGGTTCTGGCCCCCGACCCCGATGCATCTCCGTCCGGGCAGTCGCTGCACCTGACCTTTACCATGACCAGAATCAATTAAAACTTTCTGCCCCATTCCCCCGTCTAATCATATGAGGCGGCGGACGGCAGTCTGAGGAGGCATCACATTTTGAACCGACCGGATATTACAGAGCTTCTCGGCCGCCGCCTGACCGAAAATGCCGACCGGCTGTACCGTCTGGCCTTTCGGTATGTCAAAAACGAAGAGGACGCCATGGATATTGTACAGGACGCCGCATGCAAGGTGCTGCAATACCGCGACAAGATCCGGCAGCCCGAGTATATCGATACCCTGCTCTACCGCGTCACGGTCAATGCCGCGCTGGACTTTCTGCGCCGGCACAAGCGCGAGTCCGTCGGCCTGCCCGCCGTCGAGGGGGGGCGCGAAGACGACCACGGCGACCTGTACGCGCTCGATCTGCTCGACGTCCTCGACGAAAAAAGCCGCGCTATTGTCATTCTCCGGTTTTTCGAAGACCGGACGCTCGCTGAAATCGCCGACATCATGCAGATGAATCTCAACACCGTCAAGACGCGCCTGTACGCGGCGCTGCGCACTCTGCGGCGCGAGCTGGACAAAAGCGGCCGGTAAGGAGGTCTTCCCCCTATGGCAAATTTGAAAAACCGCCTGCGCCAAATGCGCAGCGAGTACGAATCGCAGTCCGCGCCCGACGAGCTGCGGCAGCAGCTCCAGGCGCTCGTCAAGGCAAACGCCCGTCCCCCGAAAAAGCGCGCCGCCGTCATCTGGCTGCGCCGGATCGGCGGCAGCGCGGCAGCCGCCCTGCTCGCCCTGTGCATTGCTGTCAACGCCAGTCCCGACGCCGCGGCGCTGCTTGCCGACATTCCCGTCCTTGGGCCGGTCGTGCGCATTTTCAGTTTCCGCGAATACGAAGACAGCCAAAGCGGCATCGAGCTCAAATTGAGTTCGCCGCATGTTTCCGGTCTGGGCGACCCCGAAGCCGAAGAACGCATCAACGCCCTGTTTGATGAATACGCCGACCAGATCATCGCGCAGTACGAACAAGATGTCGCCGCCATGGCCGGCAAGGACGAGGGGCATATCAGCATCAATTCGTCCTATTCGGTCCCGATCAATACCGACCGCCAGCTGACCGTCGCCATTGACACCACTATTGTCATGGCCAGCGCCCAAGAACGCTTCACCTACTACAACATCGACAAACAGACCGGCGATCTGGTGCCGCTGAGCGGCCTGTTTCAGGACGGCGCCGACTATATCGCTTTGATCAGCGATGAAATCAAGCGCCAGATGCGCGCGCAGATGGAAGCCGATAAAAGCGTGTATTACTGGCTCGACGATGAAATCGAGGACTGGAACTTCCGCGCCATCGACGCCGATCAGCCGTATTACGTCAATGAAAGCGGCGAACTCGTCATCTCGTTTGACAAATACGACGTGGCGCCCGGCTATATGGGGTCGGTATCGTTTGTCATTCCGGAAGACGTTGTGTCCGGCATCATTTTGCCCGGCGGCCTGCTCGACCAGTGATAAGCAAAAAGAAAAGCTGCGATTGCAACCGCAGCTTTTCTTTTTTACCGGAACACCACAAACCATCCGAACGCCATGCCGCACAGAACCATGCAGACGACAAAGACGGCGAACTTAACAATGTTCTTCTTTTCGGTAGGGGAATATTCGTGCCGTCGCCGCGGCCCCTGGCCATAATACATGCGCTTTCCTCCGTTTTAATATTCTTCTCCCTCTTCTTCCTGGTCAAACTGCGCGCCGTACTGTTCAAACAGGCGGATAAACCGTTCCCTGCGCTGTTTATGCCGTCGCCGCGGCAGGGTCAGCCCCCAGATACACCATCCCATGACGTACAGCGCGTCGGCCGCCCAGACCAGGTAACTGCCCGGCCGGTATGACAGCGAATTCAGCAGGGCCCCGAGCACATACAGCTCGTATGCGGCGCGGCCGGCGACGCCGGACGCCGCAACCGTCCTCCCGTCGGACAAAATCACCGTCCCGTCCTCCTGCGTTTCGGCAGCCCGCCCGGCGTGCCACACGCCGTCCTGCTCCCACACGGCCAGCGCGCCGGCATAAAGCTCGTCCCCCGGCCGGAAAACGACGGCGCTGCCCGTATGCAGCCCTGTTTCCCCGCTGTCCGGCGCACAGACGCCGACCGGCAGGCCGGGCAGGAACAGCCGCCCAGGGCACAGGGTCAGGTAAGTACAAAGCAACAGGATCACAGCCGCAAGTCCGGCGAGGACGCCTTTCCAGCGGCCTTTTTTTTCAACACGCATGGCTTTTCCCCCAACAGGATCGTTTCTAACAGTGTACCATATCCTGCGGCGGGTGTAAAGCGCCGCGGCGTTTAAAGCCTGACGGCCAGCATTTCGCCAAAGGCGGCGTAAGGCACCAGAAACGACGGGACGCCCAGCGCCCGCGGCCCCAGCGACTCGGCCGGGTAATAAAAGACCATCCCGTCGCCGGCCAGGTAATAGCCGTGCAGGGCGCGGCATTTTGTCTGCGCCCCCGTAAAAAAAGCCCCCGGCTGTTCCTGTTCCCACTGCCCGATCTGGCGGGCGATATGGTCGGCCGCCAGCTGGCGCCACGCGCTCCCCCGTCGGAAAAACCGGCCTGCCGGCGCCGGACGGCCGGCAGGCAGCTCCCATGTATGCGCCTCGCGGCGCAGAAAACTGCCCGCATACCCCAGCTCTTCCCAGCTGTCGCTGAAAACCGACAAAAGCCCGCCCTCGTTGTACATGACGCTGAAAGACCTTCCGGCGCGCAGGGGCTCAAACGGCTCTTTTTCACGCCACAAAGCCCGCTGCCGCTCGGCTTCCCGGCGCGGCGCCCCCATGCACGCGCGGTAATAGCTTTCGGCGCGCCGGCGGTAAAAGGCGTTCAGCGCGGCGGCGCAGGCGCAGCCTGAGACGGCAGGGTATTCGATTTCGACGCGCAGGGCGCCGCGCGTCCCCGCATCTCCGTCCAGCGTCCGGGTTTCAACCTGTGCCGGCGCGGGGCTTTTTTCCATCATATCGCCTCACCTCACCCCTATTTTATTCACACAAACCCGGTTTGTGAACCAAACCCGCTGTTGTGCGCCTTACAGGCTTTGTGCTATAATAATGTCCGTAGGAGGTGCTTTCATGATCCGACACGGCTATATCCGCGAACAGAAGGACATCCGCTACCTGATATTGTTCTGCATGTCCTTTCTCCCCTTTGCCATCAGCGAAGCCGATCTGCTCGAAATCGTCTTTATTGACGACGGGTTCGGGTATTTTGAATTTTCCGAGGCCTTTCACGCCCTGCAGGAGCAGGGGCTGATCGCCTGCGTCGACACCGGGACGGAAAAGCAGTACATCCTGACGGAAAAAGGGCAGAGCGTGCTCGAAGCGTCACAGAACGAGCTGCGCATGAGCGTGCGCGACAAGGCGCAGGCCGCCGCAATCCGCGTCGTGCGCAAAATTGAGCGCAACGCCACCATTAAAACCCATCACGTCGACAACGGCGACGGCACCTATAACGTCACGCTCGAAATCACCGGCAAAAAAGGCCTGGTCGCCGGCGTCAATATGATGGTTTTTACCCCGCGGCAGTGTACGCTGCTGGAAGAGAATTTCCGCCGCAACGCCGAACATATTTATGATCAGATGATCTCGATTCTGCTGGCCGACAAAAACGACGAAACGGAGGGCAGAGCATGAGCCGTCATCTTGCTCCCCCGCCCGTCCGCCGGCGCGCCGACCGCCGCCTGATCCTGGCCGCCGCCGCGCTGGCGGCGCTCGTGCTCGCCGCCGCCGTGCTTTTAAGCACCTGCGGCAGCCCGGCGGAAGAAGAACCCGAACCTGCCCCCGACGAGGTACAGACGCCTCCCGATCCGGTTGCCGAAGAAACCCCGCCTGAAGGCCAGCAGCCCCAGGACGACTTTGTACCGGACGGCAACGTCAACCCGCTGACCGGGCTGTGTGACGGCATCGGCAGCGACATGCTGAACCGCCGTCCCGTCGCCGTCATGGTGAGCAACAGCTACGACAGCCTGCCGCAATGGGGGATTTCGCAGGCGGATATCCTGTACGAAATGCTGGCCGAGGGGCGCATCACCCGCCTGCTCGCCATTTTCCAGGATCCGTCCCGGATTGAAGCGCTTGCGTCCATCCGTTCGGCGCGCCCCTATTTTATCGACATTGCGCAGAGCTACGGCGCCGTCTATCTGCACTTCGGCGGCAGCGTGCCCGCTTATGACGCCATTGCAGAGCGCGACGGCCTGATCGCGCTCGATGGCATCCGGGGCGGCTGGGAGGGCAGCCTGTTCCTGCGCGACCCCGACCGCCGCAAACAGATCGGGCTGGAACATTCGGTTTACACGGACGGCGAAAAAATCGAAGCCGCGCTTGCATCATTGGACGCCGACCTTTCTCTCGACGGCCATCCGTCGGCCTTTCAGTTCGGCAGCGAACATTCGGCGAAAGACGGCAGCCCCGCCGGGAAAATCACCGTCACATACAGCAGCCGCAACCAGCCGTGGTTTGAGTACGACGAAACGTCCGGCGAATACCTGCGCTTCCAGTACGGCGACCCGCATATGGACGCCTGGCTCGACCGGCAGGTGTCGGTCAAAAACCTGTTCGTTCTGCGCATGGCGACCCGCGACGTCCCGAACAACAGCCTGGGCCTGGTCGAAGTGACGACGACCGGCCAGGGCGCGGGCTATTATTTCTGCGACGGAAAAATGGTCGACATCACCTGGGAAAAAGAAGCGTACGACGCCCCGCTCACCCTGTACAGTGCAGACGGCGAAGAGCTGACTGCCGCGCGCGGCAAGAGCTTTGTCTGCGTGGTCACCGAGTCGGCCGACGTCACCGTCGAATGACAAACGAGTACGGAAAAGCCCGGAAGCTGCGCTTCCGGGCTTTTGCTTTGGAATACGGCCGGTTTTTACCGATCTTCGCGGAAATACGGGACGCCCAGGCTGGCAGGCGGCTGGTTTTCGCGGCGGCGGCGCAGGCTGACAAAAACAAGCACCAGCACCGTCGCTACATAGGGGAAGGTGTCGTACAGCTGGGTGGGAATGCCGAGCGGCACGTACAGCCGCATAATGGACAGCGCGCCGAAGACCAGAGACCCCAGCAGGGCGCGCGCCGGGCTCCACATGGCGAAAATGACCAGAGCGACGGCGATCCAGCCCTTGCCGCCCACACAGTCGTGCACCCAGATGCCGCCGCAGGTCACCATGACAATGTACATTCCGCCAATGCCGCAGATGCCGCCGCCGACACAGGTGGCGGCATATTTGTACCGGGTGACGTTGATGCCAGCCGCGTCGGCCGTCTGCGGGCTTTCACCGACAGCGCGCAGGCTGAGCCCCTTGCGCGAACGCCGCAAAAACCACGACAGCGCCAGCGCCGCGGCGACGCCGAGATACACCAGAATGTTGTAGCTGAACAGCAGCCGGCCCGCAACCGGGATGTCCGACAGGCCGGGGATGTGGATCCCGGCAAAGGCCGCCTTGACGGTGTCGCCCACCGCGGCGTAGCCCGATTCCGACTGCCCTGCCATCACTTCGCCAAAAAAGTTGGCAAAGCCTGTGCCAAAAATGGTCAGCGCCAGGCCGGTGACATTCTGGTTGGCGCGCAGGGTGACGGTCAGGACGCTGTAAATCAGCGACCCGAACGCGCCGCACAAAAAGGCGCATACAATGGCGATCAGCAGCGCCAGCAGTCCCGAGGGATCCTGCGCCGCGCGCTCGTAATAGTACGCGCCCGCCAGGCCGGCGACGCCGCCCATGAACATGATGCCTTCAACGCCGAGGTTGAGGTTTCCCGATTTTTCGGTCAGGATTTCACCCAGCGTGCCGAACAGCAGCGGCGTGCCCGCCAGCACGGCAGCGACCAGCAGGTTAATCAGACTGTCCATTCTTCCGCTCCCTTCCCCGCAGAACCAGGCGGTAGTTGATGAAAAATTCGCAGCCCAGCATAAAGAACAAAATAATGCCCGTCAGCACCTCGGACGCCGATGCCGGGATGAGGAATTCGGTCTGAATACGGCCCGAACCCTTTTGCAGTACGGCAAGCAGCGCCGCGATAAAAACCATGACCACGGGGTTGAGCTTGGCCAGCCACGCCACCGTAATGGCGGTAAATCCAATGCCGCCCGCCGTGTTTTCCGTCAGGGTGTAGTTGGCGCCCGACACCTGCAAAAAGCCGACCAGGCCGGCGACGGCCCCCGACAGCAGCATGGTGCGCACGACAATCCGGCCGACATTCATTCCCGCGTACCGCGCCGTACGCTCGCTTTCGCCCACCACGGCGATTTCATAACCCTGTTTGCTGCGGCGCAGGTAAATCGTCATGCCGATGACAAGCAGCAGTACGAAGACCCAGCCGATATGTACGCCGAACAGGCGCGGGAGCCGCGCCGCTTCGTCAAACATGGCGATTTTGGGGAACCCCCCGCTCGACGGCCGCTTCCACGGCCCGTTTTGCAGGTACTGCTCAAAACCCAGGATGATGTAGTTGAGCATCAGGGTAAACAGCGTTTCGTTGGTGCCCCATTTCGCCTTGAAAACGGCGGGAATAACGCCCCACAGTGCGCCGCCGGCCAGCGCTGCCAGCAGCATGACGCCGAGCAGCAGCGGGCGGGGCAGGCTCTGGCTGTAAAACAGGGCGAAGTAGCTGGCCGCGATAGCGCCCGCCATGATCTGCCCTTCGGCCCCGATGTTCCAGAACTTCATTTTAAACGCCGGCGCGATGGCGACGGCCGCGCCCAGCAGCGGAATGGCGATTTTGATCGTTTCGACCAGCGCGATTTTGCTGCCCGCAGCGCCGACAATCATCTGCCCGTAAACGGCGGCGGGGTTGTGCCCCAGCGCCAGGATGAGCAGCGCGCCGGTCAGTACAGCGCCCAGCGCCGCCAGGGCGCGGATCAGCCAGACCTTTCCGGCCGTGATATCCCCGCGCTTGACAATGCGCACCAGCGGCTCGCGCTGCGCGGTTTTGGCGTTTTC
The DNA here is from genome assembly GCA_944381055.1 of uncultured Clostridia bacterium. Taxonomy (GTDB): domain Bacteria; phylum Bacillota; class Clostridia; order Oscillospirales; family Butyricicoccaceae; genus Ventrousia. The sequence continues at coordinate 12,265 of CALWJQ010000037.1, read as the reverse complement.
CGTCACTGTGCGTCCCCCTTTCCCGTCTGCGTCATCAAAAGCCCGATCTGCTCTTTGCCCGCCCAGCGCGCGTCAACGACGCCGCTCACCCGGCCGCCGCACAGCACCAAAATCCGGTCGCACAGCTCAAGCAGGACGTCCAGGTCTTCGCCGACAAACAGCACGGCGGCCCCGCGCTGTTTCTGCTCGTTGAGCAGATGGTAAATGGTATACGACGAATTGATGTCCAGCCCGCGCACCGGATAGGCTGTGATGAGCACTTCGGGCGAAGAAGCGATTTCGCGCCCGACCAGCACCTTTTGCACGTTGCCGCCCGACATGCGCCGCACCGGGGCGGTCAGCCCGGGCGTGACGACCGCAAGCCGGTCGACGACCTGCTGCGCCAGCGCACGCGCCGGCCCGCGGTCGACAAAGGGCCCCCGGCTGCCGCGGTAGCTTTTCAGCAGCATGTTGTCGATCACGTCCATGCCGGCTACCAGGCCCATCCCCAGGCGGTCTTCCGGCACAAAAGCCAGCGCCACGCCCTTTTTGATGATTTCCATGGGGCTTTTTCCCACCAGGTTTTCGTGCACCTCGACGCCGCCGACCTGTCCGGCGTACAAAATGGCGCCGCCCTGCACCGGGCACAGCCCGGCAATGGCTTCGCACAGTTCTTTCTGCCCGCTGCCGGCGACTCCGGCAATGCCCAGGATTTCGCCGCCGTAGGCCGAAAACGACACCTTGTCGAGCATGGTGACCCCCTCGGCGCTGATGCACGTCAGGTCGACCACCTTGAGCCGTTCTTCGCCCCGCTGCACCTCGGGACGGTCGATGTCAAGCGCCACCGCGCGCCCGACCATCATCTCGGTCAGCGCCTGCGGGCTGGTCTGCGCCGTCTCGACAGAGCCGACATACGAGCCCTTGCGCAAAACGGCCACGCGGTCAGACAGGGCCATGACCTCGCCCAGCTTGTGCGTGATGATGACGACGGCCTTGCCGTCGTCGCGCATGCTGCGCAGCACGGCAAACAGCCGATCCGCTTCCTGCGGCGTCAGGACGGCGGTCGGCTCATCCAAAATCAAAATGTCGGCGCCGCGGTACAGCACTTTGATAATTTCGACGGTCTGCTTTTCGCTGACCGACATGTCATAGACCTTTTTATCCGGGTCGATGTCAAAGCCGTAGCGGCCGCTGATTTCCCTGATAGACCGCGCCAGCGCGCGGCGGTCGATGACCGGCCCCCCCTCGAGCCCCAGGGCGATATTTTCGGCCGCCGTAAAAACGTCGACCAGCTTAAAGTGCTGGTGGATCATGCCAATCCCCAGCGCATAAGCGTCGCGCGGCGACCGGATGACGACCGGTTCCCCGCCGACCAGAATGTCGCCCTCGTCAGGGAAATAAATGCCGGACAGCATGTTCATCAGCGTCGTTTTCCCGCTGCCGTTCTCGCCGAGCAGCGCCAGGATTTCACCGCGCCGGACGCTCAGGCAAACCTTGTTGTTGGCGACGACTTCGCCAAAGCGTTTGGTCAGGTTCCTGACCTCGATGGCATTTGGATTGTTCGTACCGCATTCCCCCTTTGCACCCGGGCCGCAGCCCGGCGCGCCTGTAATGGAACAATGGCGGAGCGCGCAGACGCGGCTCCGCCATGCAAACGCCAAAGCGTTACTCGACGATATTGATGCCCGGGATGATATAGCAGAACGACGGCGCGCTCTGTTCTTCGCTTTCGTGGTAGTACTCGCCCTCGGGAATATCCAGCGTGATTTCGTTGCCGCTGAAATCTTCGCCCACGCCGGTCAGCGGGCCTTCAAAAACATGGCGGGTGCCGTCGACGAGCTCCTGTGCGGCCGTATCAATGGCTTCCTGCGTGCCTTCTGCAGCGATGTCTGTATTGAGCGGGGACAGGTACACCGCCCCGTCTGCATAGCCCTTGCACCAGTCAACCGGGATTGGATCGCCGTTCAGGACGCACTCGGTCGCATAGGTGACGTAAATGCCCCAGTCAATGCGGGCCGAAATAAGCGATGCGTTGGGCGCGGCGTCGATCATATCGGCGTTATAGCCGACCTGCCACACGCCGTTCTGTTCGGCGGTCGTGGCAGGGGCCGTGGAATCGCAGTGCTGGCTGATGACGTCGCAGCCGCGGTCGATGAGCGCCTGGGCAACCTGTGCTTCACGGGTCGGGTCATTCCACTCGCCGGTGTACATGACATCCATCGTCACGTCGGGGTTGACGCTTTTTGCTCCCAGGTAAAAGGCGGTAAATCCCGAAATGACCTCGGCAAACGGGTGAGCGCCGACATACCCTAAATGATTGTTTTCCGTCTTCAGGCCGGCGGCAATACCCGCCAGATAGCGCGCCTCGTAAATGGCTGCAAAGTAGTTGTGCACATTGTCAAGCCCCGAGCTTGCAGCCTGTGTGCCGGTGGCGTGGCAGAACTGCACGTCGGGATATTCCGCCGCCACGGTCAGAACATAGTCTTCAAACCCGAAACTTGTGGCAAAGATCAGCTGGCAGCCGGCTTCGACCAGTTCGCGCAGGGCGGTTTCGCAGCTTTCGTCTTCACTGACGTTGAATTTGTTGATGATCTGATCCTCGCTCAGCCCCAGGGCCTTGACCATTTCCTGCGTCCCCAGATCCTGGTTATATGTATAGCCCTTATCGCTCGGGTCGGAAATATGGACAAACCCGACCTTCAGATCCTCTTTTGCGATTCCGGCCGTCTCCCCTGACGGCTGCTGCGCGCTTTCCTGGTCGGCATTCCCGGTGTCCGGGGTGCCCGTGCCGTCCTGTGTACCGCTCTGGTCCTGACATCCTGCCAGCGCGAACACCATCAGTCCCGCCAGAAGCAAAGCCAGCAATCTTCTACTCATTCTCCGTTCCTCCCACAGGTTTTCTTTTTGCCATTGGTTTTTTTACCCAACAACATCTATGATTTTATCAAATTATTACGTTGCTTGCAACTACTTTCGACATCTTTTTCACACAAGAAAACCGCATCCCGGACAGGGATGCGGCTGCGGCTATTTCTTTTCACCTGGCGCCGCGGCCGGCGTCCGGTCAAAAATGCCTTTCATTTTGACAATGACGATCACCGCTGCGGCGGCACACAGGGCCAGATACCCTTCGACAACCCATACGCTGCTGTTTTGCAGCAGAACCACGGGATAATTGACGGCGAATTGCGCGCCGGCTGCGGCCCAGACCCATATCCTGCGGCCGGTGCGGATCGCATAAAAGACGACCACGGACAGCGCTATCTGCACGGCCATGACCATGACCCGTTCAAGGCCGCCCATCAGAAACTGCAGTGCCGGCGTTTCGATCAGCGCCGTTTTGACGGCTTCAACCTGCGCCGCGGTCGCCGCATCGCCGGCCAGTTTGTCAATGCTGCCATTGTTGACCGCCAAAGCCAGCGTCAGGTTGCTCAGGCTGTTGGTCCCCATCACGACAAAGGCCTCTACGCCGCCGTGCCCCAGGCCGTACGCCAGGCCGTCGCGGTAGGAATTGCAGCCGCGGACAAAAAAGCGCGACCCCGCATAGCGGCCCCAGTTTTCCAGCAGTGCGGCCGACAGCGCCAGCAAAATGCCCAGCAGCCACAGGTTCTGCGAAATGTTTGCATACCATTCCGTTGTGCTCAGCCAGTTGATAAACGGCACGCGGATAAAAAGCTGGACAATGCTGAAAACCGACAGGCCTGTGAGCACCACACGGCCGCTGATGAACCTTCTGACGCACAGAAACGCCGGCACCGCCAGCGGCAGTACAAAGCTGACCAGCACGGTAAACCCCATAGCGACAATGCTCGCTGCACTGACCAAAAAAAACGCCTCCTGTCGCCGCGCCCGCTCCGCCGGCCAGAGCCGGCCGCGCGCAGCCAATATGTTTTTATTGTACCACCGGGCCGCGCCGAAATCAACCCGGGCCGCGCCCATGAAATGCCGGATATTTCTTTTCCGCCGCCTTTCCCCGGGCTTGATTCCGCCCCGCCGGTATGGTAAGATAAGCAGGTCAAATCCCGCCCGCGGCGGAACCACAGTGAGTGAGTTGTTGTTATGAGAATGCGTAAAAAGAAAAACCTCGTCCCCCGTATGGCCGCCTGCGGCGATCTGCTGGTCGCCGATCCGGCAGAAATGCGCGGCCGGTGGCTTTCACACTTTAACCGTCCGGGGCGGCTGCTGCTGGAAATCGGCTGCGGCAAAGGCCAGTTCGCCGTAGGCACGGCGTCCCGCTGCCCCGACGACCTGCTGGTCGCCGTGGAAAAAACGCCCGACGTCCTGCTGCTCGCCATGGAAAAGACCCGGGATGCAGGCCTTGAAAACCTGCGTTTTATCGGCACTGACGCCGCCACGCTGGGCGCCGCGTTCGCCCCCGGTGAAGTCAGCCGCATTTACCTTAATTTTTCCGACCCGTGGCCCCCCAAAAACCGCGCCAAACGCCGCCTGACCCACCCGAACTTTCTGCGCGTTTACGATGTTATCCTGGCCCCCGGCGGCGAAATCCGCATGAAGACTGACAACCGCGCTCTTTTCGAGTTCTCGCTCTGCCAGCTGACCCAGTTCGGCTACCCGCTGCTGGACGTCAGCATTGATCTGCACGCGCGGCAGGATGCCGACAATGTCATGACCGAATACGAACAGCGGTTTTCCGCACAGGGGATGCCCATTTATTATCTTTGCGCACAAAAACCGGCGCAAGGTGCGCCTGCGTCCTGACGAATACAAACGCCCCGCTCTTTGTATAAAGAGCGGGGCGTTATACGGTTTGGAATCAATCCTGATTGGGAACAGGGACGTCGTCGGGGATGGGGCAGACATAGTGGCTGCCGCCCATCGATTCTTCAAATTCTTTCTTTGCTTTTTCCAGCAGCTCGGGGTCGCCCATGACGCGCAGACCAAATGCAGCCATCGCTTTGGCCGCATAAATCATGCCTTTCATGCCAATCGACGAGCCGGAGCACGCGGTGACATTCCAGTGGTGCCCGGGCGCAGCGCTGTTGTAGCAGGCGGTGCCAAACGAAATGCCCGGCGCAATGTGCTGCACGTCGCCTACGTCGGTCGATCCATAGCCGTTGCCGGTATGCTTGACGATTTTGGTGTTCAGCAGTTCGTCCATCTTCTTGTCGCCATTGAGCTTGGCGGCGAAGTCCAGCTCTTCCTGCGTCCACGGATCGCGCGGAGCATCGCACAGAGCTTCGTACATGACATCGCCCAGCACATGGTTGTTCAGCGTCGGATAGCACCCGCCCAGGAACTCGACCTCGACCTCGGTGCCCGTCATCTTGGCGGCGCCTTCTGCAATATCGAGCATACGTCCGTAGACTTCGTCAATGGTTTCGCGGGTCAGGGCGCGGACAAAATACCAGGCGCTCGCCTTGTCAGGGACAATATTGGGGGCCGCGCCGCCATCCGTAATGATATAATGCATACGCACCGTCATGGGCACATGCTCACGCAGGTAGTTGATGCCCACATTGGTCAGCTCGACGGCGTCGAGCGCGCTGCGGCCGTTGTGCGGGCCGCCGCCGGCGTGGGCCGTGCGGCCTTTGAAGTGCAGCTTGAACGAGTTCAGGCCGGTCATGACGCCGTAGGACACGTTGTTGCTGCTGCCGGGGTGGAAAGCCACGCTGAAGTCGATCTCGTCAAAGACATGGCTGCGCGCCATAAAGGGCTTGCCGGTCAGCACTTCTTCTGCCGGGCAGCCGTAATAAATGATCGTGCCGGGCAGATTGTTTTCTTCCATGGCCTTTTTCAGGCCGATGGCCCCGCCGACATGGGCGACACCCAGCAGGTTGTGGCCGCAGCCCTGGCCGTAATCGCCTTCGCAGACCGCTTCTTTATGATCACAGACCTTCTGGCTCATGCCGGGAAGCGCGTCGTATTCGCCCAACAGGCCGAAAACCGGCTTGCCCGAACCGTAGCTGGCGCGGATCGCCGTCTTGATGCCGCCGACCCCGACCTGCACGTCAAAGCCCGCGTCGCGCAGCAGCTGCGCCGTCCACTCGCAGGCCTTGTATTCGACGAACGGGCCTTCTGGATGCTTCCAGATATTCAGCGCCAGTTCATCCAGTTTTTCGCGCCAACGGTCTATTTCCGCATATGCGGTTTGTTCATGCATCGGTAATGCCCCCTTATGTAAGTTTGTCTTTAGTATACCACACTTTTTTTGTAAAAAAAAGAGGGATATGCCCTTGACTTTGTGATATTTTTGTGAGATGATACAAGTGACAGAGTAGGAACGGCGCGTTAAGTGCCGGCGGATGGGAGGTCGCCGCCGGACGAAGAGGGTAGTCCTCGCGGTGCCGGTTCCGCATCCGCTGCCACAAACCGGGAAAGCTCTCCTCTTTTGTGGTATGCCACAAAAAAGGAGGTTTTTTTATGTCAAAAATTTCTGTCAGGACCTTGACCGCCGTTTCTCTGTTCATCGCGCTGGAAGTTGTTCTGTCGCGCTTTTTGTCCATTTCGACGGAATCGCTGAAAATCGGGTTTGCTTTTGTTCCGCTGGTCTGCTGCGCCATGCTGTACGGCCCCGTATGGGCCGCCGTTGCCGGCGGACTGGCCGATTTTATCGGCGCGATTCTTTTTCCTATCGGCCCGTATTTTCCCGGTTTTACGCTGACCAACGCGCTGATCGGACTGGTCTTTGGCCTGTTTCTGCGCCGCCGGCCCGCCGGAACGGCTGGTATCGTCCCCATCTGCGCCGCCGTGCTCATCAACAACCTGGTGCTCAGCCTACTGCTCAATACCCTGTGGGTGTCGATTCTGTACGGCTCGCCTTTTTTGCAGCTTCTGGAAGTACGCCTTTTACAAAACGCCGTCATGATCCCCGTTGAAATCGCAGTGCTCGTCGCCATGCGGCATCCCATCGCCAGCCTGGCCCGCTCCAGGGCCATTTAATCTCGCTCTGCGCCGGCATTCAAGGCAAACCCTGCTGCACCCGCGGCGGCAGGCAGGGAGCTGCTGCCCGCGCGGAAGGCGCCGGCGGTAATCCTGCCGCCATTATGCAAAGGCCCTGGCGCCGGCAGACGGTTCCCCGTTTTATCAAAGGCCTGCACAAAAAAGAACACACCCTGTCGGGTGTGTTCTTTTTCTCTGTAACACGGGATGACAGCGGCTTACTGCTGTGAAACTGCTTCCTTCCAGTGATGGCAGGCACAGAAATGGCCCGGCGCAATTTCTTCGAGCACAGGCGGCTGCTTGGCGCACTGTTCGGTGGCGTATACGCAGCGCGGACGGAACTTGCAGCCGGAAGGCGGATTTACCGGGCTGGGGACCTCGCCCTCAAGCGGAATACGCTTGCGCGCTTTTTCCGCATCAGGGTCTGCGGTCGGGATCGCCGACAGCAACGCCTTGGTATATGGATGGCGGGGGGTGCTGAAAATCTCTTTACTGGTCGCCAGTTCAACCAGGCTGCCCAGGTACATGACGCCGACGCGATCCGAAATATGGCGAACCATGCTGAGGTCGTGCGAGATAAACAGATAGGTCAGCCCGGCATCTTTTTGCAGGCGGATGAGCAGGTTGACGATCTGCGCCTGAATGGACACGTCGAGCGCTGAGATAGGTTCGTCACAGACAATAAACTTGGGTTCGACCGCCAGCGCGCGCGCAATGCCGACACGCTGCCGCTGCCCGCCCGAAAGCTCATGGGCAAAACGGTTCGCATAATCTTCCGTCAGGCCGACTCTGGCAAGCAGCGTATTGACACGCTGGGTCTTTTCTGCCGCGCTCAGCTTAAAGTGGACATCCATGCCTTCACCGATAATTTCGGCAATGGTCATACGCGGATCCAGCGAAGAATACGGATCCTGGAAGATCATCTGCACGTCTTTTTTAAACTTCAAAAGGTCGGCGCCCTTCAAAGAGCTGACGTCCTTACCGTCAAAAGTGACAGTACCCGACGTGGCTGCATACAGTTTGGTCAGCGTACGGCCGCAGGTCGTCTTGCCGCAGCCCGACTCGCCAACCAGGCCCAGCGTTTCGCCCTTGTTGATATAAAGCGAGACGTTGTCGACCGCTTTGAGGGTCTGCTTTTTACCGGCGGGGAAATATTTGCACAGGTTTTTGGCCTCAAGCAGCTTCTCAGCCATTGCTCTTCGCCTGCCTTTCATAGAAGGATTTCACCTTGGGCGCTTCCGGATGCTGCAGCCAGCACGAAATCTTGTGCGTATCGCTGAGCACGGTTTCCTCCGGCATCTGCTCGCGGCAGATCTGCATACAATACTCGCAGCGGGCCGCAAAGGGGCAGCACTCAAGCGGCAGCAGCAGATCCGGCGGCGTCCCGCCCAACGCATACAGCTCCTGCTTGGTCTCGGTCGCCAAACGGGGCGCAGAGCTCAGCAGGGCCCAGGTATACGGGTGCTGTGAATTGTAAAAAATCTCAGACGCCGTGCCGCGTTCAACGACCTGGCCGGCGTACATGATCTGCACGCGGTCGGCAAAGTTGGCGACAACGCCCAGATCGTGCGTAACCAGGATGATGGCGACATGGAGTTTTTCTTTCATTTCGCGCAGAAGCTCCATAATCTGCGCCTGAATCGTGACGTCGAGCGCCGTCGTCGGCTCGTCCGCAATCAAAAGCTGCGGCTGGCAGGCCAGCGCAATGGCGATCATGACGCGCTGGCGCATACCGCCCGACATCTGGTGCGGGTACTCGTCGACACGCTTTTCAGGGTCGGGGATTTTAACAAGGCGCAGCATCTCAATCGCTTCCTTGCGCGCCTCCTGCTTGCTCATGTTGCGGTGCAGGATCAGGCCTTCCATAATCTGCTTGCCGCAGGTCATGGTCGGGTTGAGCGACGTCATAGGGTCCTGGAAAATCATGCTGCATTCGTTTCCGCGGAAGTGCTGCAGCTCTTTTTTATCCATTTTCATGACGTCCTGGCCGTCAAAAATGATCTCCGTGCCTTCTTTGATGATGGCAAAGGGCGGCTGATGCAGGCGGAGAATCGCCTTGGCCGTAACCGTCTTGCCGCAGCCCGACTCGCCGACAAAAGCCAGCGTCTCGCCGCGGTCAAGCTCAAAATTGACGCCGCGCACGGCCTTGACTTCGCCGGCATAGGTGTTAAACGAGACCCGCAGGTCTTTTACTTGCAACAATTTATCCATATCTGCACCTACTTTCTCAGCTTGGGATCGAGCGCATCACGCAGGCCGTCGCCCAGCAGGGTGAAAGACAGCATGGTCAGCGCGATCATGAGCGACGGGAAGAACAGCTGATACGGATAGAACAGGAACTGGGCCTGTGCCGCCGAAGACAGGGCGCCCCAGCTGGTATCGGGGGGCTGTACGCCCAGGCCGATGAAGCTGAGAAACGCTTCCGAGAAAATGTAGTTCGGAATGGCAAAGGTGATGGAAACGATAATGGTGCTCATCGTGTTGGGAATCAGGTGCTTGACGATAATGCGCATCGGCGAAACGCCCAGCGCCTGCGCCGCCATGACAAATTCCTGGCTCTTGAGCTGCAGGATCTGTCCGCGGACCAGACGGGCCGTACCGCACCAGCCGGTGATGGTCAGCGCCAGGATCAGCGTGCCCAGGCTCTTGCTGTCCAGGACAACGGACAGCAGGATAACGACAATCAGGTACGGGATGCTGGTGATGACCTCGACAATACGCATCATCACGGTGTCGACCTTACCGCCGCAGTATGCCGAAATGCCGCCGTAAATACAGCCGACAGTCGCGGCGACCGCAGCGCCGACCAGGCCGATGGCCAGTGAAACGCGGCCGGCCTGCCACACGCGCGAGAACATGTCGCGGCCCAGCTTGTCCGTGCCGAACCAGTGTTCCGAGCTCGGGGGCGCGTTTTTGTATTCGGGACGGGTGTCGATCTCTTCGAAGGCATAGCCGCTCAGATATGGACCGATAATGACCATCACGAGCAAAAGGATCAGGATGACCAGGGCGGCCATAGCGGTTTTGCTTTCCTTCAGACGGCGCATGGTATCCTTAAAGTAGCTGATATGGGGGCGGGCAATGCGCTCAGCTTCGGAGTTCTGCGAGCCGACGATGGTGAATTTTTCTTTGGGAATATTCATATCCGTTCACTACCCTCCTTTTAGCGTGAGCCGCCGCCGAGACGGATGCGGGGATCGATCAGAACATAAACAATATCGACGACGATCTGCGAGATGACAAAGAGCGCCCCGTAGAAAATCGTCAGGCCCATTGTCATCGAATAGTCATAGTTGTTGATGGAATCGATATAGTAGAAACCGATGCCGGGGATTGCGAACATTCTTTCAATAACGAAAGAACCGGTAAAAATGCCGACGATGCGAGCACTCAGCAAAGTGACCGCCGGCAAAATGGAATTGCGCAGGACATGGCGGCGGATAATGGCCGTCTCGCTCAGGCCCTTGACGCGCGCCGTCAGGATGTAGTCCTGCCCCAGCGTGTCCAGCATGCTGGACTTGATGTAACGCGCATAGGTGGCGATCGTGCCAAAGCTCAGGACAATGATCGGGATGATCATGTGCCTGACCTCGCCCCAGCCCGACGTGGGCAGCCAGTGCAGCTTGACAGCAAAGAAGTACTGCAAAAGCGCCGCCAGGACAAAGACCGGGATGGTGATGCCCAAAATGGCGATGACCATGACGACATAGTCCGGCCACTTGTTTTTAAACAGCGCGGCAATAATGCCGAATATAACGCCCAGGACAAGGCCGATAAACAGCGCCGGCAGGCCGACAATGCCGGAAACCGGCGACGTTTCGGCAATAACGGCAGAAACGCTGCGGCCCGGGTGGACAATACTGTCGCCGAAGTCGAGCCGCACAAGGTTTTTCATATAGCTCAGATACTGGACAAACAGCGGCTGGTCAAGGCCGTATTTGGCATAGTAGTTAGCCCTGGTCTGCTCTGGCAGGGTCTGTGCGATGCTGGCCAGCGGATCGCCAGGGATGCTGCGCATCAGGAAAAAGGTCACCGTCGCAATGCAGAAAATGGTGATCAGCATATACCCGAGGCGCTTCAAAATGAATTTCAGCAAGTCCGTCTCCCCTTTCGTTTTTAAAAGGGAGGCAGCACCGTCGGTGCTGCCTCCCTTCAGGACTACCTGTACGGAAGCGCAGCAGATATAGAACCTGCGCGTCCTGAAAGAACAGCATCAGTCAGAATATCTGCCTCTGCCGCTCTTCCCGCGTCCAGGCAACCCTTAGTGCTCGAGAATCTGGATATACTTGTAGCCGACCGTGCTCAGCGGCATGGTGTCATAGCCGGTGACATAGTCGCGGTAGAAGTAGTTGGTCATCGAAGTCGCCAGCGGGTTGGCAACGCCGTACTCCTTGAGCAGCATATCCTCAGCCTCTTTGTACAGGGCGGCGCGGGCTTCGTCGTCCATGGTGACGGCAGCTTCAGCAATCAGCGCGTCGTACTCGTCGTTGGCCCAGCCGGTGTAGATGGCGTTGGACGACGAGGTGTGCAGGCTCAGAACGTCGTACGGGTCGTTGATGCCGGCGCCCCAGCCCATGAAGCCGATCTGGTAGTTGCCGCTTTCGACGTTGGCAATGAAGATGCCCCACTCAGAGAAGCTGATCTCAAGGTTGATGCCCAGCGAAGCGCCGTAGGCCTGCTGCAGGTATTCGCCCAGGTTGCGGAACCAGGCGTCGGTGCCGGCCAGCGAGAAGGTGATGTCCAGGGTCGAGGGATCGTCGCCCAGGCCCAGCTCTTCCATGCCCTGCAGCAGCAGGTCCTTCGGGGTCTGGCCGTTGGCTTCGAGCTCGTCGATCATGTCCTGCACCGGGTCGCCGGCGTACTCGCGGAAGTTGATGTCACCGCAGAACAGGGTGGGAACAACCCAGCCGTAGGTCGGGATACGGGTGCTGTCAAAGGCCATATCGTTGAGCTCGACGCGGTCGACGCCGGTGATAAAGGCCTTGCGGATGTTGGCATTCTGGAACAGCTCGTCCTGGCAGTTGAAGAACGAATAGGTCAGGGTGGCGCTCGGGTAGCTGATATGGGTCACGCCTTCCATGCTCTGGAACTGCTGGATGAACTCAGCCGTGCCCGTCGAACCGTAATCCAGCTCGCCGTTGAGGAAGGCGTTGTTCGAGGTCTGGCTGTCAGCAATGATCTTGATGATGACGTTCTCCAGGGTGACATTCTCAGCATCCCAGTACTGCTCGTTCTTCACCAGGGTGATCTCGCTGTTGTGGGTCCACGAGGTGATGGTGAAGGGGCCGCAGGAAACCAGGGTGTCAGCCTCAGAGCCATAGGCCTCGCCGTACTGTTCGACGATGTCCTGGCGCTGCGGGCGGAAGTACAGGTTGTGGGTCAGGTC
>CALWJQ010000036.1 GCA_944381055.1 uncultured Clostridia bacterium | reverse complement strand
CCCGTTGTAAGGCTCATTTTTGACCTCTACGCTCGTGGGAGGACGGTCACCGAAATTATACGCATCTTGAATGAGAAGGGGCTGCGGACGGTTCATAACCGGCCCTTCGGCCACAACAGCCTGCGGTCCATTTTGAAAAATGAGAAGTACATCGGCGTCTACACCTACCAGGATACGGTCCGCATTGCGGACGCCATCCCGCCCATCGTGGAGCCGGAGGTGTTCTACAAGGTACAGGAGATGCTGAAGTACAACCAGAGGGCGGCCGCCCACAAGAATGCCAAGGCCGACTACCTGCTGACGGAAAAGTTGTTCTGCGGCAAGTGCGGGTCTATGATGGTGGGGGTCTGCGGCACCAGCCGGACCGGGAGCCGGCATTACTATTATTCCTGCAACGCCCAGCGCAGGAAACAGTGCGATAAGCGGCCTGTGAGGAAGATGTGGATAGAGGGCCTTGTGCTGGAGTACGTGACAGCCCTGATCCGGAACGACGAATTGCTGGAGTTCATCGCGGAGAAAACTTATCAATACTACCTGGCGCAGAACACCGAATCTTCTTATACGGAATCGCTCCAGAAGGCGTTGGAGGATGTAGAGAAAGCCACGGCCAACCTGATCCGGGCGCTGGAAGCCGGGATCTTCAACGAGGCTACTAAACAGCGCATGGAGGAACTGGATGGACAGAGGACCGAACTGCGGGACGCCTTGGCCGCGGCGAGGCTGCGCGAGGACCTGGGGCTGAAAAAGGAACATATCCTCTATTTTCTGCATAGGTTTGCGGAGATGGACGTTACCGACGAGGACTGTCAGAAACAGATGATAAAGATTTTCGTCAACTCGGTGTTCGTCTATGACGACAAGGTGGTGATGACCTTCAATTATTCCGGCGATGATCGCACCATCACCCTCTATGAAATTGACGCCGGATCACAGCAGGGTGTTCGCTTGCCGCGTGGCGCGGCGTGCCAAAAAGAGCCAAAGCCGATGGCTTTGGCTCTTTTTTTGCGCTTTTCTCTAAATATGGTTTTGTAATAATATCAGGACTGTGCATATGTTTTGCCTGTGCTCGTCGATATTTGAGTGTTATCCAGAACAGTATGCGGATAAAGCCGGGGGAATTTGCTGTTTTTTCAAAAATAATTGGGGATGGACACAAAATGTCCATCCCTTGTGTTATAATTAAAGCAGAAAATACGACGGTGTTCGACAAGTGGACAGCAGTTTTATGGCAAGGAGGGGTTCTATGGCGAAGCAGCCGGGTTTGAAATCGGCGCGGCTGTTGGAAATGTATTCGCGCTTTACCCAGGGGCATGTTCTCAATAAGGCAGACCTGGCACGGGACTTCCGTGTGACGGAGAAGAGCATTCAGCGGGATATTGAAGAACTGCGCTGCTTCTTCTCGGATCACCACCTAAACCAGGACGTGGTTTATGACCCTAAGCAGAAAGGTTACCGGCTGATGAACACCATCCCAAAAGGACTGACCAACAGTGAAATCCTGGCCGTCTGTAAAATCCTGCTGGAGAGCCGGTCCCTGCGGAAGGACGAAATGCTCCCAATCTTAGATAAACTCCTGGATTGCGCTGTGCCAGAGGAAAATAAGCGGGCGGTAGGCGCGTTGATCGCCAATGAGAAGCTGCACTATATTCCGCCCCACCACGGCCAGAAGATTCTGGATGGCCTCTGGGATTTAGGACAGGCCATACAGAAGCAGTTTGCGGTAGAGATTGAGTACGAGCGCATGAAAGAGCCCAAGCTGGTAAAACGCCGTGTCCAGCCGGTGGGTTTGATGTTTTCCGAATACTACTTCTATCTGACAGCGTTCCTGGAGGACAAGACAAATTTTGAAAACCCAGATGACAACTACCCTACGATATATCGGGTAGACCGTATCAAGTCTTTTAAGGTCTTGGATGAACATTTCAGACTTCCTTATGCTGGGCGTTTTGAGGAAGGAGAATTCCGCAAGCGTGTCCAGTTCATGTACGGCGGCAGGCTCCAGCGGATCAGATTCAAATATACCGGGCCGTCCATTGAGGCGGTGCTTGACCGGCTGCCCACAGCGGAGATCATACGGCAGGATGACGAGGGATGGGTTGTGACTGCGGAAGTGTTCGGGAAAGGGATTGAGACCTGGCTGCGGAGCCAAGGAGATTTTGTAAAAGGCGATGAGTAAGCTATTATGAATGTAACACATTATACGCGGACTGTCGATTGCGACGGACTTAGCGTCCAGTATGATTTGTGTTGTCCTGGAAAAGTGCAATCATCTAGCGCCGAAAATGACACTCTTGTCTTGGACGAAAATCTTACATATGAGCAAAAAAGTCTCGTCTTTGAGCAGGCTTATGGTGAAACCCAAGCGGAAATAGAACGGCTTACAAATACTGCAGATGGGCTGGACTACGCTGTTTCGGTTTGCAGTGGAATTCTTGTCGGAGTCATTGATTTTTTCTATGTGGGTGATTTTCAAACTTATTTCCAGAATAGCCATCAAAAAATTGATGAGGCCTTCCAAAAAATCGTGTCAAAAGTAGCCTCAGAAATTGAATCAAAAGAAAAAAAGGAGAAAATTCATAGCGTTATAGAATCTGCAAAGAAAAAGGCTCAAGAGAAGGGAGCCACCTTAAGCGATGCTCAGATCGCACAGATTAAAGAGAGGATCAACAATAGCTATGCACAAAAAAACAATCTTCAAGCCAAAATAGAAAAAGAACTAGAAAAAGCTAGAGCAAAAGCTTCTGAAAAAGGG
The DNA here is from genome assembly GCA_944381055.1 of uncultured Clostridia bacterium. Lineage (GTDB taxonomy): Bacteria > Bacillota > Clostridia > Oscillospirales > Butyricicoccaceae > Ventrousia. Next base: position 36,682 of record CALWJQ010000036.1, on the reverse strand, counting down.
GCAACTTTAAGTCAAGATGAGATTAAAGCTATTAAAACCCATATTAAAAATCTTGATTATGCGAAAAAAATTAAGAAGATTGAGGATACATTCCGCATCCCGAGCGATAGCACAGACATATGGAATGTTAAGGGAAATAGTATAGATCCCAAGTCGCACCACTTAGATGATTTGGCTCACCACCCAACAATTATCGGCTGGATGGCATCTATCGTAACACAATTTACCGAGCAGGCTTATTTTCAAAATAAAAAGGGGGAAAATTTAACTTTCAGTGTGCCTGTTAAAATAAAAATCAAAAAAAGGAAAGGTTACGAAGAGATCCAATTAATCGGGGACACAACAGCGGCAAAATTTATATGTGGAACGATTAACTGGGTAGGCCATTTAATAAGCGATATGGCCGGGAGCAACTCGTCAGCGAAAAAAGGCAATCAAGGTATGGGATTACCAGGTCCTATTATGTCGATGCTGAAAGAAGTATCTATGTTACCTATATTTAGGGACACAAGTTTACCAGAGCTCTTATATAAAGCATTTACAACAGATAATGGCGTTTTGAATCAGTACAGACTAGATTTGAGAACCGAACTAGCTATTGGAGATGTGTTGAAAAAACAATCGTTTCCGGTCTTGTTAAATGAACTCTTTATTCGGTTGTTCTATTTTATCAGACGTTTATATCAAGAAATCAAGATAAATGGTATTTGCTCCCTTAACGATATAAAAAAAATCAACTGGAAGAATACTCTTCCTGTAAAGAATCGGACTATCGTCCGAATGCTCGCTATTTCAACTGGGACAATGGAGGCCATCGACTTGGTAGATGCCGGGATTCGTTCTGGCGGTGCCCTTCCGGTGTTCTTGCTCCGCGTCAATTTTGTTGGAGTCGGGCGGTTTGCGATTGCGGGATCAACGGATCTTATGATGGGAATTAAAAAAGGACGTTTAGAGCTGGCCATGGCATCAGCAGAAGTCGCTAAAACTGCACAAGCAATGCACTTTATGGCAGAAGATGTAGAACGGCAAAGAATACAAACACAAGAGAAGTTGAATCGGTTAACAAGCAAAATCAATGGCGCCCCCCCGATTAGAAACACAAAGGCTAGGAGCGGTTTTATCATGGGACATACCGTCAACAACATTGACATTGAAATTGACACAAGCAAATTTACACCAGAGGAAGCAAAAGGGGTTGCTGAGCAAATTTTTTCTCTCAAAAGCGAAGAATTTATGCGCATCAAAAGTGAGCCATGGTATCGGAAGTTCTTAAAAGCGGTCACTTTCCGTTATGATGGCAAGAAAGTAATAGTCTCGGATATTGCATCCTTGGGAAAACTTCAGCAATTTTTCTTGCAAGTATATAAACAGCACTATGCAGGACTAAATACCCAATTGGATCAACTCATTGATAATCTTGAACGAGTTCATGCTGAAGTAGAAAGAATGCGCTCAGGTCTTGAACTGCAGGAAGATATACAAGTTATAGATCAAGATAATGCCGCTATCCTTCAACTTCTGCTTTCTGAATATGAGCCAAAAGGCGGAAAAGAAGACGAATTTCAAAAATATAGACGAACTGTTATCAAAGCTTTTGGTGATGAAAACCCAAAAGGCACATTTAACACCAGTATGCTTGGCGACAACCAGTGGTGCCATAAAATATTTTGCAGATGTTTGTATGAGTTAGCTGCAATTGACGAATGCCTCGAAAATGAGAACTTCCCTCAAAAGATTCAGAATATATTAGACCACCTAGAGGTCTCTGAGAAAGACAAGGAGGGCATCAAGCAAGCCGTTTTGAGACAGGTTCGGGCCTTGGGTATCGAATACTTAATAAATGAAAAATATCAGCCTAAAAATTTCGATTGGAGTGGATTTGAATTTGAGGAATGCCATGAAGCTGCGGATAATTACGCAGGCAATGAATCAGACTCTGCGGAAGAGAGTGTATCTGTAACGGCTGATACGCCCGATCCTTATTCTGAAATTAAAGACTGCATCAAAAAGCACATTGACGAGTCAGGAAAGCCATTTGGAACATCTGAAACGGCAACGGAAGAGCTGCTGCAAAAATTGCTGCCAGAGAATACGCCAGCATTTAAGACGGTAGTAGCGATTACGAAGGCAAAGAAAGTCCACATGGTTTTTACTGCCTACGCAGCATACTATATTTCCCAGGATTCCGTTGTCAAAATCCCGTATTCACAGATGGCCCCTGAAAACGTACGGACAGATATTCGGCAAGGGAAAAGAGTGTTTTGTTGCGGGGAAAAAGAGATTGGCAACTCTGATATTGCAGATGCGTTGAAGTCGTTTTCGCAAGAAATATACCTGCAAGAGCCAAAGCCGACGACTGACCGATTAACTCCATTGGAGAAACTGGATGTCGGCGTTCGTATAGGGTATTTCCGTAACATAGCGAACATCCTCCAAGAAGAGGGCTATCCTCTATTTGATTTGTATCAGCTTGTCGATGCCAATAGCCTTTCGGATTACTGGTCTCAGATCAGCTCTGGCGTAGATGTATCGGTTAAACACGAATTCGATGCGTGGAAAAATATGATCCCATACCCCAATGAAGAAGTTTTGTGCCGGAAGTTACTTGAAGATTTGTGCTGTACACAGCTTTGGGCAAGATTTTGGGCAAAAAAAGGCAGGGGAATAAGCCTTCAGGATGAAAAATACTATTTGACGCTTCTTTCTGATGAAGAAGCAGTCAAAGGGATAACGTCCCGCGTGATACAGGAACAGGATGAGTACTTTTCTGCAATCAACGAGCCGGAAAAACTTGCGTGCCAGGAGCGACGCAAAAAAATCAATGCCATGATTTACAATTATGAGTGCGCAATTGATACAGCGAAACAAGCAGGTTACGTTGATATTCAGCAAGGGCTGGAGTCTATCGTTTCCAGGCTCAAGGAGAAGGCGGCTGCACATCGTATAGAAGAAAATGATAACAGTAGAGATCTTTTTCCAGCAGAGGACGAGCTGGAAAATATGAAGAAAGATGCCCGCAAAGTTGTATATGGCTTTTCAGCATCAACAGCGGTAACAGGCGCAGTGCCAATTCCGTTTGCAGATATGCCTCTGCTCATTGGACAGCAAGTGACGATGCTTGCGTCTGTCGCTAAAATTTTCAAAATATCCATAGGAAAAGAGGCGCTGCAAGTGTTGGTTGGTGGTGCGGTTGGTGTAAGCGGGGCATCTATACTTGGGAAAACTGCGGTTTCCAGCATTCTGAAATTAGTTCCGGGAGCTGGTACAGTGGCAGGCGGTGCTCTTTCCGCTGGAACTGCCGGGATACTTACTTTGGCTATGGGAAATGCAGCAATAGAATACTTTGCTATGATAAAGAAGGGAAAGCTGTCCCCGGAAGACATTACTGGAAAAACCGGCAAAGATGTGTTCAAAACCATATTCCGGGCACAGCTTAAAGCCGCAAAGGAGGAAAAGAAACAAGACCCGTCTGACGTATAAGCAAATGATTTAAAGGTTGATACCTGACTTTACTGCAGAGGTGCAATAATGAATCGGCGAGAGTTAGAATATCTTCGTAGCATAGAGGATCACGCCTCCAAGACGGGGTGGACAGTACCGCTCACGCGTGAGGATAAGGATTACCTTGCTTATCTTCGCGGTGTGTGTAAGCGCTACAATATATCCCTGTCGAAAGCGGCAAGAACAGAGCTGGATTTCGTAACACGCGTTGCAGAAAGTGAATTTTATCGGCAGCAGGCAAACGCTTGAGGCCTCTATGGACGAGCAGGACTTTTGAGGGCGCCCAATAGATAAATCCCCGCAATCCATTGAAGCACAAGGGATTGCGGGGATTTGTCAAGAACGCATGAAATCACCCGTACGCCGTATTCCCAGCACGCTGGCTAATTTTGAAAGTTGAAGCTTTGCGTTTCGCAAAGCGGATAACTGACGATTTCCGTACCGTCCAGGTTTTCTCGATGCATGTCCACCGCAGAAATCCGGCTGTTTTCATACGTGGTGTAGTAGTAGATGCCTCGGTCCATATTACAGCAGGATGAATAGACGGTGATCTCATAGCGGTCGTCTGCGGCGCGGGCACAGCCGCGCGGCTGCGCCACAGACCCCAAAATGTGGAAGAACTGGCTGACGCTTTCTTCCTCAGACGGGCCGCACACGGAATTGAGCCGCGTAAAGGCCGCCCTCACAAAGCGCGAAGCAGACGACAGGTCGCCCGGCAGCCCCATCGCGCCCATGCCCAGGCAATAGGGCTTTAGCCGCAATCCGGCCGCAAAACTGTTGTGCGGCGCTTCCCGCGTCAGCTGCATATAGTTGTTCAGATAAAACATCTGGTAGTCAAAAGGCGGTTCGTTGGTCAGCACGCCTACGAAATTGTCGTAAACCCGCAGCCCGTCTTTCAGCGGCTCTACCACAATGGCGCCGCGCTGGTCGGCAATAAGCCAGTGCAGCGGCGAAAGCGGCAGCTGGCCGCTGAAGGGAATGTCGGCCAGATTGATGCGTAAAAGGAGCTGCTTTGCTTCCGCCAAACTGGCGCACCGGCCGAGCAGCCAGGGAATGAACTCAAAGGGCGCGATATTGTCACAGCCGCTCTTTTCGGGCTTGTAGTCGGCGCTGGCGGGAAAATTCAGCCCTGCCATGCTCAGCCCCTTTTCATTGGTAGCGTCATAATACAGCGGATAACCGTCAGACACAAAGGCCATGCCGATCATGGCATAGTGCCTGTCGGCAGGTGCTGCGCGGCGGAAGACAAAAGGATAGTTCCGCGGTGTGACTGTGACGGTCTCATGATAAGAATGATCAAGATCGAGGTTCCTGCCAAAATAATGCTCGTGGGGATTATAGGTGATCGCCGTACACATAAGCGCGCCTCCCGTCATTTTTGCTCTTATTATATCGCAGCTGCGGGCAAATACACAAGCTTATCCCGAGCCTTGTGGAAGGCCGCCGCGGTTCCACTGGCTTCGCATCCCTGTGTGCATGTGGCGAGAGGGTTTGCCATTTTGCGAAAGATGCGGTATAATAAACCCACCATAACCGCGTGTAAAGGGGATTATTGCCAATGAGCCTGGAATACCACAACCTGATGGAGGACATTGTGCTGCAGGAAGTCGACGCCATTATGCGGTCGGGCGGCGGATGCTGCTGCGATATTTGCAAAACTGACGTTGTCGCCTATGCGCTTAACCATCTGCCGCCGCACTATGTATCCACCCACAAAGGCCGTATGATGGTCAAACTGCAAAGCTATGAGATGCAGTCACATGCCGACGTGGTCGCGGCTGTCAGCGAAGCCGCAAAAGTTGTTGCGCGCAGTCCGCGCCACGACCGCGAAGAATGATCACCGGCCCGGCTGGCCTCGGTTTAAAATGCCGGATCTGACAGCCTGCCATTCTGTGGCAAACCACTGCCGCCAGCATTCGCAGGCCATTACGGCGCAGCCGCCCTGACGGCGGCAGCTCTCGCAAGGGGAAGGCTTCATATGGGATCTCCTTTCTTTTTTGCGATTTGATGACTATATTTTAATCTCATAAATGATTTTCGTCAAGCGTTTTTTCCTCGTTCGATTCTCCGTTTTTTCTCGCATTTTTGAAAACAGCTGCGCAGAAAGGGGTGTTTGCCGCCATGACAACAGGGGAACGCATCAAAAAGCGGCGGTTGCAGCTGGGGCTGACCGTTCCGGAGACAGCCGATCAGCTGGGGGTGTCGGTCGCCACCATGTACCGCTATGAAAAAGGGGAAATTGAAAAACTCCCCAGCACATTGCTCGAACCGTTGGCGCGGCTGCTGCACACGACCCCCGCGTGGCTGATGGGATGGGAAGACGGGGACGACTGCCCGCCTGCCGGCTATCTTCCGCTGATTCGGGACGTTTTGACCGGCGGATCGCTGCTCGATCAGCGGAATATCGAAGAGTACATTGCCCCGCCGCCCTTTCAGCAGGCTGACTTTGCCCTGCGCTGCCGGGGCAGCGACATGGCCAATGTTCGCATTTTTGACGGCGACATTGTATTCGTCCGCTGCCAGGATGTCCGCAACGGCGAAATTGCTGCGGTGCTGCTCGACGGCGTGCCGATGCTCAGGACGGTGTACCGCGTGCCCGACCGCCTGACGCTGCGGGCGGAAAACCCGCTGATCCCCGATCTGGCTCTGTCCGGCGCCGATCAGGGGCGCGTCCGGATTGTGGGGCGCGCCGTTTGCTTTGTCAGCGCCGTCCAGCACGAAGCGGACCGCGCCGCCGGCGACTGGCGGCGTTTTGTCGGCCGTCCGGCTGCGGCGCGCGGCGGCGGCGTCCGGCCCATGGATGAAGCGCAGGCGCGCCTGGCCTGGCAGCACGAACAGCATCGCCTGCGCGGGGACAAGGGGTCAGAAAAAGAATGACGGAAACCCGGCAAATCGCACTGCGGCAGTCGGCCGCCGACGTCGGATTCCGGCCCGGCGACTTTCTGTGCAGAGATAACGCCGTTGTGCCGTCATGGGCGGGCTGCGGCGCGCAGCGCCGCTTTTACGGCATCGCGGATCTAAAAACCCGGCCGTCCGTTTCGGACGGCCGGGTTTGCGTTTTATTGTTTGTCCTGTTGGCCTTGCCCGTCCTGCGGTTCTGTTTCGACGCGGGGGATAAACTGGCTGGCAACCCGGCCGTGGCCGCGCGAGCGGACATGGAAAAACCCGATGATCGAAAATACGACAGCCCCGACGAAGTTGACGAGCAGATCTTTCATGGTGTCAATAAGCCCGATGTCCAGGTATCCGCCCAGGCCGAGGCTCTGCCCGTTGACCACGACGTCGGTGATATTGTCGATGACCACGGGGTGGTTGGACTTGGTAGGATCCAGGGAAACCGATGAAATGCGATGGACGACAAAGTCCTTTTGCATGTCGGTCTGGAAAAATACGTCCATGCCGAATTCAAAGAACTCCCACAGAACGCCGATGGTCATGGAAAAGCAGAAGGCGGCCACAGCGACGTACAGCGGCGACAGCTTGAGTGAAAACCGTTCGCTGCGGTTCATGATGTCGATCAGGGCAAAGCCGATGGCCGCGCACAAAAAGCCGTTGACCGTGTGCAGCATGGTGTCCCAGAAAGCAAAGCGCACATAGTACGCCTGCAGTTCGCCCAGGATTTCGGCGGCAAAAATGAACAGAAAAATAATGATTTCAAGCGATGTCGGCAGGTCGATGCGCAGGCTGAGCTCGACCAGGCTGGGCAGCAGAAACAACACCAGCGTCAGCACGCAGAAAAACAGGCTTTCGTAATCGCCGCGGATAAAGGCCAGGACAGCCGAGACCAGCACAATCAGCCGCAGGATAAAATAAATGGCAAAAGCCTTTTTATCGCGGCGGGCCTGCTCAAGCAGTTTTTTCCCAAATCCGGGGGCGGTTTTGCTGCGCTTCCCTTTTCCCATGATTGGCCTCCCTCGATAAGATAAAACCAGTATACCACAGCGGACAGCAAATTTCCAGTTTTGTCAGAAAGCCCCCCGGAAGACTTCCGGGGGGCTTTGGGGCGCTTTTGCGGTTTATTTCAGGTGCTTGTCAAACCATCCGGCGATCTCTTCCAGACGGCTCATGCGGTTTTTGGGCTTGCCCGAACGCGACAGCTCGTGATTTTCGCCTTTGAACAGGACAACGCGGCTGTCGACGCCGTGGCGGCGCAGGGCGGTAAACATTTGCAGCGGCTCGCTCAGCCAGCAGCGGTAGTCTTCGTACGACTGGATAAACAGCGTCGGGGTGGTCGCCTTGTGCGCACACTTGAGGGGCGAACTTTCCCACATGGCGTCAAAGCCCTTCCACGGGTCGGTTCCCATCTGCGCCAGGTTGTGGTAATACCCGATGTCGGTGGTCAGGCATTTGGACATGTAGTTCGAGATCGAGCGCTGGGCGCAGGCGGCATGGAAGCGGTCGGTGTGGCCGATCATCCAGTTGACCATAAACCCGCCGTAGCTGCCGCCGCAGCAGGCCATGCGGTTTTCGTCCAGGTCGGGATAACGGCGCACGACCTCGTCGGTAAACTCCATTAGGTCCTGATAGTCGATGGTGCCCAGCTTGCCCGTAATGTTGGCGAATTCTTCGCCGCGGCCGTCGCTGCCGCGCGGGTTGGTGTAAAAGACAAAGTACCCGCGCGAAGCCAGGACCTGCATTTCGTGGTGGTAAACGGTGCCGAAAATGGCTTTGGGGCCGCCGTGGATTTCGAGCACGCCGGGGTACTTCTTGCCCGGCTCGTACCCGGCGGGCTTTAAGACATAGCCGTCGAGCTCCCAGCCGTCGCTGTTTTTAAAGGTAAAGGTCTCGGGCTGGACGATCTCGTGGGTCTGGAAAAACTCTTCGTTAAAGCCGCTCAGGCGCTTCTGCTCGCCGGTGTCTAGGTCGAGCGAATACAGTTCGGGCAGGCGCATGTCGCGCATACCGACAAACAAAACGGTGCGGCCGAAAACGTCAAAACACGAAACGCTGCCTTCGCGGGCCATATGGACTTCGGTGCTGCCGTCGGCCGCCACCGAGACCAGCTGGTTGTCGCCGTGCACGGCGCGCAGCATGTAAATCCGGCCGACCGAATACTTCATTGTACGGCCGCCGCCGTAGGTGCTGTCTGTGCCCGTGCCGCCGCCGACCTCGGCGTCGGGGAAGGGCAGCTCGGTCACTTCACCGCTCTGCAAGTCGACAGTGTAGTAACCGGGGTTCTTGCCGGGGAACTCGTTTTTCTGGCCTGTAAAGAAGACGCGGCCCGACATAAAGCAGATGTTGCCGACCCCCATGTCGCCCTGGGGAACAAGGGTGCGGATTTCATGCGACGCAATGTCGTACAGCCACAGCCCGCCCTGGCGGCGCTTGGGGCCGTCAAGGGGCACGGCGCCGCTGTACAGGATTTTGTCGCGGCCCGGGCTGAGACGGGCCGACGCCACATCGAATTCAGGGACGGTGACCGCCGTCAGCTCGCCGGTCACGCTGTCAAAAATCTTGGCCGTGCGGCGGCGTTTGTTGACGATGCCCTTGCCGTTGGCCCAGAAGGGAAGTTCGTCAAAAATTTCGTAGTCGACGCCCTTTTTGGCGTGGAACTCGCGGGTTTCGGTGTCCGGGGCCAGGTCGGTCTTGCACAGAACCAGGTACCGGGTCCGGTCAATCATGCGGATGTCCTCGACGCTTTCGGGAATGTCAAAGGCCAGCGTGGCTTCGCCGCCCGTGATGGGAAGGCGGTAGAACCGGGTGTGGCCCTTTTCGACCTTGTCGCGCGTGACCGAAGAGAACAGGACGTTTTCGTTGTCCAGCCACACCAGCTTGCCGCCCTGGCAGCCGGCCGTCATGGGCTTGATCTGGCCCGAATCAACGTCGAGCAGCCACAGGCGGGTCTTATAGGCGTTTTTCTTTTCATCGGGCTGGTGGGTAAAGAAGACGGCGTTTTTGCCGTCGGGCGAAAACGAGATGTTGGACAGGAACGTAAAGTCGTAAAAATCACGGATCTCTATTTTTTTACTCATATTGTTATCCTTTCAGGTGGCCGTTCATCCAGTCGACGATCTCTTCCATGCGGCGGATGCGCGCACGCGGTCTGCCCGAACGCGACAGCTCGTGGTTTTCACCCTTGAACAGGGCGACGCGGCTTTCGACGCCGTGCATCTTGAGCGCGGTAAACATTTGCAGGCACTCGACCATATAGCAGCGGTAATCCTGGTCAGAGTGAATGAACAGGGTCGGGGTTTTGGCATTGCAGGCGTACTTGAGGGGGGACAGCTCCCACAGGCGTTCGGCGTTGAGCTCGGTCAGGGTGCCGTGCTGGCTCATGTTGAAGTGATAGCCGATGTCGGTTGTGCCCTCAAAGGTGATCCAGTTGGCGATTGAACGCTGCGAGGCCGCGGCCTTGAAGCGGTCGGTGTGGCCGATGATCCAGTTGGTCATAAAGCCGCCGTAGCTGCCGCCCGTCACGCCGACGTTGCCCGTGTCGATGTCCGGGTATTGTTTGAGGCACTCGTCGGTAAACTCCATCAGGTTTTTGTAATCGACGTCGCCGTATTTGTCCAAAAGGTCGGCAAAAGCCATGCCGCGGCCGTCGCCGCCGCGCGGATTGCAGAACAAAACGAAATATCCCTGCGACGCCCACAGCTGCATCTCGTTGTGGAAAACGGCGCCGAACGCGGTGCGCGGGCCGCCGTGGATGTGCAGAATAGCGGGGTATTTTTTGCCCGGCTCATACCCGACAGGCTCCATGACCCAGCCGTGGATTTCAAAACCGTCGCTCGCCGTGAAGTTGAGCGGCTTGGGGGTCGAAACCGCATAGTCCTGGACAACCCAGTCGTTGAAGTGGGTCAGCTGCTTTTCCTCGCCGTTTTCGCTCAGGCTGTACAGCTCGGGCAGGCAGTTGCCGCGCATGGCGACCATGACGACCTTGCCGTCTTTGACGTCAAAGCAGTCGACGCTGCCCGGCTGGGTCAGGCTGCCCGAACGGGCGCCGTCTTTCATGATCCAGTGCAGGAAGCAGTCGCTGTCCTCGCTGCTGGTGTAATACAGCTTGCCGCCGTCGAGCTTCAGGGTCTGTCCGCCGCCCATGCGGGCGTCCGAATTGATGGCGCCGCCGCCGAAGCTGCGGTCGAATTCAGTCAAAAGGGTCTTTTCGCCGGTCTCGGCGTCGACCAGCCACAGATCGCCGTGCGCATACAGGTGGGCTTCCTTGCTCTTCAGTGTGACCAGAACGGTTTTTTCGTCCATCAGCTTGGGCTGGCCGATGCGGTACGAACCCGGCTCGATCAGCACGCGGCTCTCGCCCGTAGCGGTGTCCAGGGCGTACAGGCCGTTGTAAACGGGCATTATGGCGTCAAACTTGGTGCCCGTGTAGACGACGCGGCCGAAAGCCGAGTCGACGGCGCCGACCTCGAAGTAATCGTCGGTCACTTTTTGCGCCGTGCCGGCGGCCGGATCGCACACAAACAGCGAATCGCGGCGGCGGCTGACGTCGCCGTTGCCGTTGGACCACCAGGGCACTTCTTCAAACAAGCGGTAGCGCGGGTTTTCATACTCTTCGAGCGCGGCCTTGCGCGCCTTTTCGTCCATGGCTGCAAAGTCAGGGCGGTTGAGGTCGACTTTTGAGCTCACCAGCCAGCGCCCGTCGGGCAGGATGCGGGGCGCGCTGCCTTTGCTGACCGGAAGGGCGCACAGCGGGGTCGCTTCGCCGCCGTACGGGTCGATGACAAAGTACTGGGTCAGCACGGCGCCGTCTTTTTTGGCTTTTTCAACGGCCTTGCCGCGGGAAGCGGCAAAAACGATCTTGCCGTCGGGCATCCAGGCGAACGACAGCGCGTCGCCCTGCGCCGTCAGGCGGCGTACGGCGCCGGTTTCGTTTTCCGCCACCCAGATGTCGCCGGGGTAGCTGTTCTTTTCCAGATCCGCTTCGCGCAGAACAAAAGCGGTCAGCTTCCCGTCAGGCGAGATCAGGGGACTGCTGGGGTAGCGGTAGTCCAGGAAGGTCTCAGGGGTGAAGTGTTTCATAAAGCTCCTCCTTGCCCGGTCGGGCGATATTTTAATGCCTGTTTTTACAATACAGCCGGCCCCGCCGGCGCGCCGGCAGAGCCCGGGACGATCATTTTTCGATATGCGCGTCCATCCAGTCGACGATTTCGTTCATACGGCGCACGCGGGCCTGCGGCTTGCCGCCGCGCGACAGGCCGTGGTGTTCGCCCCTGAACAGGACGATGCGGCTGTCGACGCCGTGCCGGCGCAGCGCGACGAACATTTCGTAAGCGTGGACCATATAGCAGCGGTAATCTTCGTCCGCATGGATAAACAGGGTCGGCGTTTTGGCGTTGGCGGCGTGCTTGAGGGGGGAAATTTCCCACAAAAGCTCGATGTTGTGTTCGATGTCGGCCCCATGCTCTTTCATGTTGAACCACGAACCGAGATCCGACGTGCCCTGGTAGGCGATCCAGTCCGAAATCGAACGCTGGGCGCAGGCGGCGCGGAACCGGTCGGTATGCCCGATGATCCAGTTGGTCATATAGCCGCCGTAGCTGCCGCCCGTCACGCACAGGTTGTCTTTGTCAATATCAGGCACCTTTTCCAGGCACACATCGGTAAACTGCATCAGGTTTTTGTAATCGGTGTCGCCGTACTTGCCGTAAAGGTCGGCAAAGGCCAGGCCGCGGCCCGAGCTGCCGCGCGGGTTGCAGAAAATGACGAAATACCCGCGTGAAGCCCACAGCTGCATTTCGTTGAAAAACGTCGCGCCGTAAGCGCCGCTGGGCCCGCCGTGGATATTGAGGATACAGGGGTACTTTCTGCCCGGCTCATACCCGGCCGGCTCCATGATCCAGCCGTGGATTTCAAAGCCCTCGTGGTCGGTGAACGACAGGGGCTTGGGCGTAGACACCTCGTACTCTTCCAGCACCCAGTCGTTAAAGTGGGTCAGCTGCTTTTCGCAGCCGTTTTCGTCCAGGCTGTACAGCTCGGTCAGGCGGTTGCCGCGCGCCGCGGCAAGGACAGCCCGCCCGCCGCGCACATCAAAGCACTGCACGCTGCCGGGGCTGCAAAGGCGGTCTGACAGGCGGCCTTCGGCGTCCAGCGTGCGCAGGCAGCAGTCGTCGCCGTCGCCGACCGTGACCCACAGCTTGCCGCCGTCAGGGCGGTCTGTGCGCCCGCTCCCCATATAGGCGTCTGTGTTGACAGCGTCGAACAGGCTGTGCTCGAACGCGCACAGGCGGCGCTTTTCCCCCGATTCCAGGTCGACGGCGTACAGGTCGCCGCTGTAATAGGTGTGCTGGCCCTCTTCAGCCATCTGCACAAACACGGTATTGCCGTCAAACGGCATGGTCGCGCGGATGGTATATGTACCCGGCTCGATGAGCGCGCGGCTTTGGCCGGTCGCCGGATCGAGCAGGTAAAGCCCGCTCTTGCGCTTTTGCAGCCCGCGCCGCTCTTCGCCGGTGTACACAACCCGGCCGCAGACGCAGTCCAGCGTAACCACATTAAAGAGATCGGGCGTCACCTTCTGCGCCGTGCCGGCCGCCGGGTCGCACAGGTAGAGCGCCGTCCGGATTCCGCTGACGTCGCCGTTGCCGTTGGACCACCACGGCACCTCGTCAAACACACGGCAGCAGGGATCCAGATAGTCCTTGAGCGCCTTTTGACGTTCTTTGCCCGACAGGGCGTCAAAATCGGGACGGTTCAAATCGACTTTGCCCGTCACGGCCCACTGCCCGTCAGAAAGGATGTGGGGCGCGCCGCCCTCGATGGGCAAAGCGCACAGGAACTCTGCTTCGCCGCCGCGCGGGTCGATGACAAAATACCGGGTCAGCATCTTCCCTGCTTCACGGGCGGCCTTCAGTTCTTCGCCGCGCCGCGCGGGAAAGACCAGCCGGCCGTCCGGCGTCCAGGCAAAGGCAAAGGCGTCGCCCTGCGCCGTCAGGCGGCGGACGCTGCCCGACGCGTTGTCCAGCACCCACAGGTCGGCGCGGTAGCAGTTGTGTTCGAGATCGGTCTCGGTCAGGACAAAAGCCGTCAATTTGCCGTCAGGCGAAATGAGCGGGCTGGACGGATAGCGGTAACCCGCAAAAGTTTCTGCGGTAAAACGTTTCATAATCATCCTCCCGGCCTTAGAATACTTATTCGTTTAACATTATTATACATAGCGAAATAAAAGTCAAGACCGCCGGCAATTTATTTCATGCTTTTTGTACAATGCAGCATCGGTTTCACGCATCTCTTGCCCTGTCAAGGGCTGGGTTTTCAGCCGTGTGAAGGGGAAAATTGTGATCCGCCGGTTTGAAAAGCCGCCCGGATTGTGGTACAATAAGTATATTGAAACCAAAAAAGGAGAACGATACCCATGCAACCCGGAATGACCCACACGCTGACCGCCACCGTCGAACCGTCGATGACCGCTGCCAACATGAAAAGCGGCTGTCTTGACGTTTTTGCGACGCCCGTCATGATCGCTTTGATGGAAAACGTCTGCCTGGAATGTGTGCAGCCGGCGCTGGAAGACGGCATGACGACAGTCGGCACGGCTGTCAGCGTCAAGCATCTGGCACCCACCCCGGTCGGTATGCAGGTGCGCTTTGAGTGTACGCTGCGCGAAATCGACCGCCGCCGGCTGGTTTTTGACGTCAAGGCTTTTGACGAGGTCTCGCTCATCGGCGAAGGCACCCACGAACGCTTTATTGTCGAGGGGGAAAAGTTTGTAGAAAAATGCCGCAGCCGCACGCCGGGCTGACTGCCCCTGGCGGGGGCGTCCCCCACGGATATGCCGGCGCCCGTGCAGGGCGGGGAACAAGCCCCGTCTTCTGCGGCGCAGGCTTCAGACGCAGACGCGGCCGACCCCAAAGCGCGGCCCAAGCCCCGCTTTTCCCCGCGTCAGCTGGGCCCGTACCTGACCGCCGTGCTGGGGGCCTTTATCCTGGCGTTCGGCCTTTACAATGTCCATTCGCGCTGCGACGTGACCGAAGGCGGCGTTTTGGGCATGACCCTGCTGCTGCACCACTGGTTCGCGATTTCGCCGGGCATATCGAGCTTTGTTCTCGACGCGACGTCTTATATCGTCGGGTTCCGGTTTTTGGGCAAAGGGTTCCTGCGCTTTTCCCTTGTCTCAAGCTGCGCTTTTTCGCTGTCGTATAACCTGCTCGAACGCTTCCCTCCCCTGCTGCCTGATCTGTCCGGGCTGCCGCTGGCCGCCGCCGTTGTCGGCGGGCTGTTTGTCGGCGTCGGCGTCGGCATTGTCGTGCGGCAGGGCGGGGCATGCGGCGGCGACGACGCGCTGGCCATGACCATTTCAAAGGTTTTTGGCCTGCCTATTTCGCGCGCCTACCTGTTTACCGACCTTGTCGTGCTGGGGCTTTCGCTCAGCTATATCGCGCCGCTGCGCATTTTCTACTCCCTGATCACGGTGACCATCTCGTCCTTTCTGATCGGACGCATTCAAAACATGACCCTGCCCGTCCGGCTGTTTCAACGTCTGGGGGATTGATCAATGGACAAAACGACCATCCGGCAGCTGGCCGTCCTCATCGCCGGCGCTGTGCTGCTGTATGCGCTGGTGCAGCATCTTTCGCTTATCTGGATGCTGCTGCTCTTCATCTGGAAGCTCTTTTTCCCGTTTTTTGTCGGCGGATGCATCGCGTTTGTCCTCAATGTCCCCATGCGGGGCATCGAGACGCGGCTGTTCGCCAAAGCCCCGCCCAAGATCAGGCGCTTTCAGCGCAGCATCAGCCTGGTGCTGGCGCTGGCGGCTATTTTTGCCGTTTTGTTTTTCATTGTCCGGCTGATTGTTCCCGAGGTCGGCAATTCGATTGAAATCCTCGTCGGAAGCCTGCCGGCTTTCGGGCGGCGCGTCGCCGTCTGGGCGACCGAACTGGCGCAGAGCTTTCCCGAAATCGGCGAACTTTTAAACCAGGTAAGCTTTGACTGGCAGTCCCTCGTGACGAGTACGCTTAACACACTCAAGGACATGGGACAGAGCCTGTTTAATTCGACGGTCGGTGCGGCCGGATCGCTGGTCAGCGGGGTTGTCAACACGGTGATCGCGTCGGTTTTCGCCATTTATGTGCTACTGCAAAAGGAAAAACTGGCACGGCAGGGCAAAATGCTGCTGTACGCCCTGCTGCCCGAGCGAAAAGTGCTGTCCATCCTGGAAATTTTAGAGCTTGCCAGCAAGACCTTTTCCCGCTTTTTGTCCGGCCAGTGCGTCGAAGCCCTCATTCTGGGCACCATGTTCTTTATCACCATGACGGTTTTCCGCTTCCCCTATGCGGTCATGGTGGGGGCGCTCGTCGCACTGACCGCGCTGATCCCGCTGGTCGGCGCTTTTATCGGCTGCGTCATCGGCGCATTCCTTATCTTGATTGTCGACCCTGTGCGGGCCCTGTGGTTTGTCGTCATGTTCCTTGTATTGCAGCAGATTGAAGGCAACCTGATTTACCCCCACGTTGTCGGCAGCTCGGTCGGGCTCCCGTCTATCTGGGTTCTTGTCGCCGTCACGGTCGGCGGCAACCTGATGGGGATTGCGGGAATGCTGCTTTTCATCCCCATCTGCTCTGTGGCGTACGCGCTGCTGCGCGGCTGGTGCTACCAGCGGCTGAAGCAGCGGAAAATCGCGCCCTGGCGATGGAAATCGTGACCCCAGGCCGCAGGAAAGCGGCTTTGCCGGGTTTCGCCCGCGAATCTTTTTTGCTCCGGACAGGACAAATCCCCCTGCGCAAATTGCACAGGGGGATTTTTTGCCTGCCGATGGTTTTTGCCGGATCCGCTCAGGCCCTGGCGCTTATGATTTCGGTGCGCCCAGGCGGCGGTACTCACGCGCAAACAGGCTGGCGGTGATGCTGACGGCAATGATATCGGCCACCGGCTCGGCCAGGAAAACCGCCGTGACCTGATCGCTCATCAGGTGCGGCAGAATGTAAATGAGCGGGATGAGCAGAAAGACCTTGCGCAAAAGGGCGAGAAAAGCCGACGTCTTGCTGTTGCCCAGCGCGATAAAGGTCTGCTGGCAGGCCAGCTGGACGCTGAAAATGCAGCTCGCCGCCATGTAAATGCGCATGGCGCTGCGGGTGAACCCGGCCAGCTTGGCGCTGTCGGTAAAAATGCCGATCAGCAGCTGCGGCGCCAGCATGCACAGCGCCCACATGGCGCCTGCGTAAATGGCTGCGGTGCGCAGCAGCAGCCAGAACGTCTTTTTGACGCGGTCGATGTTGCCTGCGCCGTAGTTAAAGCTGACAATGGGCTGAGCGCCCTGCGTCAGGCCCTGCAAAGGCAGCATGGTAAACTGCATGACCGAACTTAAAATGGTCATGGCGCCGACCGGAATGTCGCCGCCGTAATGCTGCAGGCTGGTATTGAAGCAGACATTGAGCACGCTTTCGGTGAACTGCATGATAAAAGGCGACAGCCCCAGCGCGACGGCGGGCAAAAAGATCCGGCGGCGCAGCCTGAGGTGCCGGAAACGGATGCGCAGGTGGCTTTTGCCGCCCGTCAGAAACCACAGGATCCATACGCATGAAACGGCCTGCGACAGAATGGTGGCCAGCGCGGCGCCGCGCACCCCCATGCCGAAGGCAAACATGAAAATGGGGTCGAGCACAATGTTGCACGCGGCGCCGATGACAACGGTGATCATGCCGGTGCGCGCAAAGCCCTGGGCGTTGATAAAGGCGTTCAGGCCCAGCGCAAGCTGGACAAAAATCGTACCGAGCGCATAGATCTGCATGTATTCCCATGCGTAGCCGATGGTGTCTTCGCTGGCGCCGAAGGTCATAAGGATGCTTTGCCCGAAGACGGAGACAACAACCGTGAGCAAAACGGCGATAGTGACCAGAAGTGTTGTGCAGTTGCCCAGGATATTTTCCGCCTGTTCGTGGTCGCCGCGGCCCATCATGATGGAAGCGCGCGGCGCGCCGCCCATGCTGGCCAGCGCGGCAAAGGCCGAAATGGCCATAATAACCGGCATACACACGCCGACACCGGTCAGGGCATCGGGACCGATCCCCTCGATATGGCCGATGTACATGCGGTCGACCAGATTGTATAAAAGATTGACGACCTGGGCCAAAATGGCCGGCAGGGCCAGCTTGCGGAGCAGCGGACCGACGGGATCGCGGCCGAGATCGGCGCCGCCGGCAATGCTATTCGTTTGCATGGGCATCTTCTCCTGTCACATTGTTTTGCGCGTTCTGAATGAGCCGGCTCAGGGTTTCAAACGCTGCGTTCAGGGCGTCGGGGTCGATGCCTTCGCCCAGCCTGCGCCACAGCAGCTTTTGCCGCCGGTCAATTTCGCGGCTGATGGGCCGGCTCTGTTCGCTCAGCGCCAAATGGACGACACGCCGGTCCCGCCGGTCGCGCTCCAGCGTCACATACCCCTTTTGCCGCAGCGACTCAACCGACCGCGCCACCAGCGCTTTGGACAGGTCGCGGCAGCGCACGATGTCGGTCGCCGTGTCCAGGTCCGGGGCGTTGTTGTGCAGAAAAAGCAATACCGCCATTTCCCCCGGCGTCAGCCCATATTCTTTGACCAGCTGCTGCAGCTGCCCGCGGTAAATCTTGTCCAGCCGGCGCAGGCCCTCGATATATTCACCCGGCAAAAGACGCATATGTTATCACCTGTTGCACAATTAACTGTTTACTGATAAACTATAACCCGGCAAAGCGGTTTTGTCAAGGGGGACATGGCGCAAAGGCAGGTTTTCTGGTATAGTAAAAAGCAGGAACGGAGGGGTTGGATGAAGATTGCCGTTTTGGGATACAGCGGGGCGGGAAAGTCGACGCTGGCGCGGCGCCTGGGACAGGCTGCGGGGTGCCCGGTACTGCACCTGGACACCGTGCAGTTCACGCCGGGGTGGGTCATACGCGACCGCGGCGAGGCGCAGCGCATGGTCGCCGCGTTCATGGACAGCCACGCAAGCTGGGTCATTGACGGGAATTACCGGGGCTTCGCGCAGGAGCGCCGGCTGGAAGAAGCCGACAAAATCGTTATTTTGGACTTCCCCCGCCGCGTCTGCCTGCGGCAGGCTGTAAGCAGGTATATCCGCTGGCACGGCAGAACCCGCGAGGACATGGCGGAAGGCTGTAATGAAAAGCTTGACTGGGAGTTTATCCAGTGGATTTTATGGCGGGGCCGAACGCGCGCGCAGCGCGGGCATCTTCGGGACATTGCCGCCCGTTACCCCCAAAAGACGACGGTGGCGCGAAGCCGCGCCCAGGCCGAGGCTTTTTTCGCGCAGTGCGCGCGTTAGGCCTCCTGAACGGCTGGCGTGCGTATTGGCGTCGGGTATGTTGACGGCCGCGGCGAAAGCAAATAAACAGGCAGTCTCATAAAAGAGACCGCCTGTTTGTATTATTTTATAAAATTATTTCTTTTCGTATACTTTTATCAGGGCCTGTGTGCCGTCATTTTCCAGCCCCATGCCGGCCATTTGCTCGTAAAGCGCCAAAACAGCGTCAAGCATTTTCAGATCCAGCCCGCGCTCGGCGCCCTCGTCGCGCACAATCTTCATGTCCTTGATAAAGTGCTTGACAAAAAAGCCGGGTGCGAAATCCCCCCTGAGGGCGCGCGGCGCCATGTTGGCAATCTGCCAGCTGCCGGCTGCGCCGGCGCCGATGGCGTCGAGCATGGCGGCGGGGTCCAGCCCCACGCGGCGGGCGTAGGCAATGGCTTCGGTGTAAGCCGCCGTTGCGCCGGCAACGGCGATTTGGTTAGCCGCCTTTGTGTGCTGGCCCATGCCCGGTCCGCCCATCAGTCGGATATTCTTGCCCATGCAGGAAAAAAGCGGAAGAGCCTCGTCAAAATCGGCCTGGTCGCCGCCGGCCATAATGGAAAGCGTGGCGTTGCGCGCACCGCTGTCGCCGCCTGAAACCGGCGCGTCCATGACGCGGATGCCCTTTTTGCGGCCCATCTCATACAGCATCTGAGCCAGCGCGGGCGACGAAGTCGTCATGTCGACGGCCAGGGCGCCTTTTTTCGCGCACTCAAAAATACCGCCTGGGCCGCAGAAAACCTCTTCAACATCGGTCGGGTACCCGACCATGACAAAGATGACGTCAGCCCCGCTGACCGCATCGGCGATACTCGCACAGGGCGTAAAGCCGAGCTCCTGCGCCTGCGCCGCCATTTTTTCATATGTACGGTTGTATGCCCGGACGGGATAGCCGTTTTTGACCAGATGGCCGGCCTGCTGGGCGCCCATGACGCCGGTGCCAATCCACGCGACCTGTTTCACTGCAATGCACTCCTTTTTTTGTTTGCTTTATTATAAACCAAAAGGCCCCGGACGGCAAGCGTCCGGGGCCGGGAATCAGTCGTCCCAGTCAATGTCAATATCGAAAATTTCGCCTGTCGAGGCGTCGATTTTGTATTCGTACTCGGTCCGGCCCGACTCAAACTCCACTTCATATTCGCTGCGGCCGTCATCGTAGTCAAACTCTACCTTAACATCGTAGATATCAGACTGGCTCAGCCCCGCGTGGCCGAGGGCGATTTCAAGGGCGCGGTCGCGGCCAATATCGCCGGCAACAGGGGAAGAGGGCTGCTGCTGCGGGGTCGAAGGCTGCCGGTACAGTTCCTGCTCGTTTTTGACGATGTCGCCGGTGCGGGCGTCCAGATCGATTTCGTATTCGGCGGAAGCGGTACCGAACTCGACTTCGTACAGGATGCGGCCGTCATCGGCGTCGAGCTCGACCTGAAGCCAGATCGTATCGGCCTCGCTGACGCCGGCGGCGGCAAGGGCCAGCTCACGCGCCTTTTGATCGCCGATATAGGCTTTGTCGCTTGCCGTGCCTGTCGAACTGATGCCGGTCAGCGCGCCGGAGCCCGACGCGGCGAGCAGGTTGAGTTCGTTGATACTCAGGCCGACCAGGTTGCGTTCGAGCAGCT
Organism: uncultured Clostridia bacterium; assembly: GCA_944381055.1. Taxonomy (GTDB): domain Bacteria; phylum Bacillota; class Clostridia; order Oscillospirales; family Butyricicoccaceae; genus Ventrousia. The sequence goes on along the minus strand of CALWJQ010000036.1, from coordinate 16,344 downwards.
GGGGGTTTTTGTTCATGATCTCGCGGATCAGCGCGGCCTTGCCCTGCGAGATGCCATAAGTGTCGACCATCTGCTGCACCGTTTCGTCCGCCGCGCTGACGGTCTGGCTGAGCACGGCCGGTTCGACAGAACTGGCGCTGAGCAGGGCGCCGATCTCTTCGGCCAGGCGCTTTTGCAATTCTTCGCCGCGGGCGCGGTCGTCGTTTTCCACAGTGACCAGGATGGAGTTTTGCAAATCGCTGATATAGCCGTTTTTGAGCATGGAGCCAATCAGGGCGTTGATGGCGACGTCAAGCGTCGCGTTTTGCAGATCCATGCCGTCCAAAATGGCTTCGGCGTCGGGGTTGAGGGCTGTGGCCGAAAGGACTCGCTCATCACGGGTGACCTGCAGTTCGATGCTGGGGTTGACGTCGAGCTCGATGATGGAATCGACCTGGCCGGCAGCCGGGGCAGCCGGCTGGTCGGCGCCGGGAAAACGCAGCAGCCCCGTTCCGGCAGAGACGCCGATGACAATGGCCAGCATGGCCGCTGCGGCCAGGATGCGGGCCGGCACGTTGCGGCGGCGGCGCGGCGGCATGGCGATGATCGTTCCGCGCTGGGCGTCGCACGCGGACAGAATATTGTCGAGCGCGTCGGGCGCCGCCTTGTGTACGGCGGAGCGCAGCGTTTGTTCGAGATCCCTGTTCCGCATGGGCTCACTCCCCTTTCATCTGCACGCGCAGCTTTTTCAGCGCGCGGTTGTATTTGGACAGGACGGTGGGCAGCGCCAGGTCGAGTATGTGGGCGATTTCGCGGTGCTTGAACCCGCCGACGGCATGCAGCATGACAATTTGGCGCTCTTCGTCGTTCAGGCTGCGCATGACTTCGCGCAGCAGGATGCGCTCGTCGGGATCCAGGCCGCGGTCGTCGGGCACGTCAAACAGCGATTCGTCATCGCCGGCCGGGGCGTCCGAACGCCGCGCGTGCTGACGCAGGCGCATGAGCGCAAGGTTGCGCGCGATGGTAAAGACCCACGGCATGGGGCTGCCCGTCGCCTGGTACCCGCCGGCCGCGCCGTAGATGCGCAGGTAGGTGTCCTGCAAAACGTCTTCGGCGTCCTGCTGGTTTTTGACAATCGCCAGTATAAAACCGTACAGGGCGTCGCGCGTTTTTTCGTAAAACTCGGCCAGGGCGTCTTTGTCGCCCAGGGACATGCGCGCAAGGCACTGTTCCAGAAAAGCGCGGCCGTCTGCGGCCGTCTGCTGTGTAGACAAGCTTGGTCTCCTCCTGCCGCGTCCTGCGCAGGCCGCCTTTGTCTTATACATGCGTCAGGCGGCTGTTTTATTGCGCGGCGCGAAAATTTTTTTGCCGTCACGAACCCTTTGACGGAAAACCGCATAGAATCATAACAGTTCTGTTTGAGAAAGGGGAATGGCTGTGGATTATGAATGTGCCCCCCGCGGCGACCGCGGGACGCAGGATTTTATCAGCGACAACATCCTGCTCATCATCGTCGTGCTCGCCGTGCTGTTCGGGCTGGGGTATCTGGTGGGAAAGGCGGCTGTCAAAAACGGCCTGCTGGAAGCGCTGAAAGAGCCTGACTGCCCGCTGGCGGCGCCGGGCCCGTGCGGGCTGTAAAAGTCAGATCTCCATCTGGCCGATCAGGCTGCGCATGGCGAGGATGGTTTTTTCCATCAGTTCTTCAAGGCTCCAGCCCAGCATTTCGGCGCCCTGCGCAATGACCTCGCGCGAGCAGCCGGCAGCAAACTTTTTGTCCTTGAACTTTTTCTTGACGCTTGAGACCTCGATGTCGGCCACGCTTTTGCTCGGGCGCATGATGGCGGCCGCGCCGATAAGGCCGGTCAGCTCGTCGACGGCGAACAGGATCTTTTCCATCTGCCGCTCGGGCGGGATGTCGCTTGCGATGTCGCCGATGCCGTAGCCGTGGCTGGCGCAGGCGCGGATGACCGATTCGTCGATGCCGGCCTGACGCATCAGCTCCTGGCACTTGACGCAGTGCTGTTCGGGCCACTGCTCGAAATCCAGGTCGTGCAGCATACCGACGGCCTTCCAGTATTCGACGTTTTCAGAGTCGTACTGCTGGGCGAACCAGCCCATAACGCCCGAAACGATTTCGGCGTGCCGCAGGTGAAAGGCTTCCTTGTTATAGCGGCCCAGCAGCTCGCGGGCCTCGGCCAGAGTGGGGACGTGAGACATTGATTGATCGCTCCTTGCTGATATAGAATCCGGACACAGCGGACATAATGAACGGTATATAGAAGAATTATAACACATTTGCCCCGCCGGTTCAACAAAGGCCGGCTTTTCGTTGCAAAAATGTCCGGATTGTGGTAAAATCAAAAGCCAGAATGATCGAGGGGGAAGCGGCGCTTGAAAACGACCATACGGGGACTTTCCGTCCATTACGAGGTGCTGGGGCAGGGGCCCGAAACCGCGCTGTTCCTGCACGGCTGGGCGGCGCCTGTCACGGCCTATCAGCCGGTGCTTGCGCTTTTGGCCCGGCGCTTCCGTGTCGTTGCCTTTGACATGCCGGGGGTCGGCGGTACCGACGAACCGCCCGCGCCCCTGACACTCGACGACTACGTCGCCTTTACCCTGGATTTCTGCCGTGAACTGGGGATTGACCGGGCGGCGGTGGTCTGCCACTCGCACGGCGGGCGTATTGCCGTGCGGCTTTTGTCCGATTCCGGCTGCCCGCTGCGCTGCGGCCGCGCCATTTTTATCGACGCCGCCGGTATTCCGCCCCGCCGGTCGGCCGGGTGGAAACTGCGCCAGCGCGCTTATCGGCTGCTGCGCGCGCTGGGGACGGCGCGCCTGACGGCGCCGCTCTTTGCCGAGCGTTACGAAGTCGTGCGCGACAGGCGTTCGTCAGCCGACTACCGCGCGGCGACCCCTGTCATGCGCGCGACGCTGTCCAATGTCGTCAGCGCCGACCTGCGGCCGCTCATGCCGGCGGTCACGGCCGAAGTCCTGCTCGTCTGGGGGGAAAACGACACGGCGACGCCGCTGTCCGACGGGCAGGAAATGGAGCGGCTTCTGCCCAACGCCGGGCTGGCGGTCGTCCAAAAGGCCGGGCACTTCCCGTTTGCCGACAACTGGCCGCAGTTTAAAGGGATTTTAGAGTCTTACCTGGGGCTGAAGACCGATTCAGACTGAACAAAGGAGAACGCCATGCTCCTCATGCTTTCCACGCTGGCGGGAATCGCCGGCCTTTTGGCTGTCACCTGCCGCATGTCGCTGCGCTGGACGCACATTTTGCAGCAGTGCTCGTACCAGAACCCGTCATACTTCCGCTGGCTGCGTGAAAACCGCGCGCAGTGGACGCCTGCGCGCCGCTGGGTCGTGCTGCCGGCGGGCCTGCTGTCCCTGGCGCTGCCCCTTTCTGTCTCGGGGTGGGCCGTGTGCGCCTTTTCACTGTTTCAGCTCTGGCTCAACCCGCCCCGGCACGGCCGGGATGCCAAAAAGCCGCTGGTCTTTACGGCGCGCGTCAAGCGCCTGCTCGCCTGCGAGTGGGGGCTGTGCGCGCTTTTGTGCGCAGTCACGCTCTGGCTCTGGCCGCCGCTGTGTCTTTTTGCGCTCAGCCTGTACGCCTGCCTGACGCCGTGGCTGGCCGCGGTCTGCAACGCAGTGAACGCCCCTGTCGAACGCCGAATCGCGCAGAAGTATATCGACGAGGCGCGCGCTATCGTGCGAGGAATGCCCGGCCTGACCGTCGTCGGTATTACGGGAAGTTACGGGAAAACGAGCACAAAACATTATTTATACGCTTTGTTATCACCTTTCCGGCATGTTTACATGACGCCGGGCAACTATAACACCACGCTGGGCGTCACCCGCGCTATCCGCGAGGGGCTGCGGCCCACACATCAGGTTTTTCTGTGCGAAATGGGGGCCCGCCATGTCGGCGACATTGCCGACATCTGCCGGCTGGTTGCGCCTGACGTCGGCGTTTTGACTGCCATCGGGGAGCAGCATCTTGAAACCTTCGGCTCTTTTGAGAACATTGCGCGGACAAAGCTCGAGCTTTACGACGCGGTGCGGCAAAAGGGCGGCGAGACGGTGATGAATTGGGACTGCGAGGCCATCAGCGGCCGCCGGTACGACGGCGGCGTGATCCGCTGCGGCAGCGGCGGCGACTGCGACTACCGCCTCAGCGGCGTGCAGTACGGCCCGCACGGCACGCGGTTTACCATGACGGCGCCCGGCGGCGAGTCGGCCGGCTTTGAAATGCGGCTGCTCGGACGGGCCAATTTGCAGGACGTGGCGCTGGCCGTCGCGGCCGCGCACCGGCTCGGCGTCCCGCTGGACGCCCTGCGGGCGCCCGTGGGGCGGCTGCAAAGCGTCGAGCACCGTTTGCAGCTTAAAAACGCCGGGGCCTATACCCTGATTGACGACGCTTACAATTCCAACCCGCAGGGGGCGGCGGTCGCGCTGGAAACCCTGGCCGGGTTCCCTGCGGGCGGGCGCATCGTCGTCACCCCGGGGCTGGTCGAGCTGGGCGAGCGTGAACGCCCTCTCAACTTTGAGCTGGGCCGGCAGGCCGCGGCCTGCTGCGATTATGCCGTCCTCATCGGACGGCGGCAGGCGCCGCCCATCCGTGAAGGGCTGCTGGACGCAGGCTTCCCTGAAAACCGCATCGCCGTCTTTGACGACGTCCGGGACGGCTTGAATTACGCGGCGTCGCTGCCCGGGGGGAGCGAACGCACGGTGCTGCTGCTCAACGATCTGCCGGACAGCTACCGCTAATCCACTGCAAAGGATGATCCTTATGAAAATACGCGCCGGCGTGTTTTTCGGCGGCAAGAGCGTCGAACACGAAGTTTCGGTTATTTCTGCCATGCAGGCCATCGCGGCCCTGGATCGGGAAAAGTACGAGGTCGTGCCGGTCTATATCACCAAAGACAACCGCTTTTTTACCGGCAGCCACCTGGGGAAAATGGAGACCTGGCGCGACATTCCGGCGGCGCTGCGGCAGGCGCAGCAGGTGGTGCCCGCTTTCGTCGATGGGAGAACGGCGCTTTTGCGCTGGCCGGCGCCGCGTTTTGGAAAAGGCGAAGTGTGCGCGCTCGACGTCGCCATTCCCGTCGTCCACGGGACCGGGGTTGAAGACGGGGCGCTTCAGGGTTTTTTTGAATATCTCGGCGTGCCGTACACCGGGTGCGACGTGGCGGCGAGCGCCGCGGGCATGGACAAGTGGACCATGAAATGCCTGTTCCGTGCGGCCGGTCTGCCGGTCGCCGACGGCGTCCGCCTGACGGCCGGGCAGTTTTATGCCGATCCGTCCGGACAGATCGGGCGGATTGAAAGCGCGCTCGGCTGGCCGGTCATTGTCAAGCCGGTCAACCTGGGCTCGAGCGTCGGGATCGGCAAGGCGCGCGACCGCGCCGGGCTGGAAGAGAAAATCCGCGGCGCCCTGCAGTACGCATCCGTGGTGCTGTGTGAAAAGGCCGTCCCCCACCTGCGCGAAATCAACTGCGCCGTGTTGGGCGACCGGGACGAAACCCGCGTCAGCGTGTGCGAAGAACCGCTCAACGCAACGGACTTCCTCACCTATGCCGACAAATATCAGTCGGGCGGCGGGGGAAAACAGGGGGCCAAAGGGGCGCCGGGCGGCGGAAAGACGGGCGGCGCGGGAATGCAGTCGCTGGCGCGGCGGGTGCCGGCCGATTTGCCGCCGGAGCTGGCCGTGCAGGCGCAGGAGCTGGCCCGGAACGCCTTCCTGGCCATCGACGCCGCCGGCATGTCGCGCGTCGACCTGCTGCTTGACGATGAAGCCAAAGCCCTGTACGTCAACGAAATCAACACCATTCCCGGCAGCCTGGCTTTTTATTTGTGGGAAGCGTCGGGGCTCGGGTTTTCCGATCTGCTGGACGAAATGGTGTCTTTGGCCCTCAAGCGCAGCCGCGAACAGAGCGCGCTGACCCACAGCTTTGACGTCAACCTGCTGGCCGGCGTGACGCTGGGCGGAAAGACGGGCAGCAAAAACTGAAACCGGTGAAAAAAGGCGGGACCGCGGTCCCGCCTTTTGCTTTCCGTTACAGGCGCAGCGCGTCGTGCTCGACGACGGTGACGTCGGGGTGCAGCTGCAAAATGGACGCCGGCACACGCGGCGTGACCGGGCCGAACAGAGCCTGCTCGAGCACATAGCTTTTGTCTTCGCCGCTGACAATGAGCAGGATTTTTTTGGCCTGCATGATGGACTTGATGCCCAGCGTCAGCGCCTGCGTCGGCACGTCGTGCATACTGTCAAAATAACGTGCGTTGGCGCGGCGGGTGCCTTCGGCCAGACGGACGCAGTGGGTGGTCTTTTCAAAGGCCGACCCGGGCTCGTTAAACCCGATGTGCCCGTTGTAGCCCAGGCCCAGAAGCTGAAGGTCTATACCGCCCAGGTCTTCAATAATATGGTCGTAGCGGTCGCATTCCGCCTGCAAGTCCTGCGCCATGCCGTCGGGATAAAAAATATTCCCGCTTGGAAGGTTGACGCAGTCAAACAGGCAGCTGCCCAGAAAATACCGAAAGGTGTGCGGGTCGCCGGCGGGCACGCCGACATATTCGTCCAGGCAGACGACCTTGACGGCGGAAAAATCGATGTCGTCTTTGTCATACCATTCGACAAGCTGCTGGTACGTCCCGATCGGCGTCTCGCCGCTGCACAGGCCGAGCACGCAGTTCGGGCGCAGGATGACCTGCGCGGAAATGATATTGGCCGCCTTTCGGCTCATGTCCCTGTAATCCCTGGCCCGGATGATTTTCATATTGCCTCCCTGCTGTAAGCCGCGCTTTTGCGCGGGCTGTGCAAACAAAATTTCCTGCCCTTATTGTACCACAGAGCGCCTGCGGTCCGCAATCGCCCAGGCTCGTAATTTGGCGGGTTGTTTTTTTCGACAAAACCTCGTATAATAAGGAGTAAAATACTTAGCCAGCCTAATCATTCGGGGAGGCCTCTACATGCGCGTAGGTCTGGACATCGGTTCTACCACCATCAAATGTGTCGCGCTGTCGGACAGCGGCGAGCTTTTATATCACACGTACGAGCGGCATTATTCGCACATCGCTCCGCGGGCCGCCGAACTTCTCGACCAGCTGGCCGCGCGTTTCCCCGGCGCGGGCCCGGTTCTGCTGGCGCTGTCAGGGTCGGCCGGCATGGGCATTGCCGAAAAATGCGGCATTCCCTTTGTGCAGGAGGTATACGCCACGCGTCTGGCTGCCGACCGGCTGGGCAGCCGGGCCGACGTTATCATCGAGCTGGGCGGCGAAGACGCCAAAATCCTGTTTTTGACCGGCGGCGTCGAAGTGCGCATGAACGGCTCGTGCGCCGGCGGCACCGGCGCGTTCATCGACCAGATGGGGACGCTTTTGGGCATGACGCCTGACGAAATGGACGAAGCCGCCGCGCACAGCACCCGCCGGTACGACATCGCGTCGCGCTGCGGCGTGTTCGCCAAAAGCGACATCCAGCCGCTGCTCAATCAGGGGGCGCAGAAAAGCGACATCTGCATGAGTATTCTGCACGCCGTGGTCAGCCAGACCATCGCCGGGCTGGCGCAGGGCCGGCCCATCCGCGGGCGCGTGCTGTATCTGGGCGGGCCGCTGACCTTTTTGCCCCATCTGCGCCAGGCTTTTGACGAACAGCTTCATCTGACCGGGGTGTGCCCCCCGAACTCATTGTACTATGTTGCGCTGGGCGCGGCTTTTTACGCCCCGCAGGCACAGGATCTGACTGACGCGGCCGTGCGGCTGCGCGGGTATTCGTCGTCGGCCGACTACCGCGGCGGCGAGCCTCTTTTTGCTTCGCAGGAAGAATACCGCCTGTTCTGCGAGCGGCATGAGCGGGCCGCCGTGCCCAAAGGCGAGCTCAAAGACGCCCGTGAAATCTGGGTAGGCATCGACGCCGGTTCAACGACCGTCAAAACGGCGGCTGTCGACAGCGAAGGCCGGCTGGTCTTTTCACGCTACCAGCCGTCGGGCGGCAATCCCGTCCCGCTGGTGCGCGCGTTTTTGCAGGAAATGTACGCCGAAAACCCCGATGTCCGTGTGCGCGCCTGTACGACGACCGGCTACGGCGAAGACCTGGTCAAGGCGGCGTTTTGCGCCGATTTCGGCATTGTCGAAACGGTTGCCCATTTTACGGCGGCGCGGCGCTTTTTGCCGCAGGTCGACTTTGTCATCGATATCGGCGGCCAGGATATGAAGTGCTTTAAGGCCGAAGACGGCGCCATTTCGGACATTTTTCTCAACGAAGCCTGCTCGTCAGGCTGCGGGTCTTTTTTGCAGACCTTTGCCGGCGCGCTCGGCTATTCGGTGCGCGACTTTGCCCGGCTCGGGCTGTTCGCCGACCGGCCGGTCGATTTGGGATCGCGCTGCACGGTGTTCATGAACTCGTCGGTCAAACAGGCGCAGAAGGACGGGGCCAGTATTGAAAACATCTCGGCCGGGCTGTCCATCAGCGTCGTCAAAAACGCGCTGTACAAGGTCATCCGCGCGACATCCCCCGAAGAGCTGGGCCGGCACGTTGTCGTCCAGGGCGGGACGTTTTATAACCACGCCGTGCTGCGCGCGTTTGAAAAGGAAATGGGCTGCCAGGTTGTCTGCCCAGACATCGCCGGCCTGATGGGGGCCTATGGGGCCGCCTTGTACGGGCTGGAACGCCGCCGGCAGGGCGAAAGCACGCTGCTGTCTGCCGCCGGGCTGGAACATTTTTCGCACGAGGTGACGGCCGCGTCGTGCGGCCTGTGCCCCAACCGGTGCCGCCTGACCGTCAACCGTTTTGACGGCGGGCGCCGGTTCCTGAGCGGCAACCGCTGCGAGCGCCCCATTACGCACCGCGACACCCAGAGCGGGTTTGATTTGTACGAAACCAAGCGCCGCCTCGTGCGCGAAACGCCCGAAGTCCCCGGCGCAAAGGGCCGGGTCGGGATCCCCATGGGGCTCAACATGTACGAGCTCTATCCGTTCTGGCGGGACTTTTTCGCCGCGCTGGGCTGGCAGACCGTGCCGTCGCCGGTGTCGGATCGGGAGCTGTATTTGTCCGGACAGGGAACCATTCCGTCGGACACGGTCTGTTACCCGGCCAAGCTGATGCACGGCCACGTCGAAGCGCTGAAAAAGCAGGATGTCGACTTTATTTTTTATCCCTGCATGAGCTACAACATCGACGAGCACACGGGTGACAACCATTATAACTGCCCGGTTGTCGCCTATTACCCCGAGGTCATCGCCGGATCCTATGACGGAAAGGCGCCCCTGATTTATGATTACGTCGGACTGCACCGCGAAAAGGACTTCCCCAAACACATCGTCCGCATTTTGCGGCCGGTGATGGGCGACATCGCGGTCCGCGACGCGCAGCGGGCCATGGAAGCGGGGTTTGCCGGGCGGCAGCGCTACCTGGACGCGATCCGCGCCGAGGGGGCGCGCATCATCGAACGCGCCCGCAGCGAGGGGAAGCACATCATCGTGCTGTCGGGGCGGCCCTACCACATCGACCCCGAGGTCAGCCACGGCATCGACCAGCTGATCTGCTCGCTCGGCGCGGCCGTCGTGTCGGAAGACGCGGTCAGCCATCTCGAACCGCCGCAGCGGGTATCAGTGCTCAACCAGTGGACTTATCACGCGCGGCTGTACGCCGCGGCCCGCCACGTCTGCCGTTTCCCGGACATGGATCTTGTGCAGCTTGTCTCGTTTGGCTGCGGGGTCGACGCCATCACGACCGACGAGGTCCGGCGCATTCTGCGTGAGGGGAAAAAGCTGTATACCCAGATCAAAATTGACGAGATTACCAACCTGGGCGCGGTGAAAATCCGTGTGCGCAGCCTGCTGGCCGCGCTGGAAGAGAGGAGAGAACGCCATGGAACAGTTCCCGCAGTTCAAGCCTGAAATGAAAAAAACGCACACGCTGCTCATGCCGCAGATGTGCGCCTACCATTTCCGGATGATCCGCAATCTGCTGGTCAGGCAGGGGTACAAGGTCGAGCTTCTGGAGACAACAGGCCCGCAAATTGCGCAGGAAGGGCTGAAATACGTACACAACGACACCTGCTACCCCGCCCTGCTGGTCATCGGGCAGATGATCGACGCGCTTAAAAGCGGCAAATACGACCCGGATCACACGGCTCTCATCATCACGCAGACAGGCGGCGGGTGCCGCGCGTCCAATTACATTTATCTGCTGCGGCACGCGCTCAAAAGCGCCGGGTTCGGGCAGGTGCCGGTGGCGTCCATCAATTTCAGCGGCCTGGAAAAGGGATCCGGGTTTTCCATGACGCCCAAAATGATGCTGCAGCTCATCTCGGCCGTCTATTACGGCGATCTGCTTATGCTGCTGCGCAACCAGACGGCGCCGTATGAAACCGATCCGGGCCGGAGCGATAGCCTGTGCGACAAATGGGTTGAACGGCTGTCGGTCCAGCTGGCCGGAATGCGCGGCCTGTTCCCCGGCGGGATGAAAAAGAACTTTGAAGACATGGCGGCCGACTTCGCCGCCGTGCCCGTTTGCCGCGTGCCGCGCGTCAAAGTCGGCGTCGTCGGCGAGATTTACGTCAAGTACGCCCCGCTGGGCAACAACGGCTTGCAGAAGTTCCTCGAAAGCGAAGGGTGCGAGGTCTGTATGCCCGGCCTGCTCGGGTTTTTGCTGTACTGCGTGTGCAACGGCTGGATCGACGTCGAGCTGTACGGCGGCAGCCGCGGCAAGGCGCTGGGTATGCGCGCATTGACCGACCTTTTATGCCGGCAGGAAGAAAAAATGCACGGCATCGCCCGGCAGCACGGGTTCTGGGCGCCGTCGCCCTTTTTGCATACCAAGGCGCTGGGCGAAAAAATCATCGGCCAGGGCAGCAAAATGGGCGAAGGCTGGCTGCTGCCTGCCGAGATGATGGAACTGTGCGACTCCGGGTTTTTGAATATCGTCTGCGCGCAGCCCTTTGGCTGCCTGCCCAATCATATCGTCGGCAAAGGCATGGTGTCCAAAATCCGCAAAATCTATCCGGACAGCAACATAGTCGCCGTCGATTACGATCCCGGCGCGACAAAGGTCAACCAGGAAAACCGCATCAAACTGATGCTCGCCGTTGCGCGGGAAAAGCTGGAGCAGCAACTGTCCCCGGCCGCAGATCCGCAGCCGGAAGAACCGCTTCGCGAGCCGTCGGCAGCCAGCAGCATGTAAGAAAAGGCCGCAGAAAAATTTTCTGCGGCTGTTTTTTTGCCGTCTTGCCTGTGAAATTTAACACTCTGCCGCCTCTTTCTTGCGAAAAAGGAGGAAAAGCGCGGGTGCACCGGCGGGATTTTCCGTCCCGGACGCCCAATATCCCCCTTGACATTTACCGGGATGTAAGGTTATATAATAATGCAACAAAACCAGAAAGGGCGGGCAGACCCGAAGGCTGCCCGAAAAAGGGGGCAATTCCATGCTCAAAATCGAACATCTGACCAAGGCGTACGGCTCGAAAAAAGCCGTCGACGACCTGACGCTGCACATTGCGCCGGGCGAGATTTACGGGTTTATCGGCCACAACGGCGCGGGCAAGACGACGACCATCAAATCGTGCTGCGGAATTTTGCAGTTTGACGGCGGCGAGATTTTTGTCGACGGCGTTTCGGTGCGTGAAAACCCGCTCGAGTGCAAGCGCCGTATCGCCTATATTCCCGACAACCCGGATTTGTACGACTTTATGTCCGGGGTCAAATATCTCAACTTTGTCGCCGATATTTTCGGCGTGCCCCAGCGCGATCGGCAGGAGCGTATCGCCCGGTATGCCGGCATGTTCGGCCTGACGGAAGATCTGGCGCAGCCGGTTTCGGCCTATTCGCACGGCATGAAGCAAAAGCTGGCCATCATTTCGGCGCTGATCCACGAGCCGCGGCTGATGCTGCTCGACGAGCCGTTCGTCGGACTGGATCCCAAAGCAACCCACACGTTAAAAGGGCTGATGCGCGAACTGTGCGACCGCGGCGGCGCCATCTTTTTTTCCACACATGTGCTCGAAGTCGCCGAAAAGCTGTGCGATAAAATCGCCATCATCAAAAACGGCCGCCTCATTGCGTCGGGCACGACGGACGAGGTCAAAGGCGACGAATCGCTCGAACAGGTCTTTTTGGAACTGGTGGAGGATGACCATGCTTAAGACGCTGATTCGGATTCGCCTGGCCGCGATGAAAGAAACCGTCATGCGCCGCAACACCGGGCTGAAACGGCGGGGCGGCCGGGGGATGCGTATTTTGATCGGCCTGGCATTCGCCTACCTCGCACTCTGCCTGCTCATGCTGATCGGCCTTTTGTGCTACGCGCTGGCGGCGCCGCTGGCAGGCGCCGGGCTGGGCTGGCTGTACCACGCCGTCGCGGGGCTGATTGCCGTGTCGTTTTGCTTTATGGGCAGCGTATTTCTGGCGCAGAGCCAGATTTTTGACGCGCGCGATAACGAGCTGCTGCTGTCGATGCCCATTCCCCCGCGCCTGATCGTCGCCAGCCGGCTGCTGTCTTTTTTGCTGCTCAACTACCTGTACACCGCCATTGTCATGGTTCCGGCGGCCGTTGTGTACGCTGTGCAGCTTTCGCCGGGGCCGATGTTTTATGTCGGTTATGCGCTGGGTTTTCTGCTGCTGCCCATGCTGTCGACGGCCCTCACCTGCGTCATCGGCTGGCTGATCACCCTGCTCATCGCGCGGATGCGGCACAAGAACCTAGTCACCGGCCTTGCGATGATCGTGTTTTTCTTTGCCTTTATGGCCCTGTACATGAACCTGCAAAATTATGCGCTGGCGCTTTTGCAGAACGGGCAGGAAATCGCCGCCGTCTTTGAACGGGTGATGCCGCCCTTTTACTCCTTTGGCATGGCGGCTGAAGGCTCGGTTTTGCACCTGCTGCTGACCGCCGTGTGGTGCCTTGCTCCGCTGGCGCTGGTCTATGCGCTGCTGTCCCGATCTTTCCAGCGCCTGGCGACGACCAACCGCGGCGCAGCCAAAGTCAAATATGTCGCGCGCGAAATGCACGTCGCCAGCCCCCGTGCCGCCCTGCTGCGCAAAGAACTGGGACGTGTATTCGGTTTTCCGCTCTACCTCTTCAACTGCGCCATCGGCGGGCCGATGGCCGTCATCCTGGGCGTCGTGGTGCTGGTGCAGGGCCCGGGAATCCTGAGCGCGCTGAGCGCCGCCTATGGCCTGACGGGCGCCGGGTTCCTGGTTCCCTTTGTCATCATTGTCCTGTGCTTCTGCGCGATTTGTACCTGCACGAGCGCGCCGTCCATTTCGCTCGAAGGCCCATATCTGTGGATTTTGCGCGCCAACCCGGTACGCGAACGGGATCTGTTTTTTGCCAAAGTCATGGCCAACGTGCTCATCGGCGGCGTGCCGCTTGCCGTGGCGTCGGCGCTGTTTGTCATCGCCCTGCCCATGAGTGCGGCCGATGCCGCGCTGGTCGTCGTGCTGCCGCTGCTGGCACAGATCGTCATGGCGTACCTGGGGCTGTGCCTCAACCTGCTCATGCCCCGGCTTGACTGGGTCTCGCAGGCCGCGGTTGTCAAACAGAGCGGCAGCGTCATGGCCGCCGTATTCGGCGGGATGGGAATGATCGCCTTCCCTGCCCTGCTGTATGCTTTTCTGCTGAACAGCGTCATGAGTTTTCAGGTCTTCGGGCTGCTTGTCGGCATTGTACTGGCGCTTGGCTGCCTGCTGATGCACCTGTATCTGGGACGGGGCGGCGTGCGCCGCTTCCGGGCGCTGTAAACGTAAAAAACCGCGGGCTCCCGCGGCTGAGCTGACAAAAAGGCCGGACGTTTGTCCGGCCTTTTGCTTGCGTTTCAGGATTCTGTTGCTTCGGTGTTCTCGGGCGGGTTCCCGCCCTGGGGACGGCTGCCCTGCGGCCTGCGGCCCGAACGGCGCGCGCCCGAACGTCCGCCCTGCGGGGCGCGCTGCGCGCCGGTCGGCGTGACAATGACGCGGCGGTTGGGCTCGCTGCCCGTTGAGTGGGTTGTGACCCCTTCAAAGTCCTGCAAAGCGGAATGGATAATACGGCGCTCGTGCGGATTCATGGGTTCGAGAGCTACCGGCTTGCGGTACTTGAGGGCCTTTTGCGCGGTCTTCTGCGCCAGGGACTGCAACGCGCTCTCGCGTTTTTTGCGGTAGCTTTCGGTGTCGACGGTGATGCGCCAGCGATCTTCTTCTTCACGGTTGGCCACAATGGACGTCAGGTACTGGATGGCGTCGAGCGTGTCGCCGCGGCGGCCGATGACGGCCCCCATGTTGTCACCCGACAGCTCGATGCGAATGGCCCGTTCCTGCTGGTCGACGTCGATGTCGATGCGGGCCGGGGTGCCGAAATGCTCTAAAAGCCCGCTTAGAAACTCGCGCGCCGTGTCGGCCGGCGAGGTCTCATAGGAAACGCGGACAATGGCCGGTTCGCGGCCAAAGCCGAGAAAGCCCGACTTGGGTTTTTGCAGCACCTCGACCGAGACGTCGTCGCGGTCTGCGCCCAGATCGGTTAAAGCCTTCCGGACAGCCTCGTCAATGCTGTCGCCTTTGGCTTCGATTGTTTTCAGCAATGTATTTCACCTCGTTGCGTGCGTGGCGGACGGCGCCACGCCGGTTATTCCTGCTTGTTTTTGCGCGGACGGGTCAGCAGCTTGGTCAAAATGACTTCCTGCACCATCATCAAAAGGTTGTTCGAAATCCAGTAAACGCCCAGGCCGGCAGGCAGGATGAAGCCGAAGTACAGCGACAAGGCGGGCACCATGATGTACATCATGCCGTTCATGGACTGGGTCTGCGGGTTCTGCACGCTGCCGCCGGCGGCTTTCTTGTTCAGCCGCTGGGTGACGAAGCTGGACAGGAAGGCGGTCAGGGCGGACAGGATGGGGATGATCCACAGGATACTGAAATCGCCGAAGCTGGGGGTGGCCGCCAGGTTGATGCCCAGGAAGTTAAAGTCAACCTGCATGATTTTGTCCGAAATACCGGCGATCTGGTCAAAGTGCTGATGCATGACGCCGGCCAGGCCGATCTGCGCTGTATAGTCGTTGGCCTGCATGGTGTAGTTGAGGGTTTCGGCAATGGCGTTGATTTCGTCTGCCGTCAGCTGCATGAAATAGGTCAGCGGCTGCTGGATGACGTAGTAAAGGCCGAGCATGATGGGCAGGATAATGAGCTGGGGCAGGCAGCCGGCTGACATCGAAATCCCCTCGTTGTCATAAAGCTCCTGCACCTTTTCGGCGTATTTCTGCCGATCCTTGCCGTACTTTTTTTGCAGCTCGAGCATTTTGGGCTGAATCCGCTGCATGTCGATCATGCTCCGTTTGCTCTTGATTTGGAGCGGCAGCATGATGAGCTTTGCCAGAAGAGCAAACAGAAAGATGCTCAGACCATAGTTGCCGACCAGCTCGTAGATAAAACGCATGATATAGCCGAACGGCGTGGCGATGATACTCAGCATGAATGGTTATTCTCCTTTGTCGGTCGGCGGCCGGCGCCGCCGTTTGAAAATGGAACCGAGCGACTGCGGGACGGGGTCATAACCGCCCCGGCAAAACGGGTTGCAGCGCAAAAGACGCCACAACGCCAGCCCCCCGCCGCACAGAGCGCCATATCGCTCGATGGCCTCACGGGCGTATTGGGAGCAGGTGGGGGTGAACCGGCAGCACGGCTGCCGCTTGAGCCCGGACAGGCGTTTTTGATAAAAGACAATCAGACGCAAAAGCACCCGCTTAATCATCGGGGCCGCTCCCCCGCGCGATGTCGAGTTTTTTCAAATGCGCGCGCATTTCGCGCGTAAGGCCGGCAAAGTCCGATCGCAGCGCGCCGTGGCGCGCCACAATGACAATGTCCCATCCGGGGCGCGTTTCATGTTCCAGCATCCGGTAACATTCACGCAGCCTGCGCCGGACGCGGTTACGCGTCACCGCACCGCCCAGCTTGCTGGAAACGGTAATGCCCATGCGGCTGGTGTCTTTCAGGCGATTTTTCATGGCGTAAACGGCAAGACGCCCGCCGGCGCTGTGCCGGCCGCGCGCATACAGGGCACGAAAGCGGTGGTTTTCGTTGAGAGAAACGGTATGCAGCATAGTATCCCCCGCTTTGACCTGGTAAAATATAAGACCGCCGGAAAGCGGTCTTACTGGTTTGCTGACAAAATACGGACGGCCCGGGCCCGCAGCCACACAGGGATCGCGGCGCTTTGACAGGCTTTCCGTGCGTGCCGCTTTCAGTGCGTCAGGCGGACTCTGCCCTTGGCGCGGCGTCTGGCCAGGACCTTTCTGCCGTTGCGGGTCTTCATTCTTTTCATAAAGCCGTGCTCTTTGCTGCGCTGGCGCTTTTTGGGCTGATAGGTACGAAGCATGTTGTACACCTCCTGAAAATGAG
>CALWJQ010000035.1 GCA_944381055.1 uncultured Clostridia bacterium | reverse complement strand
GCGGGAGTTGCTGGACAAGATTGCGGAGGCGCTGCGGGTAGACCGCCAGAATTTCTACACCATCGCCCCCGGCTCCGCCGAGGACTTCATGCGGACATTCTTCTGGCTCGACGAGGACAGCCCCGGCTCTATCCGCCTGTTCCAACTTGTCCGCAATCCGGGCAGGGCGGGTGCCGCTGATGATACCTCCGTACGGTACAATGACGGCGACGACTGGCCCGCACATCCTCCCGTGGGTATGTACTTCCAGTACGGCCTTGTGGACGAGTTTATGCGGGAATGGCTTTTGCGTCAGCAGGAGTTACACGCCGGAGAGATCACCAGGGACGAATACTTTGAATGGAAATTGAATTGGCCGAGGACTTGCGACGATTGCGGGAAATGTGAACCGAGTATTCCGTGGCGCAAAAATGAATAAGACAAGCAAAAAACCGCCCTGCTGAATTTGTCGTTCAGCAGGGCGGTTTTGCTTGTCCTTTTGGGATTATTCTCTTGAGAGTACCGGGTGGACACAAATAGTATCAATCCAGTATCAAGAGCCTTATGGACGGGCAAAAAAGCCTGTATTCATGTGGGTTTGCGCCGTTTCGAGCGTCATTCCCACTCGATCGTTGCCGGGGGTTTGCTGGTGATGTCGTAAACAATACGGTTAATGTGCTTGACTTCGCCGACAATGCGGCTGGACGCCTTTTCCAAAACCTCGTACGGCAGGCGAGCCCAGTTGGCCGTCATAAAGTCGGTCGTTTCGACGGCGCGCAGGGCCAGCGTATAATCATAGGTCCGCTCGTCGCCCATCACACCCACCGAACGCAGCGGCGTCAGCACGGCAAAATATTGCCCGACGCTCTTTTGCAGTCCGGCAGCGGCGATTTCCTCGCGGAAAATCGCGTCTGCGTCGCGCAAAATATCGAGCTTTTCTTCGGTGATCTCGCCGATCACGCGGATGGCCAGTCCCGGGCCCGGGAAAGGCTGGCGCCATACCAGCGCCTCGGGCAGGCCGAGCTCCAGCCCCAGCTGACGTACCTCATCCTTAAACAGGCGGCGCAGCGGTTCAATGATCTCTTTAAAGTCCACGTGATCGGGCAGGCCGCCGACATTGTGATGGCTTTTGATGACGGCCGCTTCGCCCACGCCGCTTTCGACGACGTCCGGATAAATGGTTCCCTGAACCAAAAAGTCCACCTTCCCGATCTTTTTGGCTTCGTCTTCAAAGACGCGGATAAACTCTTCGCCGATGATTTTGCGTTTTTTCTCGGGGTCGGACACGCCGGCCAGGCGGCCGAGGAAGCGCTGCTGCGCATTGACGCGCACCACCTTGACGCCCAAAGCGCCCATGGCCTGCATGACCTCGTCGCCCTCATTTTTGCGCAGCAGGCCGTGGTCGACAAAAATACACGTCAGCTGTTCGCCTACCGAACGGTGCAGCAACGCGGCGGCAACCGAACTGTCGACGCCGCCCGACAGCGCAAGCAGGACTTTACCATCGCCCACGCGGCGGCGGCATTCTTCGATCGCTTCGGCCGAATACGACGACATGGTCCAGTCGGCGCTCAGGCCGCAGATCTTATACAGGAAATTTTTCAGGATGGCCGTGCCGTATTCCGTGTGCATGACCTCGGGGTGGAACTGTACGCCGTACAGTCTTTGCGCCGGGTTTTCAATGGCCGCACAGGCGCAGCCGGCCGTTTCTGCGCAAATGCGGAACCCTGCGGGCAGGCTTTCGACCTCGACGCCGTGGCTCATCCAGCAGATCGACGTCTGCGGCACGCCGTCAAAGAGCAGGCTCTTGCCGTCGTGGGTCAGCTCGACCTTGCCGTATTCGCGGGTTTCAGCCTTTTTGCAGGATCCGCCGAGCAGATGGGTCATGAGCTGCTGCCCGTAGCAAATGCCGAGTACCGGCACGCCGAGCCCGAACACCGCCTTATCAATCATCGGCGCGCCGTCGGCAAACACCGTAGCCGGTCCGCCGGTGAAAATGACGCCGTCGGGCGCGAAATCACGGATGCGCTCAAGCGTCGCGCTGTAAGGGACGATTTCGCAGTATACGCCGCATTCACGCACGCGGCGCGCGATCAGCAGGTTGTACTGACCGCCAAAGTCAAGAATGAGAACGCGCTTTTGCTTTTCCATCTTGTAAGCCCTCCCAAAACAGAAACATCCAACTAGGTTTATTTTGACATAAAACGCCGCAAAAGGCAACTGTTTTTTCGCGTTTTCCCGCGCGTTGCAGGTACATTTTGGCGCCGGCACTTCTATGCCGCACACAGAATAAAGGCACAAAAACCTGCCACACTATTTTCAAAATCCGAACACTTGATTCAGTTTTTGTCATTCGCTCTAAAAGGAGGCATTTTTTTGAAACCTGCCAAACGAACCTGTTTCCTGGCCGCATCATGCGCGCTGAGCCTGTGCATGGTGCTGACGGCCCTGCTGACCCCGTCCACGGCGCTCTTTTCCCGCCGTACGCCCGAAGAAAGCGCCGTACAGACCTTTTCCAAATCTGCCGGTGTCGGCGACATCGTCACTTTTTCACAACAGGACTTTGAAAGCCGCGTGACCGGCGACGAGCCGTTGAGCGGCATCATTTTGTCCGCCCTGCCCGACGAAGAAAGCGGGATCCTGCGCCTCGCCGGCCGCGGCGTATCACAGGGTGAAGCCATCGCCGTCGAAAGCCTGGGGGCGCTGTCCTTTGTCCCGCTGACCGACAGCGACATCCACACCAGCTTTTCATTCATCCCGGTGTTTGCCGGCTCAGGCGAAAACGGCGGCAGCGTCAATGTCGCCGTCAACCTGTCCGCCGTGCAGAACGCCCATCCCATCGCCCGCGACCTGCATTTTGAAACTTACCCCGATCTGCCCCTGTGCGGCGCATTTTCGTCGCTGGACCCCGACGGGGACGCCTGCACTTATCAAATCCTGACCGACCCTGAAAACGGCGCCGTCACGCTGACTGACACCGGCTTTTGTTACACGTCCGACGGCCGGGCCGGCTCTGATAGCTTCACGTACCAGGCCGTCGATGTTTTCGGCAACCCGTCCGCCGCGGCCACTGTCACCGTGCAGGTGCTCAAGCGCCCGGCGGGCAGCGACATCACCTATTCGGACATGGGGCAGTCGACCGCCCACTACCAGGCCGTCAGGCTGGCCGAAGCCGGCGTTCTGACCGGTGAACGCATCGGATCGGAAAGTTTTCTGAAGCCCGATCTTGAAGTGACCCGCGCCGAATTTGTCGCCCTGGTCGCCAGCGTCGCCGAACTCCCGCTGCCCACAGCGGCCGTCAGCACCGGCCTGGCGGACAACGAAGCCATTCCCGCCTGGGCGCAGCCCTATGTAGCCGCCGCCGTCAGTTCGGGCGTCGTCTACGGGCAAAAGGGCGGCGACGGCAACCACGTCTTCCGCGCCGGCGACAGCGTGACCCGCGCCGAGGCAGCCAGCATCATTCAGCGCGCCGCGCGGATGACCGCCGACAGCCGCACGCTGACCTATGCCGACGCCGACGCCGTTCCCAGCTGGGCGACACAGGCCGTAGCCACCGTCGGCGCTGCCGAAATCCTGGAAAGCTACCCGGATCACACCATCCGCCCGGCGGCCGCCGTCACCCGCGAAGACGCCGTCAAAATGCTGTACGAAACCATGTGCTATTTACAGGAAAAGGGCGAAGGCGTGCTGAGCCATTAAATGCAAAGCGGCCGAACGGGGTATCCGTTCGGCCGCCTGCCTGTTTACAGGTCTGCCGGGGCGACGAGCACGGTCTGATACTGAAAATAATTGACCATGCCCGGGCGCGCGCCCTGCGGCTTTTTGACGTGCCGCACACGGGTGTAATCGACAGGGACGCGCGGCTGCCCGCTGAGCGATGAAAACCGCGCCGCAATGGCCGCAGCTTTTTCAATGGCTGCCGGCGTCGGCTCGCGCCCGTCGCGCAGCGGCATAATCACATGGCTGCCCGGCGCCCCGCGGACATGCAGCCACAAATCGTTTTTCTGCGCGCGGCGCATGGTCAGCTCGTCATTTTCGGTGTTGCTGCGGCCGCACAGCGCCTCGAACCCATCGGGCAGGTCAAACCGGCGCGGCGCAAAAGCCTGCGGCCTGGGCCTTTTCCCCTTGTCTTTACGGGTTTTAAGATACCCGGCCTCGGCCAGCTCCTGGCGGATCCCCTCGACGTCGCGCGCCGACTGCACCTGCGTCAGGGAATAGGCGACGGTTTTCAGATATTCCAGCTCGCGCCCGCCCTTTTCAATCTGCTCGCGCAGCTTGAGTTCGGCGTTTTTCATGCGCGCATACTTCTTATACATGCGCTGGGCATTTTGCTGCGGCGACAGGTCGGGATCCAACTCGATGACCGTTTCCGGCATCCCCACTACAAAATAATCGACAACCCGCGCCCGCCGCTCCCCCGGCCGGATGGCGTGCAGGTTGGCGGTGATCAGGTCGGCGTCGTGCTTGAGCTTTTCACGTCCCTCGGCCTCGGCCAGCTCCTGCTTCTGGCTGCCCAGCTTGCGTTCCAGGCGTCCGACGGCGTTGGAAACCGTCTTTTGCAGGCCCGAAGCCACGGTCTTTTGCAGCTCGCGGCGCGCTTTTTCAGCAAAGCACACATCGAGCAGCGCCGAAAAGTCCGGCATTTTTTCACATTCAGCGCCCGGCAGATGGGTAATCGGGATGCAGGAAAAATCGACGGGCTGCCCGCCGCGCCGCACGAGCCACGGTTCGAGGCTCCCCGCGACGGCACGCGCCTGCAAATCCGCCAGTTCTTCGGCCAGCCGCTGCACGTTGCCCCGCGCGCGGTACAGAAGTTCGCGCGACAAAAAGGGCGATAAGCCCTCGAGCAGCCCGGGCAGGACGCGGTCGGGTTCGTCCGCAGACAGCGCCCGCCGTGCGGCGTCATGCAGCGTGCTTTCGTCCGCGTGCAGGAACCTCGTCATTTCCCGGCGCGGCGGCATGCGGTATTTCAGGCCTGGCAGCACCGGGCGGTCAGGGGACATTTCGGTATCGACCTTTTTAAAACAGGCCAGCACCGTCCCGTCCCCGCCCAGCAGAATCAGGTTGGTGCGGCGGCCCATCAGCTCACATACCAGAGCCTTTTCAACCCGCTCGCCCATTTCATCTGTGGCCGAAAAGGCAAAGCGCAGCATCCGTTCTTCTTCCGGCTGTGTGACCGACAAAATCCGCCCGCCGGCCAGGTGCTTGCGCAAAAGCATACACAGCATGGGCGGCGTTTCCGGGTTTTCGGCCCGCAATTGTGTCAGGTGGGCGCGCCCGGCTGCGCCGGCCGCCGACACCAGCAGCCGGCAGGTCCCGCTTTCGGCGCGCAGGTGGAACACCGCTTCGCCGGGACGCGGCATGTAAATTTTGTCGACGCGCGCCTGAGAAAGCGCCGTGTTCAGCTCGCGGGCCAGCG
The DNA here is from genome assembly GCA_944381055.1 of uncultured Clostridia bacterium. Classification (GTDB taxonomy): domain Bacteria; phylum Bacillota; class Clostridia; order Oscillospirales; family Butyricicoccaceae; genus Ventrousia. The sequence goes on along the minus strand of CALWJQ010000035.1, from coordinate 41,080 downwards.
CTCCGAGCGTCAGTGAATCAAGTGGCATAGCGTTCTTCCTTTTGTAAAATGGCGAGTGCTTCCCGCAGCCCGCCGTCGTCCAGCCCGGCCGATTGCCGCCCCTCAAGGGCGGCGCGGCAGCGCCCGGCCAGGCGGTTCAGATATTGTGAAAACAGGGGATCCTGCCGCATGGCATCGGAAAACAGGCCCCCGTTTTCCGGCTCGTACGGCGCGCAGCCGCCGCGCGCGGCCATGACGCAGTACAGGCGGTCCCCTTCGAGGGCCAGGCGTTCTTCCGTGACCGTGCAGCCGCTGTGCGCCAGGAACCGCCGGACCGTCTCGCTGCGCGTCATGGGCTGCAGCACCAGCCGGTGCCGCCCGGCCAAAACCCACGGCGACTCCCTCAGGATCTGGCAGATGGTGTCCCCGCCCATCCCGCAGATCACGACGGCATCCGCCCGGTCGGGCGTAAAGCCGCGCAGGCCGTCGCACAAAACGGTCTTGATCCGGCCTTCCATGCCGCAGCGCGCAAGAGTTTCCTGCGCACGCCGCAGCGGACCCTCGCGCACGTCTGACGCATATGCAAACGCAGCGCCGCGGCGCACCAGCTCGACGCACAAATGCGCGTGGTCACAGCCGACGTCGATAACCCGCTGCGCGCCCCGGCACAGCTCGGCCGCAGCCTGCAAACGGGGGGTGAGGTTCATGCGCAGGCAGCTCCTTTCTTTTAAAATAAAGAGCGCCCCGCAAAATCCGCGGATTTTGCGGGGATACTCCATCAGATCAATCTGCGTCACTCCGTGACGTTTCCACAGGGGTCGTGCTTACTTGCCCTGAAAATAGGCGTTCAACTTGGCGACCAGCTCGTCGGCGTTTGTGCCGTGAACGGCACAGGCCTCTTCGATGCTTTCCCCGCGGGATGCCGGGCAGCCGACACAGTGCATGCCGATTTCAAAGAAAAACTTGGCAGCGTTGACGTCGCAATCGATAACCTCGCCGACCAGGGTCTGCTTGGTAACAGTCATTGTTGTCACCTCCATTCCATGCTTCATCTTTACAGTATGACTTATTATACCCTGTTTTTTTTCAATTTTCAATGCCCTGTGCTTCACTTGCAAAAAAAATCGGAAAAAGGTCTTCACAGCCCTGTTTCCTTGACAATCCGGCCCGCCCGCGGTATGATAACTGCATAGATTTTTCTTGATAAAAGGGAGCTTTACCGATGAAAAAGCGCATTTTAACGGGTGACCGCACCACAGGCAAGCTGCACCTCGGCCACTATGTCGGCAGCCTGCAAAGCCGCGTCAAGCTGCAGCACGACTACGACACCTTTATTCTCATGGCCGACATCCAGGCCCTGACCACCCATTTTGAAAACCCCGGCCTCATTCATCAGAGCATTTTAGACGTCGCCATCGACAATCTGTCGGTCGGCCTGGACCCCGACGTTGTCACCATTGTCCAGCAGTCGGCCGTGCCCGCCATTGCCGAGCTGACCATTTTCTATTCCATGCTGGTCACCGTCAACACCCTGCGTCACAACCCGACCATCAAGACCGAGGCCGCCAACTACGGCTATGATGACATGACCTATGGCTTTTTGGGCTATCCAGTCAGCCAGACGGCAGACATCACCTTCTGCAAAGCCCATCTGGTTCCGGTCGGCGAGGATCAGGCCCCCCACCTTGAGCTGTCCCGCAAAATCGTGCGCCGGTTCAACGACTTGTATTCCCCCGTGCTTGTCGAGCCGCAGATTATGCTGAGCGACTGCCCGCGCCTTATCGGCCTGGACGGCAACGCCAAAATGGGCAAAAGCCTGGGCAACGCCATTTACCTGTCCGACGACCGCGACACGGTGAACAAGAAAGTGATGAACGCCCTGACCGACAAGAGCCGCCTGCAAAAGACCGACCCCGGCCACCCCGAGGTCTGCACCGTCAGCGCTTACCACAAGGCGTTTAACGCCGGCGAATATGAAAATGTCTGCGATATGTGCCGCAAGGGCGCCATCGGCTGCGTGGCCTGCAAAAAGAACCTGTCCGCCGTGCTCAATGACATGATGGATCCGTTCCGCGAAAAGCGCGCCTATTACGAAGCGCACCTCGACGAGGTCAAAGACATCATCCATTCCGGCAGCCAAAAGGCCGCTGAAATCGGCAATGAGACGGTTCGCGAAGTCAAAGAGGCCATGAGTGTGATCGTGTAAGCAGCCTCCCGCCCGGCTGATCGGCTTGGCCGTTTTGACGTACAAGGGCTTGCCTGCCGCGGCTTTATATGGATGACGCACGTCCCTTACACTGCATCGTTATATGAAAAAACCTGCAGCCTTTACGGTTGCAGGTTTTTCTTTGCCGCCGCTTTTTTCGGCCAAAACACCGCGCTGCGATGTCGATGCACGCGGGTCCTTCCCTCTTCCCTGCCGCATCGCCGCCGGATACCGGCTGGTCATTTCCCGGCCGCGGCCCGGTTCTGCATACAGGGCGGCTTGGGGTATCAATGTGGCCGTCATATGAAGTCAATCTATTATCCGGCAAAAAGGCCCGGCTGCCGCCGGGCTTTTCTGATATTTTGTGCCGCTTTACTGCTGCTGCTCTTTGATTTTGGCAAAGCACTCGCTGCAATACACCGGGCGGTCGGTTTTGGGTTCAAAGGGAACCTTGGCCTCTTTGCCGCAGGCAGCACAGGTGGCGGTAAAGTATTCGCGGGGGCCGCGGGCCGCATTCTTGCGGGCGTCACGGCAGGCTTTGCAGCGCTGAGGTTCGTTCTGGAAGCCGCGCTCCGCGTAAAATTCCTGTTCACCGGCGGTGAACACAAATTCTTTACCACATTCTTTGCATACCAGGGTCTTGTCTTCGTACATGTCCTCTTACCTCTCTTTTATTCCCTTTTGCGGGGTTGGATTTATGCGAACAGGGGAATTCCTGTTGTCGCCTTGCGACAGATACTGAGCAAATTTGCGCCGGATGCGCCGAATCGCGTTGTCCACCGATTTTGCCGGCCGCCCCAGACGGGCGGCAATTTCAGACGCGGTATACCCCTGCAGATAGGGCTCGAGGACAGACGCTTCAAAAGCAGACAACAGGCCAGAGAGAGCAGTTTTAATCTCTTGCGCTGATTCGCTTGCCAAGACCTCGGTCTCAGGGTCGGAAACGGAATAATCTGCTGAATAACCAAAAAGAGAGGATGGGCTGTCTGCCCGGCACAGGCGCTCTTCCCAAACATGTTCCTGCCGGCGCAGCGCATCAAAAATGCGGTTGCGGATGCAGACAGCTGCATATGCCTTAAAACTTGCCGATCGTGCGGGATCATATGTACGAATGGCCTGGAGCAGCCCCAGCATCCCTTCCTGATACAAATCGTCGACGTCGCCGCCGCTGAGAAAATACGGGCGGATAACAGAGCGCACCAGCCGCGCATACTGCAAAACCATTTCTTCCTCGTCGCGTCCGTCAAAGGGTGTTCCAGGAATTTCCTTCATTGTGTCCCGCCTGGCAATGAAAATATCAGTCAGTGAAAATAGTGCAAATCAATTGAAAATTAAGTTTCATTATCGGTAGTATAACTCTTTGTGCATGTTTTGTCAAGAGTTATCTTTATAACAAATATTTTTTGTGTATCTTCGACAGTCTTTCACACTTTATTTCAGTAATTCTTCCGGATCTACGGAAAATTCTTCTTTAATTGTCGACAAAATTACAATGGTTCGTGTTGCCATGACGCCGCTGACGCTTTTGACGTCATTGAGCAGGCGCTCAAGGGTCTGGGTGTTTTTGGTGACCACCTTGATAATAAAGTCAGCGTCGCCGGTAATATAGTGACATTCCAAAATCTCGCGGTTTTCTCGTACAAAGGCGTTGATGCGTTCGATGTACTTGGGGTGTTCCAGGCTGATGAACATAAATGCTGTGATGTCTTTGCCGGCTTTTTTGTTGTCGATGATGGTCGTGTGCTTGCGAATCAGGCCCGACGCTTCCAGCTTGCGGATGCGCTCGATGACCGCCGACACCGACATGCCGACGTGCTCGGAAATCACCGACGCGTTTTCGCGGGCGTTGGCTTTGAGGCACTTGAGAATTTTGACGTCGATCTCGTCCATATTGATTCCCCCATTTCCATTCTTTTTATTTTATTATAGCAATTTTCCGAAATATTTCAATTGTTTTTCCGATTTATCTTATTAAATCTGTCTAAAGATCCAAAAGTCCGAAAAGTCCTGTCATGCTCCTTCATTCTGCAAGCCGCCCCCGGCAAAGCCGTTTTTCGGGGGGCGCTTCCTGCCCGCACCCCGGCGCCGGCTGCTCTTATGCCCCGCAGCCTGACTGCCGCTGCGGCCGTACATCCCGCTGCATGAGCAGACGTACGGCGCCGACGGCGGCATCGATGGCTTTCGATGTATCCAGGCACTGCGGGTCGCTCAGCCCGGCCTTCGCGCGTTCCTGATTCCAGCACACGTTAAGCACTGCACCCGCGCGCACGCCGAGCACCGACGACACAATGAACAGGGCGGCGCACTCCATTTCCGACGCCAGGCAGCCGGCTTTGATCCACTGATCCCACTTGCGCATCAGCTCCTGTCCGGCCGGCATCCGCTGCGGATCGTGCTGGCCGTAAAAGGAATCCTTGCTCTGCACAACGCCGATGTGCGTTTCGGCCCCGGTGTCCCGCGCAGCGCGCGCCAGCGCGCCGGTCACTTCCCAGTCGGCGCAGGCTGGGTACTCCACGTCAACGTACTCGCGTGTCGTGCCCTCCATACGCACCGCGGCCTGCGCCACGACGAGATCGCCGCCCATGACCCGCTGCGCCATGCCCCCGCAGGTGCCGACGCGGATACAGGTCTGCACGCCGATCTGCGCCAGTTCCTCGACGGCAATCGCCGTCGACGGGCCGCCCATGCCGGTCGACATGACAAGCACCGGCCGGCCGCAGAGCGTGCCCAGCCAGCTGGTGTATTCGCGGCTGCTCGCCAGAAAACGCGGAGAGTCAAGCCGCGCGGCAATGGCTTCGACGCGGCCCGGGTCCCCCGGCAGGATGGCATACTGTGCGCCGTGCGTGCCGTCCAGGCCGATGTGGTATCTTTTTTCCATACCTTTCCCTCCAAAAACACAGGGCGGCGAAAGCCGCCGCCCTGACGATGTGTTTTGTAATTATTCCACGGTGACCGACTTGGCCAGGTTGCGAGGCTTGTCGATGTCACAGCCGCGGTGTACGCCGATAAAATAGGCCAGCAGCTGCAGAGGCACAATGGACAGCGAGGCCGTCAGCTCGGCCGGGCAGCCGGGCAGATGCACGACATGGTCGCACACGTCGCCGCCCGACTGGTAATCGCCGTTGGTCACCAGGACGACCGAAGCGCCGCGCGCCTTGACCGACTGGATGTTGGATATGATTTTTTCATACAGCGCCGGGTCGGTGGCCAGCGCCACGACAAGGGTCCCCTGTTCGATGAGCGAAATGGTGCCATGCTTCAGCTCGCCGCCTGCATAGGCCTCGGAGTGTACATAGCTGATCTCCTTGAGCTTGAGCGACGCTTCCTGCGCCGCGGCGTAATCGATTCCGCGGCCGATGAAAAAGGTGTCGCTGCGGTCGCAGTACAGCTTGGCCAGGCGATCCATTTCGTCGCGCGTTTCGAGCATACTCTCGATTTTGCCGGGCAGGGCAAGGATCTCGGCACAAAATGCACGGGCTGACGCCTCGTCCATCGTACCGCGTGCCAGCGCGGCGCGTACGGCGATCAGGTACAGCGCCGCCAGCTGGGCCGAATACGCTTTGGTCGTGGCGACGGCGATTTCAGGCCCCGCCCAGGTGTACAGCACGCCGTCCGCTTCGCGCGCGGCCGAAGACGACACGACGTTGCACACGGCGACGGTGCGCGCGCCGCGCTTTTTGGCTTCGCGCAGCGCGGCCAGCGTGTCAGCCGTCTCGCCCGACTGGCTGATGATGATACACAAATCGCCCGGCCCGATGATGGGGTCGCTGTAACGGAACTCACTGGCCACCTGCGCCGAAACGGGCACACGCGCCAGCTTTTCAATGACCGTCTTGCCGACCAGCCCAGCGTGCAGGGCCGACCCGCACGCGACGACGTGGATGTTCCGGACATTTTGAAACAGTTCGTCGGTCAGGCCGTACTCGTCAAGGGCCGGCAGACCGTCTTTGATGCGGGACGCGACGGTGTCGCGCACGGCGCGCGGCTGTTCAAAAATCTCTTTGAGCATGAAATGCGCGTACCCGCCCTTTTCCGCCGACGCGACGTCCCAGTCGGCCGTCAGCGGCTCGTGCGTGATCTCTTGGCCGTCAAGGCTGTAAAAACGGATGCCCTGCGGCGTGACATGGACGATTTCCTGGTCGTCGGGCACGGCGTAACGCCGCGTAATGGGCAAAATGGCCGGGATGTCGGACGCTATCATGTTTTCACCCTCGCCAAACCCAACGATGAGCGGGTTGTCGCGCCGTGCGCAGACAATCTCGCCCGGGTTGCCGGTTGACAGCACGCCCAGCGCGTACCCGCCGCGCAGGCGTTTGATGACGGCTGCCAGCGTTTTGACCATATCGCCGCAGTACAGCTTTTGGAACAGGTGGGCAACCGTTTCGGTATCGGTCTCGCTTTTAAAATGAAACCCGTCCTTTTGCAGCTCCTGCCGCAGTTCGAGGTAATTTTCGATGATGCCGTTGTGTACGACGGCAAAGCGGCCGTCCTGGCTGAGGTGGGGGTGGGCGTTCAGGTCAGACGGCGCGCCGTGCGTCGCCCATCGGGTGTGCCCAATGCCGCAGGTGCCCGCAAGCCCGCCCGCAGCGCTGATCTTTTCATCCAGGGTTTTCATGCGTCCTTTTGTCTTGACCACGCGCAGCCCTTCAGGCGTTTCAACGGCGATGCCCGCCGAGTCATAGCCGCGGTATTCCAGCGTATACAGGCCCTTGACCAGCACGGGCTGCGCCTGCCGGTACCCGGTATATCCTACGATTCCACACATGATAAGCTCTCCTTTTCTGACGTGATTGGCTTTGCGGCCTTACAGAGCCGCCACGGCCTGTTTGATGACGCCGGCCGCTGTTTCCGCCCATGCGCGAACCCGTTCTTCGTCGCGGCCTTCGACCATGACGCGCACGAGCGCTTCGGTGCCCGACGGGCGGATCAGGATGCGTCCGTCGGCGCCGAACGCCTGTTCAATCTGCTGCGCCACCGCGCGTACGGCGGGAAGGCCGGCAACCTGCTTTTTGACGCTGTTGGGGGCCGGCACATTGACCGTGACCTGGGGGAAGCTGGGAACCATATCGCGCAGCTCGGACGCCTTTTTGCCCGACTGGGCGGCCATGCACAGAAAATGCGCCGCCGTCAGCTGGCCGTCGCCCGTTGTTGCGTAGTCAGATAAAATGACGTGCCCCGACTGCTCGCCGCCCAGGTTCCAGCCCTTTTCCAGCATTTCTTCCAGCACATAGCGGTCGCCCACTTTGGTGCAGCCGACCTCGATTCCGCGCTCGCGGCAAAACGAGCGCAGCCCCAGGTTGGACATGACGGTTGCCGACACGCCGCCGTGCAGCGTCCCCTCGCGGCGCATTTTGTCCGCCAGCAGGGCCAGCACGCAGTCGCCGTCGATGACGCGGCCCTTTTCGTCGACCAGCAGGCAACGGTCGGCGTCGCCGTCAAAGGCGGCGCCGATATCATACCGTCCCGCCTGCACCTGCGCGCACAGGTCGCCCATATGGGTCGAACCGCAGCCTTCATTGATATTGACGCCGTTGGGCGAATGGTGGATAAGCGTGACATCGGCGCCCAGTGCGCCGAAGATCCGGCCGGCCGTCTGGCTGGCCGCGCCGTTGGCGCAGTCAAGCAGCACGCGCATCCCGTCGATGCGGCCCGGCGCGCTTTTGACGATGTGATCGGCATACTCTTCTTCGGCCGACAATTCCAGGTTGGTGACGCGGCCCAGCCCGGCCCCTGTGGCCAGGGCCCCGGCCGGCAGGTCATCCATGCAGCGCTCGATCTGATCTTCCTGTTCGTCTTTCAGCTTATAGCCCCGGCTGCCGAAAATTTTGATGCCGTTGTGTTCAAACGGGTTGTGCGACGCCGAAATGACAAATCCGGCGTCGGCCTGGTGCTCTGACGTCAGGTAAGCGACGGCCGGCGTCGGCAAAACGCCGAGCGACACCACGTCGGCCCCGGCCGCACAAATGCCGGCTTCAAGCGCGGCCTCGAGCATGTTGCCCGAAATGCGGGTGTCGCGCCCGATAAAAAAGCAGGGCCGGTGCCGCAGCCCGCGGGTCAGGACATACGCGGCGGCCACGCCGATGCGGTACGCCAGTTCGGCCGTCAGCTCGACGTTGGCGACGCCGCGCGCGCCGTCGGTTCCAAAATATTTTCCCATGACTGTATCCTCGCTTTACATCAGTTCGGTCTGTCCCAAAAAGGGGATTTTCAGGTGATCATACGCCCGCTTGGTCGCGCAGCGCCCGCGCGGCGTGCGGTTTAAAAACCCGATCTGCATCAGGTACGGCTCGTATACATCCTCGAGCGTGACGCTTTCCTCGCCGATGGTGGCTGCCAGCGTCTCCAGCCCGACCGGGCCGCCGCCGAAGTTCAGAATGATGCTTTCAAGCATCCGCCGGTCGGTCGCGTCCAGCCCCAGGCTGTCGATTTCCAGGGCGCTCAGCGCCATATCCGCCACTTCCCGCGTGATGACGCCCTGCGAACGCACCTGTGCAAAATCGCGCACGCGTTTTAAGATGCGGTTGCACACGCGCGGCGTACCGCGGCTGCGCATGGCGATTTCCATCGCCCCTTCGGGTTCGATGGGGATTCCCAGAATCCCGGCCGAACGCTGGGTGATTTGCAGCAGTTCTTCGGCCGAATACATTTCAAGCCGCAGCTGGACGCCGAAGCGGTCGCGCAGCGGCGACGACAGCTGCCCCGCCCGCGTCGTCGCGCCGATCAGCGTGAAACGCGGCAGATCAAGCCGGATGGACCGGGCCGACGGGCCCTTGCCGATGATGATGTCCAGCGCGTAATCTTCCATCGCCGGGTATAGCACCTCTTCAACGCTGCGGTTCAGACGGTGAATTTCGTCGATAAACAGCACGTCGCCGGGCGCCAGGTTGGTCAGAAGAGCCGCCAGATCGCCCGATTTTTCAATGGCCGGCCCTGACGTAATGCGGATGCTGACCCCCATTTCGGCCGCGATGATGCCGACCAGCGTCGTTTTGCCCAGCCCGGGCGGGCCATACAGCAAAACGTGGTCGAGCGATTCGCCGCGCATCCGCGCCGCTTCGATAAAGACCGCCAAGTTCTGCTTGGCCTTGCTCTGGCCGATGTATTCTTCCAGCCTGCGCGGGCGCAGCGACACCTCGCCCTCGTCCTCGCCCGTCAGCGTGCTTGTGACAATGCGTTCTTCAAAGTCTTTTTCAAATTCAATGGCCATGCCTGTGTCTCCCCGCGGGCTGTGCAAAGCCCTCTTTGTGTTTTATCCGGCGCTCAGTACAGTTTTTTGAGCGCCGTGCGGATGAGCTCGTCGACCGACATGGCGGACGCATCCGCCCCTTTCAGGGCGGCCAGCGCCTGCGCGCGTGAATACCCCAGCACGGTCAGCGCTGCCAGCGCGTCGTCCAGCGCGCCGCCCGACGGCAGGTCAACAGGCATTTCCCCGCCTTCTGACGCCGCTTCGAGCTGGCTCCTGGCCATTTTGTCCTTGAGCTCAAGAATGATGCGCTGGGCCAGCTTTTTCCCAATGCCCGGCGCCTGGCACAGCGCCTTTTCGTCGCCCGTCACCACGGCCAGCGCCAGCTTCTGCGGGGTGACAACCCCCAAAATAGCAGCCGCCGCCTTGGGGCCCACGCCGGATATGGCGATGAGCTGCTTAAAACAGGTCAGCTCTTCCTGCGCGGCAAAGCCGTACAGGTCAAAAATGTCCTCGCGGACATACAGATAGGTGTAAAAGGTGGCGGTGTCGCCCGCTTTGACCGACGACGCCGACAAATAGGACGTATTGATGGCGTACCCGACGCCGTGGGCGTCAATGACGACCAGGCCCGGCGCGGTATGCGCCACCGTGCCGCGGATAAAATAAAACATAACGGTAACTCCCTGCGCTTTTCCCGCTTTTATGCAAAAGCCGGTTTATTTCCGGCCGCCGCCGACCAGCGACTGCGCCGTATGCGCGTGGCACAGCGCCACCGCCAGCGCGTCGGCCGCGTCGTCGGGACGCGGCATCTTGTCCAGCCCCAGCATGATGCGCGTCATTTCCATCACCTGTTTTTTTTCGGCGCGGCCGTAGCCGACAACGGCCATTTTGACCTGCAAAGGGGTGTACTGAAAAACCGGCACCCCGCTCTGCGCGCACGCGAGCACAATGACGCCGCGCGCGTGCGCCACTGCGATCCCTGTTGTGACGTTGGTGTTGAAAAAAAGTTCCTCAACAGCCGCGGCGTCGGGCCGGACCCGGCTTAGCAGCTCGAGCATGTCGCGGTAAATCTCGCTCAGGCGGTCGGGGAGCGGCACACCGGCCTTTGTCGTGATGGCGCCGTACCCAAGGGCGCGCGTCCGGCCGCGCGTCTGTTCAATCGCGCCGTAGCCGACGATGGCATATCCCGGGTCAATTCCCAGCACGACCATCCCATTCCCTCCTACGGTACAGTTACTGTTATTATATCATCTTTCACCCGCAGGTACAACTAAAAAGTGCGCGGCCGACCTTGTGCTTCTTCCCGCGCCATGCTACAATCAGACCGGGAGGCGATTGCATGGAGTTCACCTTTGACACCGTTTATAACCAGCAAGCCATGACGGCCATGGCCCGGGCGCTGCGCCGAACGATCCGCAAAAAACACAGCCGCCGCATGCATATTTTCGGGTGGATCGTCATTGCTCTGGTGCTGGTGCTGTCACTGCCCTCAGGCGGGGAAGCGTGGGCCTTTTCGCCCCGGATGCTGGTCAGCTGGCTGGCCGCGCTGGCCATTTTGATCGTGCTGCTGTTTGAAGACAACATCAACGGCGCCGCCGCGCGCCGCCGTATTCTGGCCGGGAGCGGACGCGCTTTCAGCACATTCCGTGAAGACGGCTTTTGTTCAAAAACCCAGGTCGGCACAACGGAATGGCAGTACAAGAGCATCCGGCAGCTGGCCGAAACGCCGGATTACTTTATCTTCATCTTTGACCAAAGCCACGGCCAGGCCTATGACAAACACACGCTGTCCGGCGGCACGGCTGATGAATTCCGCCGGTTTATCGAAGAAAAGACCGGCCTGACGGTGCAGCAGGCCGGCTAATCGAATCTCAGCGCAGGAAAAAGGGAATCCCCGTGCGGGGATTCCCTTTTTTGTATGGATTTACAGGCTCTTGACCGCTTTTTCGATTTTTTCCAGCGCTCGCAGGACGGTGGCGCTGTTGGTGGCGATGTTCATGCGGCCGTAACCCTCGTACCGGGGCGAGAACCATGCGCCGGGGTCAAAGATGACGCCCGCCTTGTCCAGCAAGAAACGCTCGACTTTTTCCTTGGGCACGCCGACGTGCGTCATGTCGACCCACATCAGATAGGTGCCCTGCAAGTCGGACACGCGCACCTGAGGCAGGCGTTCGCGCAGGAAGTCGTAAACCAGGTTGGCGTTCTTTTCGAGCTGCTTGCACAGGCCGTCTGCGTAATAATCGCATTTCGTATAGGCGGCGATCATCGCCGCGGCGCCCAGGTATCCAAACCCGCCCGAACGGTTACGGGTCATGCGCGCCTGGATTTTTTCGCGCGTTTCGGCGCAGGGAATGTTGGCGTAGGCGGCGTGCAGGCCGGCCACGTTAAAGGTCTTGCTCGTCGAAGTGACGGACATGGCGTGGCCGCTGTGTTCGGGGCAGGCCTTCATAAAGGGCACCATTTTGTGGTTTCCAATTACCAGGTCGGCGTGGATTTCGTCCGAAATGAGGAAAACGCCGTTCTGGCAGCAGATTTCGGCGACCTTGCGCTGCTCTTCCGGGGTCCAGATACGGCCGACCGGGTTGTGCGGGTTGCAGAAGATCATGGCCGTGACATCTTCGCGGGCAGCGACGGTGCGCAGATTGTCAAAGTCAATGGAATAGGTGAGCCTGCCGTCGCGCTCTTCCTCGATCAGGGGGTTTTCGACGACGACGCGGTCGCTCGACTCGATGGTCTTGGCGAACGGGTAGTACACCGGGGACTGGATGATGACTCCGTCACCCTTGCGGGTCATGGCCTGCAGGCCGGCCGCATACAGGGATATGACGCCGCTGCCCAGCACCAGGTTTTCAGGTTCGACCGTCAGACCGAAGCGTTTTTTCTGCCACAGGCAGATAGCCGGCAAAAGTTCGGGCTGTGTGTTGTAATAGCCGTAGACCGGATGTGCGACCAGATCCTGTATCGCCTGCGCAATTTCCGGCGCGCAGGCAAAGTCCATGTCTGCGATCCACATCGAAACAGCGTCGCTCGCATCGGCCATGCCAAATTTCTGCTCCAGCCCGTCCCACTTGACCGAGTTGGTATTGCGCCTTTCGATAATGGTTTCAAAGTCAAATCCCATTGCTTTTCTCTCCTTCTCAATAAATATGAAAAATCATCTATTTATGGTATTTGGCGCCCGCCGCGATGGACAGCGCCCGGTACAGCTGCTCCAGCGCCATGACCCGCGCCAGATGGTGCGGAAAGGTCATCGGCGACATGGAAAGCCGCAGATCGGCCCGCTGCTTGACCGCCGGATCCAGCCCCTCGCTCGACCCGATAATCAGCGCAAGCCGCGACACGCCGCGCGTTTGCAGCGCGGACAGCCGTTCGGCCAGCTGTTCGCTCGACAAAAGCCCGCCCTCGACGCACAGCGCGACGGCATACGCGCCGGGCGGGATCTGTTCCAGTATGCGCGCGCCTTCGCGCCGCAGCCCGTCGGGCCGGCCCGATTCTTCGGGCAGCTCACAGATTTCCAGCCGGCAATAGGCGCCCAGGCGTTTTTGATATTCGGCGCAGGCGTCCTGGTAAAAACGCTCTTTCAGGCGGCCGACGCAGATCAGGCGGACCGCAATCACAGCATGAGCGGGCCGCACAGCCCGCGCCGGGGGGCGACGGCCAAGGCGACGTCGTCCTGCGCGCCCAGGCGGTACAAAGCCAGCCGCGACTCGGCGTCGGCGTGGCGGGGGGTATTGTTTTTTTCACTCAGGTGGGCGAGCACCACGCGGCGCGCGCCCTTTTGCACCAGCGTTTCGAGCGCGCTGGCGCAGCTGCGGTTGGACAGGTGCCCGGTGTCGGACAATATACGCTTTTTGAGGAAGTACGGATACGGGCCCGAGCGGAGCATGTCCACATCGTGATTGGATTCCATAACCAGCGTCGGGACGCCCGCCAGCGCTTCCAGCACCTCGCCGGTCACGCAGCCGAGATCGGTGCAGTAGCCGACGGCGCCCGCTCCCTCGCCCAGTATGTACCCCACGCTGCCCGGGCTGTCGTGCAGCGTGGCAAACGCGCGCACGCGCACGCCGCTGATCGACTGTTCGCGCCCGACCTCGAGCGCCTGCGGGCGTTCTTCCCCGGCGGCGGCGCACAGCTCGTCCCGCGCACCGGGCGAGCACCACAGCTGCGCGCCGGTGTGCCCCAGCAGCACGGGCAGGGCCGACACATGGTCGGAATGGGTGTGAGTGATCAGGATATCGGTCAGGTCGGCCGGCTTTAAGTCAAGAAGCGCCAGCGCGGCCCGGATGGTTTTGCAGTTTGAACCCGCATCGATAAGGATGCGGGCGCGTCCGCTGACGTACAGCGCGGCGTTGCCCGACGAGCCGCTGGCCAGCGTACAGAAATAATGCATGTCAAAAGCTCCTTCCGGCGCGAATGCGCCTGCTCCGGCTGCCGCAGACGGCAAAAGGCCGCCGGCAGGCGAAAAGCCTGCGGCAGCCCGCCGTTTTTTATTTTGCCTTGGGAATAGCCCGGACGTCGTCGGGCTTGCTCGACCGGACGATGTCGGCGCCTACGCGGCGCAGCTTGTCAACCAGCGCTTCGTATCCGCGCTCGATGTGATGAACCTCTTCAATGACCGTCTCGCCTTCGGCCGCCAGGCCGGCAATGACCATGGCCGCACCGGCACGCAGATCGCAGGCGCGCACCGTCGCGCCCGTCAGGCGCTCGACCCCTTCGACGACGGCGACGCGGCCGTCAACCTGGATGTGCGCGCCCATGCGGCGCAGCTCGTCCACATAGCGGTAACGGTTGTCCCACACGCCCTCAGTGACAATGCTTGTCCCCGCTGCCAGCGACAATACAACCGTCATCTGCGGCTGCATGTCGGTGGGGAACCCGGGGTACGGCAGGGTCTTGATGTTGACGCGGGTCAGCGGGCCGCGCCGCGTGACGCGCACCGCCTCGTCGTATTCTTCGATCTCGACGCCCATCTCGCTCAGCTTGGCGGTGATGCAGTCGAGGTGTTTGGGAATGACATTTTTAATGAGCAGGCTTCCGCCCGCCGCGGCGACGGCGGCGAGATAGGTACCCGCTTCAATTTGATCGGGGATAATGGAATAAACGCCGCCGCTCAGCCCCTCGACGCCGCGGATCTTGATAACGTCGGTGCCCGCGCCCATGATGTCGGCGCCCATGGAGTTCAAAAAGTTGGCCAGGTCGACGATGTGGGGTTCTTTGGCGGCGTTTTCGATGACCGTCTGTCCTTCGGCCAGGACGGCGGCCAGCATAATGTTCATCGTCGCGCCGACCGAAACGACGTCCAGGTACACGTTGCCGCCCAAAAGCCCCGCCTCGGCGTTGGCCGTGACATATCCCTTTTCCTGCCGCACGACGGCGCCCAGCGCCTCAAACCCCTTGATATGCTGATCAATGGGGCGGACGCCGCCAAAATTGCAGCCACCCGGCAGCGCCACTTCGGCATAATGATAGTGGCCGAGCAGCGCGCCCAGCAGGTAATAGGACGCACGGATGCGGCGGGTCATTTCGTCGGGAGCTTTTTTATTTTTCATACCGCGGCAGTCGATCTCGACCACCGTGGGGCTCATGCTGCGCACTTTCGCGCCCAGCTGCCGCAGAATGTCGAGCTGGATAATCACATCGCTGACGCAGGGGATATTTTCTATACGGCACACGCCGTCGACCAGAATGGCGGCCGGAATGATAGCCAGGGCGGCGTTTTTTGCGCCGCTCACTGCGATTTCTCCAAAAAGCGGCTTCCCGCCGTGAATCACGAATGTTTCCATAACATCGCACCTCTTTTAAAGCAGCCGTGTGCTGTGTTATTGAGCTCTTTTTATCATACCATATTATTGTCAAAAGTTAAAGAGAAAATAACCGGGCTTCAGTTCAGAAAAACCGTACTGCGTTTCCGTTTTTTTCGTGCATCTTTGACCTGTACGGCATTATTCGACAGAAATTTCCTGGCCCGTGCTCCCATTTAAGAAAATTTGTTCATTTTCAAGCTCAATACGCCACGCCGGCGACAGCCGCACGCCGGACCGCAGCTGTTCCTGCGCATAAACCAGCTGGACGTTCAGAATATTGAGCGGGCGCTCGTACGCAATGCGCGTCAGGGCGACAACCATTTCGGCGCGGCTGACGCCGGCCCCTTCGCTGACGGGTTCGCCGCCGAAATACCACCGTCCGGACGCCGCGGCGCCCTCTTCCGTGGCGCGGCAGGTCAAAACCGCGCCCGCCACCATCCAGCCGTCGAGCAGCAGCTGCGCGCTGACGGCCTCTTCGTCCCCGCTGATCTCGTACCCCATGCCCCGGACCTGCACCGTCTGCACAATATGCTCCAGCAGATCCGCGGGATTTGTGCCGTCGTTCAGCTCGGCTTCAAACAGCCCGCCGCTGCGGAAAACGACGCTGCCCGCAGCAGACGTATAGATGCTGACGCCGCCGCCCGCTTCATTCAAAGAAGCCTCGCCCAGCAGGGCGCCGGCGATCTGCGCTTCACGTTCGGTGCTGCGCTCGCCGAGCAGAACAGCCGTCGAGCGGGGCATATCCCAAAACTGCTGGCTGTCAAACTGCGCGCCCGCCTTTTCCAGCAGCGACAGCGCCAGGCCCAGGCTTTCCTGTTCATTGGCGCGCTGCGACGAGATCAGCGTCTGGATGTTAAGCGCCAGCAAAAGATTGACGACCAGCAGCAGGGCGATGAGCATGGACTTGACTTTATTCCACTCCATATAGCGCCTCCGAACTGCACAGCGTGGGAATGAGCAACCCTTCTTCGTCGGGCACATAGCGCACGCTCAGGCACAGGCCGCGCTCCCCCTGCAAAGCCGCCGCTGCCTGCCGGGCCGGCAGGACGGTCTGCTCGCCTGCCGCTTCAAAACGGTGCGGTTCCATGCGCAGGTATGTGACGCGCCCGCCGCGCACTGTAACGCGGGCCGCCGGCCGGTCGGCCAGAACAGGCCAGCCGTCAAGCAGCAGATCGAACAGAATCGTCGTCTCGCCGTTTTCATCCGTGCTGATTTCACGCAGGCTGTAAACGCCGCCTGCGCCCGCCTGGGCGCTGAGCTCGTCCAACAGGACGCGCGTTCCTTCAAGCAGCAGGCTCTGGTCGTCGACCTGGCTGTAAGACAGCCCCAGCGAAATGCCCTGCTCGCCGCCGGACGTATAGACCAGCTCGCCCTGCGCGCCGGCCCGCAGGACATTGTAGCCTTCGACATAGACCATATCTCCGCTTTCTTCGTACACACGGGCCAGATAGGGATTGATGTCAAACCCGGCCAGCAGCTCGCGAGGGACTTCGCCCGACTGAGCAAAACCGGACGGCTGGACGCTGTAAACGGCGGCGGTGATCAGGCTTAAAAGCACTGGCTCATCTTCTCGCAGCGCAGAAAAGCCGGCGTCCTGAAAGGCGAAAACGGCGTTGGGCTCATCCCAGCCCGTGCACAGCTGCGCAAGCTGCGCGGCGGCAGCAGCCGTCGGCGCCATGCGGTATTCTTCTGCCGACATATCATACCACGCGATGACGACGCCGTCGTCATCGGCCGACACGACCAGGCTGCGCAAACGGCTTTCAAAGCCTGCGGCGTCATAGCCGACCCATGTGCGCAGCAGCGAAAGAGGCAGTTCAGTGTCAAACCCCAGATAAACGGCCGGCGCGTCGAGCAGCGCCAGATACTGCCGCCGGGTGATGCCGGACGCCTGCCCGATCGATCCCACAGCTTCGGAATAAACGGCGCTGAACGCACTCAGCATTTCGTTTTTTTCTTCACTGCTTTCGGGCATCCGCACTCCGGACGGGGTACAAAAAGCCAACACCCGCGCTTCGGCCGCCGGGGCAGGCTGCAATTCGGTTTCTTCTGCCGTAGCCGGCACCCCGAACACGCGGGACAGCAGGCCTTCGTCGCTTTCAACCCCCAGGGTCAGCGAGACAAACAGCAGCACAAGCATCGACACAAACAGCAGCGCCAGCACGGCGCTCTTGAGCCGCTCACGCATGTTTTTTGCCCCCGCCGTCGGTCAAGGGCAGCGTAATCGTAACGACGCTCCCCTCGCCGTAAACGCTCTCAAAGCGAATGGTTCCGCCATGATATTCAATAATTTCCTTTGCAATGGCCAGACCGAGGCCGGTACCTCCCCGCTCGCGCGAGCGCGCCTTGTCCACACGGTAAAAGCGCTCGAACAATCGCGGCAGATCCTCTTCGGGCACGCCGATGCCGGTATCGCTGACGCGCAGGAACACCTTGCCGTCTTCTGTGCCGCCGGTCAGCGTCACGCTGCCATGCGGCCGGTTATACTTGATGGCGTTGGAAATGATGTTGACAATAACCTGCTCGATACGCTCGCGGTCGCCGGTCACTTTCGGCAGATCTTCAGGCAAGTCACAGCGCAGCGTGACCTGCTGGCGCGACGCTTCCATGGACATGGCCTCGACCGCGCCCTGCGCCAGGGCGCGCAGAGAAACTTCGCTGGCGTTCATCTGGATCCGTTCATAATCCAGCTGCGACAGCGTCAAAAGATCCTTGACAATATGCGTCATGCGATCCGCTTCGTTGTGTACGACGGTCAGGAACTTGATTTCCGTTTCATCGTCGATGTCGCCGTGCGCGTCGATCAGCGTTTCGGTATAGCCGCGGATGTTGGTCAGCGGCGTGCGCAGCTCGTGCGAGACGTTTGCGACAAACTCGCGGCGCGACGATTCCATTTTCTGCTGTTCGGTGATGTCGTGCAGCACGGCGATCAGCCCGCCGTCTTCATCGCCGCCGAACGGCGCGAAAAAGATTTTTAAAATCCGTTTATTGGCTGAATAGTCGATTTCGATGTACCGCCCGTTTTCGACAATATCGCTGTCGTCGATATGCAGGTTGGGAAATACCTCGGCATAAGTCTTGCCCGAATCGAGCGGCTTGCCCAGCATTTTTTCCGCCGCCGGGTTCTGGTGCAGGATATGGCCCGAGCGGTCAAAGGCGACGACGCCGTCGGCCATGTGCAGAAACAGGGTGTTGAGCTTATTGCGCTCGCCCTCGATTTCGTTGAGAGTGGTTTCAAGCACCTGCGCCATCTCGTTAAACGTCTGGGTCAAAATGCCGATTTCGTCGCTGGCGTAAACCTCTGCCTTGCGGCTGAAGTCGCCGGCCGCAATGGCCGACGCCTGCGCCGTCAGGCGTTCGACGGGCGTTGTGATGGTTTTGGACAGCAGGAAACTGAGCAGGATGGCGACCAAAAGCCCGAACAGCATGGACCGGATGAGAATGGAAAACAGCTGCCAGGACAGGTCGTTGAGCTCGGTCTTGTCGTCCATCACGCCGACGATGTACAGCCCCTGCGGGCCGCGGATGGGCACCGCGACGTCAAAATACGGGCTTAACCGTTCGACGTCCTGGCCGACCTCGCCGTTCATGGCGGTCAGGATGTTGCTGGTCAGCGTCAGGTTCTGGGCCAGGCTGTCGTCCGACCCGGCGAGGTATTCCCCCGTCGCCCCGTCCAGGATGTAAAAACAGCGGTACTGATCGATACCCAGCGACCCTGAATAGGCTTCGAGCACTTCGCGCAGGGCCGGCACCGGATCATCGCCTGCCGCCCCCTTTTCCAGCGTCAGGATGAATTCCTGCGTAAAGACGCGCAGCATCTCTTCGCGGAAGCTTTCGATGTTGTAGCCGGCCACCGAATTGATCAGAAAGGTGCCGACGACCGCCATAACCGACACGATCAACAGCACCAGGACCAGCACCAGCTTCATGTGCAGGCTGCGGAACACGATGTGGCACCCCCTTGTCTCATTTCCGCGCGGGCCGCCGCGCCGCCCCTTCCCGGGCGCGGTCAGCGCTTGAGATAATAGCCCTGTCCCCGCTTGGTCAGAATAAACTGCGGGTCGGCCGGGTCGTCTTCCAGCTTTTCACGCAGGCGGCGCATGGCGACGTCGACGGCGCGCAGGTCGCCGTAATAGTCAAAGCCCCAGACTTTTTCCATCAGCTCCTCACGGCTGACGACCCGCACGGGCAGGGACAGAAAATAGGTCAGGATATCGTATTCGCGCTGTGTAAGCTCAAGCTCGGCGCCGTTTTTGCTCACCGTGTGCAGCGCGCGATCGACGACAAAGGGGCCGAAGCTCACCCGGTCGCCCGTTTCCGTCCGGACGCCGCCCCCGGTCCGGCGCATATTGGCCTTGACGCGCGCCGACAGTTCTTTGACGGAAAAGGGTTTGGTGACATAGTCGTCCGCCCCTGTTTCCAGCCCCAGGATCTTGTCGCGTTCTTCTTCGCGCGCCGTCACCATGATGACGGGCACGTCGCTTTTTTCACGCAGCCGGCGCAGGATTTCAAAGCCGTCCATGCCGGGCAGCATGACGTCGAGCAGCACCAGGTCGTACTGCCCGCTCAGCGCCATCTCCAGCCCCGTCGGGCCGTCATAGGCCGCGGCCGTTTCAAAGCCTTCGCGCTTTAAATTAAAGGCAAGGATGTCGACAATGGTTTTTTCGTCTTCAACGATCAGGATGGAAGGCACGGGAAAGTTCTCCTCCTTTACTGGCGTTTACAGCAGCCCCCGCGCGCGGGCGATGTTGACGGCACAGATGGTCTTCGCATCGACGATTTCGCCGTGCAGCAGCATTTCCGGGAATGCGTCACGCGGGATACGCACCGTGCGCATGAACTCGTCTTCGTCAAACTGCTCGCCCACAAAGGTCAGGCCGCGGGCAAAATACAGGTGGATGATTTCGGACAAAATGCCGGGGCTGGGGCAGATGACGCCCAGATGCACCAATTCGGCGCACCGGAACCCCGTTTCTTCACGCAGCTCCCGGCGCGCGGCCTCTTCAGTATTTTCGCCCTTTTCCAGCTTGCCGGCCGGAATCTCGATGAGTTCGGTCCCCACCGGGTACCGGTACTGCCGCACAAAGAGCATGTCCCCTTCGTCAACGGCCAGGATGGCCACGGCCCCTGGGTGCTGGCAGACCTCGCGCACAGCTTCCCGGCCGTCGGGCAGCAAAACCCGGTCGCGGTAAAGGTTGACGATTTTCCCTTCATAAATCGTTTCACGGCTCAGCTGCTTTTCCAAAAACACGGTGCTCCCCCTTAGTATGTCCTTATTTTAATACCGTACGCCGGATCAGATCCAGCGCGCACGAGCTGGCGTACAGGCGGACGCGCTCGCGCGTCGCGTTGCGGCGCACCCGCTCGACGACCTGTTCCCCCTGCGGCGTGCTGACGGCGGCATAAAACAGCCCGACCGGCTTTTGCGCCGTTCCGCCGCCCGGCCCGGCGATACCCGTCACCCCTACGCCGACATCGGCATGGCCGGCCCGGCGCGCGCCGCGCGCCATCTCAACAGCCGTCTCGGGCGAGACGGCGCCGTGCGCGGCCAGCGTTTCGGGCGAAACGCCGAGCAGCTGCATTTTCATCTCGTTGGAATAGGTGACCAGCCCGCACCCGAACACTTCGGACGCACCGGGCACATCGGTAATGCGCCGGGCAATCAGTCCCCCGGTACATGATTCGGCAAGCGCCACCGTCATGCCGCGCTGCCGCAGTCCCTCGACGACGACCTGTTCGAGCGACTGCACGTCGACGCCGTACACAACGTCGCCCAGCACCGAGCAGATCTCGTCGACGACTGGCGCGCACAGCGCGTAAGCCTGCTCTTCGGTCGGCGCTTTGGCCGTGACGCGCACCAGGCACTCGCCCTCTTTGGCGTAAGGCGCGGCCGTCGGGTTTTGCAGCCGGTCCATCAGATAGCTCAGGCGGCTTTCCATTTCGGACTCGCCCATGCCGAAAATTTTGATGTAGCGCGAACGGATGACCCCTTCGTGCAGCGATTCAAGGTATGGCAGCACGCGTTCGCGGAACATGGGTTCACACTCGCGCGGCGGGCCGGGCAGCATGATAACGCGGCAGCCGCCGGCCTCAAAGGCACAGCCCGGCGCGGTGCCCCAGTCGTTTTCCAGCACTGTGCAGCCCTCGGGCAGCACGGCCTGTTTTTCGTTATTGGGCGTCATCCGCGCCCCCATGCGCTCGTGCAGGCGCTTTTGCTGCACGGGATCCATGACGAGCTTTTTGCCAAAGGCGGCGGCAATGGTCTCTTTGGTCAAATCGTCGGCCGTCGGCCCCAGGCCGCCCGTCGTGATGATGATGTCGGCCCGCCCTTTGGCAATGTCGAGCGCCTTTTTGAGCCGCTCAGGGTTGTCGCCGACCACCGTGTGATAATAGACGTTGACGCCCTGCTCGCTCAGGCCCTGCGAGATGGTCTGGGCGTCAAGGTTTACGATTTCACCGAGCAGCAGCTCGGTACCGACCGAAATGATTTCACAATTCATGCTCAAGACTTCTTTCTGCGCGGGACGCGCCCGCCGTAATTATCCCAGCGTAATGCGTTCAATGCCGGCAAACGCTTCTTCGACCAGTCCGTCGATGTCCAGGTTTTCTTCCTGTTTTTCGACGTTTTCCAGTTTGGGCTTGGTCTGCGGATGCCTCGGCGTAAAGACGGTGCAGCAGTCCTCGTACGGCAGAATCGACGTTTCAAACGTCCCTATCTGGCGGGCGCGGACGACGATTTCCTCCTTATCCATGCCGATGAGCGGCCGGAAAACCGGCAGGCGGCAGACGCTGCCCGTGGCGTTGAGCGATTCGATGGTCTGGCTGGCCACCTGTCCCAGGCTTTCGCCGGTAATCAGCGCCTTGCAGCCCTGGTGCCGGGCGACCCGCTCGGCCAGGCGCATCATAAAGCGGCGCATGACCAGGGTGAAATAATCTTCGCTGCACTTGTCGCGGATTTCCTGCTGGATATGGGTGAAGGGCACGACGCTGACCGTCAGCTTGCCCGTCCAGCCCGACAAAATGCGGGCCAGCTCGATGACTTTGTCGCGCGCTTCTTCTGACGTATAGGGGTAGCTGTAAAAATGGACAGCCCCCAGCTCGAGCCCGCGGCGGGCCATCATGTGCCCGGCCACCGGCGAATCGATGCCGCCCGACAAAAGCAGCATGGCGCGGCCGTTGGCTCCGGTCGGCATTCCGCCCGCGCCCGGCAGGCGCTCGCCGCTGACATAGGCGTACTGTTCACGGATCTCGACCTTGACGATCCGCTCGGCCCCTTCCATGCGCACGCGCAGATGGGGGTGCTCTTCAAGCAGGCGGGCGCCGACTTCGGCGCCGATCTGCGGCGATGTGAGCGGGAACCGCTTGTCGGCCCGGCGCGCTTCAACCTTAAAGGTGCGCGTATGTTCAAGTTCGTCGTTCAGGTACCGGGCCGCGGTGTCGCAGATGGCGGCCATGTCTTTGGGGCAGACGGCGGCGCAGCACAGCGACACGATGCCGAAGACCCTGCGGCACACCTCGAGCGCTTCGCCGACCGGCGCGTCCCCCTGCGGTTCGACGTAGACGGTCGACTGGCTGATAGACAGCCGGTAATCGCCCAGCGGCGCCAGCCGCGCGCGCAGAATATGCAGCAGCCGGCTTTCAAAGCGCCCCCGGTTCAGGCCCTTGAGCACCAGCTCGCCGCATTTTAACAGCAAAACTTCGCGCATGTTCCTTTCTCCTTTAAAACAGCCGCGCCGCCTGCCCGAGCGCCTCGAGAAAGCAGTCGATCATCTCTTCGGTGCTCTCGGGGCACAGGCTGACGCGCAGCGCGGCGTCGATATTGCTTTTGGGCAGCCCCTGCGCCAGCAGGACGTGGGACGCGCGCCCGCGCGCGCAGGCCGACCCGCCCGAAACGCAGACGCCCCGCTCGCCCAGCGCGCGGATATAAACTTCGCTGCGCCCCCGGCCCATCGACAGGTTGACGATGTGGGGGGCCGCGTTTTCCGGCGAGTTGATATGCGCGCCCAGCGCGCGGGCGCCCGCGATCAGGCGTTCACGCAGCGCGCGCATGTGGGCGGCGTCGGCAGCGCGCGTTTTCATCCGCGCCTCGCACGCCGCGCCAAAGGCGGCGATCTGCGGCATCCCTTCGGTACCGCTGCGCACGCCGTTCTCCTGCCCGCCGCCAAACAGCAGCGGCGTGATGGCCAAGCCCCTGCGGATGTACAGGGCCCCGCACCCTTTCATGCCCCCGATTTTATGGGCCGAAAAGCTGGCCATGTCGACGTTGTCCAGCGGCAGATCCTGCTTGCACAGCGCCTGCACGCCGTCGACGTGGACAAGCGCCGCAGGGCTGCGCCTTTTCAGCGCTGCCGCGGCCTGTGCGGCCGGCAAAACGGCGCCCGTCTCGTTATTGACCGCCATGACGCTGAGCAAAATGGTGTCAGGGCGCAGGGCGGCGCACAGCGCTTCTGCCGAAACCGATCCGTCGCGCCCAGGCGCGACGAGCGTGATTTCAAACCCTTCCTGGCCCAGGGATTTCAGGGTGTTGAGCACGGCGTCGTGCTCGACGGACGTCGACACGATATGGCGTCCCAGGTGTCGGTTTTTGCGCGCCGCGGCGCGCAGCGCCGTATTGATGCTTTCGGTTCCGCCAGAAGTAAAAATCAGGCATTCGGCCGCGCACCCGACGGCGCGGGCGACCTGCCCGCGCGATTGCTGCAAAAGCTCCCGCGCCTGCCGCCCCAGCGGGTGCAGGGACGACGGGTTGCCGTAGCATTCCGTCATGGCGCGCAGCGCCGCTTCGGCCGCCTGCGGCAGCACGGCGGTCGTCGCGGCGTTGTCCAGGTAAGCGCGCATCACGCTTTGGCCTGCTTGGCCCAGCTGTCTTTCAGCGTGACGGCACGGTTAAAGACCAGACGCCCGGGGGCGCTGTCGCGGCTGTCCAGGCAGAAGTAGCCCAGGCGCATGAACTGCCAGTGGTCGCCCGGCCTGCCGTTTTCAAGGCACCTTTCCACCTTGCAGCCGGTCAGGACTTCAAGCGACGCGGGGTTTAAGCAGGCGATAAAATCCTTGCCCGACGCATCGGGATCCGGATCGGTAAACAGGTTGCCGTACAGCCGCACCTCGGCGTCAAGGCAGTTGCAGGCGTCGACCCAGTGAATGGTCCCGCGGACCTTGCGCCCGTCGGGCGCGTTGCCGCCGCGGCTTTCAAGGTCGCACTCGGCGTAAACTTCCGTAACGTTGCCGTTTTCGTCTTTTTTGCAGCCCGTGCAGCGAACGATGTACGCGCCCTTGAGCCGCACTTCGTTGCCCGGGTACAGGCGGTTGTATTTGGGAACCGGGGTCTCCATAAAGTCGTCGCTTTCAATGTACAGCTCGCGCGAAAAGCTGACCTCGCGGCTGCCGTCGCCGGGGTTTTCGGGATTGTTTTCCACAGTAAATTTCTCGGTCTGGCCCTCGGGATAATTGGTCAGCACCAGTTTGACCGGGCGCAGAACGCCCATGACGCGCTGCGCGGTAGCGTTCAGATCCTCGCGCAGGCAGTGCTCCAAAAAGCCGTACTCCGCCGTGCTGTTGACCTTGGCCACGCCGGTGCGCTCAATGAAGCTGCGCACCGCCGCCGGCGTATACCCCCGGCGGCGCAGCCCGCACAGCGTCGGCATGCGCGGGTCGTCCCAGCCCGAAACATAGCCTTCCTCGACCAGCTTGCGCAGCTTGCGCTTGGACAGCACGGTGTAGTTGATGCCCAGCCGCGCAAACTCAATCTGCCGCGGGTGCGACGGGACGGGGCAGTTTTCGATGACCCAGTTGTACAAGGGCCTGTGATCTTCGTATTCCAGCGAGCACAGCGAGTGCGTAATGCCCTCGATGGCGTCCTGGATGGGGTGGGCGAAATCGTACATGGGGAAGATGCACCACTTTGTCCCCTGGCGGTGGTGCTCGATATAACGGATGCGGTACAGCACGGGGTCGCGCATGTTAAAGTTGCCCGAGCTGAGGTCAATTTTTGCGCGCAGCGTATATTTGCCCTCGGGGAACTCGCCGTTTTTCATGCGCTCAAACAGGTCGAGATTTTCGCTGACCGGCCGGTCGCGCCACGGGCTGACCGCCGGATGGGTCAGGTCGCCGCGGTACTCGCGGAACTGCTCGGGCGTCAGCTCGCAGACATACGCCAGGCCCTTTTTGATCAGCGCGACAGCGTACTCATAGGTCTGCGCAAAATAATCCGACCCGAAATACATGCGGTCGCCCCAGTCAAAGCCCAGCCAGCGGATGTCTTCCTGAATGGCGTCGACAAACTCGACGTCCTCTTTGGCGGGGTTGGTGTCGTCAAAACGCAGGTTGCACAGGCCGCGGTATTTGAGCGCCGTGCCGAAGTCGATGATGAGCGCCTTGCAGTGCCCGATGTGCAGGTAGCCGTTGGGCTCGGGCGGGAAACGGGTGTGGACGTGGTTGTAAACGCCCTCTTCCAGATCCCTGTCAATAAAATCATGGATAAAATTTCCTGTGGTAAAGGCTTCCGGTTTATTTACCATTTTCAATGGCCTCCAATGCCTGTTTAATGCGCGCCGCGCATTTATCCTGCCCTAACAGGGCCATAATCGCATACAGATCCGGGGTGTTTTTACGGCCGGTGACCGCCGTGCGCAAAACGGTGCTGACGTCGCCCACATGGCCCTTGTACCCTGTCGGATCGGCTTTATACTGCTTGACGTCGGGGCAAAAGCCCGTCTGCCCTGCGACGGTCCGGATCTTTTCAAACCAGGTGTCCTTGCTGTCGTGCACGTCCATGACGGCAAGGTAGGCGCGCAGGATCTGCGCCCGATCGGCGGGCGCGACGTTTTCCACCGTTTCTTTCTGCCCGGCGTCCAGCCCGTCGTAAAAATAGGCGGCATACTGCCGGACATCGCTCCATTTTGCGATGTCTTTGCGGGGCTTGGCCCCCCCGCGGTCGATGGCAAAAATGCCCCGGGCATACTCTTTGTCGGCGGCGAGCGCATCATAAAGCTCTTTGTCATACTGCCCGGACCACGCGAGGGCCTGCTCGAGCACCTGCTCTGCGGTCATGCGCGAAATAACGGCCGCCGACACGCTGTCGAGCTTCAGCAGATCAAACAGCGCGCCCGACTGGCTCATCTTTTTGAGCGAGAACGGGAATTCGCGGCAGTCGGCCGTCTTGTTCTGCCTGCGCCAGTCCTCGAAATTGGAATTGAGCAGCGTCAGCAGGTACTCGACCACCGCGTCGGCCGGGTAGCCCTCGCGCACAAAATATTCCACCGATGCCTCGGGATCCTTGCGCTTGCTCAGCTTACGGCGCGAACCGCCCTCTTCTTTCATAATGGGGGATACATGGGCAAAGCGCGGCGGCTTGAGGCCCAGGACGTAAAACAGCTGCAAATGAATGGGCGCCGACGAAACCCATTCATCGCCGCGCACGACATGGGTCGTGCCCATCAGCGTATCGTCGACAACGTGAGCAAAGTGATAGGTCGGGATGCCGTCGCGCTTTAAAAGCACGATGTCGACGATGTTTTCGTCCATTTCGATTTCGCCGCGGATGGCGTCGCGCAGCTTGACGCGCCCGCCCGGCTTGCCCGGCGAGCGGAGCCGGACGACATAGGGCTGCCCGGCGGCCAGCTTTTCCTCAACCTGCTGAACCGTCAGGCTGCGGCACCGCGCGTACTCGCCGTGATAGCCGGGCAGCACCTTGTTCGCTTCCTGCTGCGCGCGGATACCGGCCAGCTCTTCCTCGGTGCAAAAGCAGGGGTACGCCAGGCCCTTTTCGACAAGCTCTTTGCAAAAGCACTGGTAAATCGCAGCGCGGCGACTTTGCACATAGGGCCCGTAGGCCCCTTTTTCCTCCCCGTCCAGCATGACGCCTTCGTCAAACCTGATGCCAAAGGCGTTCAGTCCGCGGATGATGCCTGACACGCCGTCCTGCTGTTCACGTTTTTTATCGGTGTCCTCGATGCGCAGGAAGCATACGCCCCCGCTCTGGTGCGCCAGGCGTTCGCACACCAGGGCGGTGAACACGCCGCCGATGTGCAGAAAGCCCGTCGGGCTGGGGGCAAACCGGGTGACCATCGCCCCTTCAGGCAGCTGACGGGGCGGATAGATTTCGGTCAGGTACTGCCGTACCGTTTTGTCAATGTGGGGAAACAGAAGCTCGGCCATGCGTCGGTTGTCGTCCATTTTCATCTCAACTCCATCAAACTATCTGGCAAAGTAAAACGTCTATAAAAAGGCAGCCCGCATATGGGCGCATAATCAGATACTATATTATATCTCATTTTTCTTCCATCCGCAAGGCAAATGCGCCGGGTACCGGCTACTTTTTCCGATTTCTGCCCGGCTGCCGTTTGTTAAACTTTTCTGAAACGGGTGGCGCTTGCAGGGCAAATGTGATATACTGATTGCCGGTGTACGCAATTTTTACAATCTACGGAGATACTCTATGGGACGTTATGAACAGAAGCGCGCCGCACCGGCGCGCAAAAAAAGCCTGACGCCGGCACGGCGCAGGCGCAGGCGGCGAATTTTGTCGGTTGCCGGCATTCTGGCGCTTTCGCTGTGCATCTGGCTGGGCATTTACCTGTCGACCCCGCCGGCGCAGGTTGAACCGCCGCCCGACGACCCGCCTGACAGCACGACGCTTCACGAAACCACCCCGCCCGACGCCGATCCCCCCGCAGCCGAAACCCCGGAGCGCGGCCGTAAAAAAGGGTTTTACACCATGCTGCTCGTCGGCACCATGGACGATTACAACACCGATACCATCATGCTGGCGTCGGTCGACGCCGAAGCCGACGTTGTCAACGTCATATCCATCCCCCGCGACACCATGGTCGACATCGACGAACGCAACATGAAAATCAACGGCGCTTACGGCCGCGACGGCATTGAAGAGCTGTGCCGCGAGGTGCAGGACATCACTGACATTTACCCGGATTTTTACTGTGTGGTCAACGTCGCGTCCTTTGTCAAAATCGTCGATCTGTTCGGCGGCGTCGAATTTGACGTGCCCTATGACATGTATCACCCCGACGCCGATTCACAGTACAGCATCAATCTGCGCAAGGGCATGCAGACCCTGGACGGCAAAAAAGCCCTGCAAATGGTGCGTTACCGCGGGACCAATCAGAACGATTTCGGCCGTATGGAGCTGCAGCGCAACTTTCTCATTGCCATCGCCAAAAAAGTCCTGAACAACTTCAGCCTGTCGCAGGTGACCGAGCTTATCCCCATCATCAACGAAAGCGTCAAGACCAACATGCCGGTCAAGGACATGCTGTGGTTTTACCAGAACGTCGTGGCGGAAATCGACTTTGACGCAAACGTGCACTTTCATGCCATGCCCGTCGAGTCGACCGGCACATACAAAGGGCTCAGTTACGTCTACCTGGACAGGCAGGCCGTCGCCGATCTGCTCAACACCACCGTCAACCCTTATGACATGGACATCGACCCCGACGACCTCAACATCATCCGCCTGGAAAGCTGAAAACCGGCCGTCCCCGTTTGGGGACGGCCGGTTTTCCATTTTATCTTTCCAGGTACTCTTCCAGGCAAAGGCCCTGTTCGGTCATTTCGCGCGCGGCTTTTTCACCTACATAGCGGTAATGCCACGGCTCGTAGGCGATGCCGGTGATGTCGCTTTTGTCCGACGGATAGCGCAAAATAAAGCCGTATTCCCAGCAGTGCTCCATCAGCCACTGCTGCTCGGCAGTCTTTTCCTGCCGGCTGTCGAGCACCTGGAATGAACCGGCAACAATATCGACCGCCAGCCCAAGCTGATGTTCACTGGTCCCCGGCGGGGCGACCCAGCGGGCGGCCGCTGCCGCGGCTGAAGCGCGCGTGTAGCCCTTGTCCATGTACTGGCCGATCTTGCGCTCATACAGGCCGGCCTGATAACTCTGCGTGCGGTAAGAAGAACAGACGACCGGGTCAAGGCCCTCGCTGCGCGCATCCTGCAGCATGTTTTCCAGCGCGTCTGCAATGCGCGTGTCGACCCGCTGCCCGCCGCCGATCTCTTCCAGCTCTACGGTAAAGCCGTCGGGAACCGGATGATCGGCGTTGACCAGAATCAGGTTCCAGCCGCCGAACAAGGCGCCGGACGCCCGCCTGCCGATTTCCTGCGCCTGGCCGGTCAGCATCCACAGGCCCAGCAGGAGCAGCACCGAGCTGCGCAGCACGACCAGCCGGACGCGCTTTTTCTGTGATTGTTGTTTTTCCACGGTTTTCATGTCTCCTTTTCCCGAAAGCGCGGGGAACGACGCAGGGCGGTGCCCGACGGCGCCGCCCTGGAACAGTGCGTGTGTCTTACAGCAGTTCAGCCAGCATGATGGCGGCGTCCCCGCGCGTAATGTTTTCGTGCATCAGGTCACGGGGCGGAGTGACCGCCTGTTCGCTGTAAATGGCAATGTAGCTCGCCAGCTCGCCGCCGGTGACGGCGGCGTTGGGATCAAACACGCCTTCGCGCTGGAAGATGTTCAGAGAAATCGCCCAGTTGGCTGCGTCATAATACCAGGCTCCGGTATCCAGAGCCTGCCCAGCCGGTTCGGTGGTCACCGGCTCGCCGGCCAGGCGGTACAGCATGACGACCGCTTCGGCTCGGGTCAGCACGTCTTCGGTGCCGAACAGCCCGTTGCCCTTGCCGCCGACGACGCCGGCTTCATACAGTTCCGTGACAGCCTGGTACGCGCGATGATCGGCCGGCAGGTCGGTGAAAATCTGCGAGGGCTCGACGGTGACCGTCGTGTCGGCCGCCAGGCGGACAACGGCCGGCATGAAGCGCCCTTCCTCGCCTTCGATGGCCTCGCCGTCCTTGCGGATCTGGACAGAGTGCTCGCCCGGCTCGTCCTGCGGCAGCGCGATGCTGCCGTCTTCACCGGTCTGGCCGAGCTCTTCGCCGTCCCAGTACACGGTGACGCCGGGAATGGGGCTTTCAACCTGTACCCACTCGCCGTCCTCACCTTCCTGCCAGCCCGACGCCGTCAGGGTCAAAACGCCCTCTTCGACGGCAACCGCGGGGTACAGGGTGTTCAGATCGCCGTAATAGACGACGATGTCTTCGCCGCCTTCCAGCACATACTGGCCCATGCTGACCGAGGGCGACTGGCCGTTGACGCAGTAATTCCAGCCGCCGTAGGCGCCAAGACCCTCTTCTTCGCCGTAAAGCGAAGTGAAGTAAACGCCGTACGGCCCTTCGGTTTCAACATAATTTTCCTCGCCGACCAGGGCGCGCACCGCGTCGGCCGCCGTCAGCTCGCCGGCCTTGCCGGCGACCTGCGCGTCCTTCCACACAGCCAGGTTCTCCGAAATCCCCTCGACGCGCAGCGAAACGGTCACTGTTTCGGCCTCGGCAGGCTCTTCGGTTTCTTCGGCCCCGCTGCCTTCCGCCGGTTCGGCGGTTTCAGACGGTTCCGCGGTCTGCGCCGGGTCCGACGGCTCGGCGGTTTCCGCCGCGTCAGATGCAAAGACCGGCAGCGCCAGCATCATGGCAAGGCACAGGATCAGACTGATGATCTTTTTCATTTCCTTTTCCCTCATTTCTGATGGTTTGCAATAACCGCTATATTTCCTGCCGGCCTTCGAGCGCGCGGGTCAGGGTGACCTCGTCCGAGAACTCGAGGTGCCCGCCGACGGGAACGCCGTAAGCCAGCCGGGTAATGCGCACGCCAAACGGTTTAAGCAGCCGCGTCAGGTACATGGCCGTCGTCTCGCCCTCGGTGTCGGGGTTGGTCGCCATGATGACTTCCCGCACGTCGGTGTCCGCCACGCGGCGCAGCAGTTCTTTAATGCGCAGATCCTCGGGCCCCACGCCGCTGAGAGGCGAGATGACGCCGTGCAGCACATGGTACAGCCCGTGGTACTCGCGCGTGCGTTCGATGGCCAGCAGATCTTTGGGGTCGCTGACAACGCAGATCATCCCGGCGTCGCGCCGGGGATCCGAGCAGATGGGGCAGACTTCATTTTCGGTCAGGTTCTGACAGATTTTACAGGTGCGGATGCTTTTACGCGCCTGCAAAACGGCGTCAGCCAGCTCTTCCGCCCCGCCTTCGGGCATGGACAGGACGTAAAACGCCAGGCGCTGCGCGCTTTTGTGCCCAATGCCGGGCAGCCGCTCAAACTGCTCGATAAGCTTTTCAAGCGGCGCTGCGAAATACTGCATGGGGCTTTTTAAAAGGGCAGGCCCTGCATACCGCCGGTCAGGCGCTGCATTTCGCGGGTCGTCGTCTCTTCACACTGGGCCAGCGCCTCGTTGACGGCCGCCATAACCAAATCCGCCAGCATCTCGGCGTCGTCAGGGTCGACGGCCTCGGGGGCGATGGTCAGGCTTTTGACCTGTTTATGGCTGACGACGGCCTTGACGGCGCCGCCACCGGCGCTGGCTTCAAATTCGCGGTTTTCCAGTTCTTCCTGCAGCTTCTGCATATCCTGCTGCATCTTCTGTGCCTGCTTCATCAAAGCATTCATATTAAAGCCGCCGGGCACTCTTCCGCCTTTCATAAAAAGCTCCTCTCTGTGGCTATTGCCGTTTGTTTTCAACGGGAACGCCAAGGCTTTCGGCGTTCCTGCGAATCTCATCCAGACCGGGGCTGGCCCTGTGCGCGGGCTTTTTCTTCCCCTTTTCTTCGACCAGCACCGACGGGTACCCCAGCTCGGCCGCCGCTTTTTCAAAAACAGCGACTGTATCGGGCTTTGACATAAAGCCGAGCGCTTCGGAC
Source organism: uncultured Clostridia bacterium (assembly GCA_944381055.1). Taxonomy (GTDB): domain Bacteria; phylum Bacillota; class Clostridia; order Oscillospirales; family Butyricicoccaceae; genus Ventrousia. The sequence continues at coordinate 9,199 of CALWJQ010000035.1, read as the reverse complement.
GGCACGGCCAGCGTCAGCCGGCCGGGCGCCGGGATAAAATCGGTCAGCTCAAGGTAAACGCGCACCGCCGAATTGACCTGCCCCCCTACTTTTTGCGAAAAGGGGCCGCGGATCTCTTCCCCGCCGCCTTGCGGCGCAGACGCTTCGGTCCGCACCGGCGCCCGGGGCGCCGGCGAAGCCGGCTTTTCCTGCGCATGCGGGCGTTCCTGCGGCGCGGGTGCCTGTGCCGCAGGACGGCCTTGCGGCGCAAACGCCGCAGGCGCGGACACGGCCGGCGCGTGGCGCAGCGCCATTTTGACCAGGCACATTTCCGCGTCCGTGCGCTTGATCGCCGTACGCGTCAGGCGCGAAAGCAAATCGGAAATGTTCTCGACAAAAAACTCCAGCGTGCCCGCGTCGGCCGACTGGGCAAACGAACGCAGCTTTTCCCCGTCCCCGGCGCACGCCGAAACCAGGTACTCGTTCAGGCCGGTGGTTTTTAAAATATAGATGTCGCGGATCAGGTTGAGCAGTTCGTCAAAAAACGATGTGACGTCCCGCCCGGCCATATAGCTGTCAGTAAAAATGCGCAGCGCGCCCGCGGCATCGCCCGCGAGCAGCGCAGAAAAGACCTGTTCAAGCGTTTCGCCCGATGCAATGCCCAGCGCGTCGGCCACCGTCTGCACATTGACGGCCCCGCCCCCGCCGGCGGCGCGGTCAAACAGCGAAATGGCGTCGCGCATGGAACCGTCGCCCAGCCGGGCGAGCAGGGCGGCCGCCGGCGCGTCGAGCGCGATGCCCTCGCGCTGTGCGATGTCGAGCAGCCGGGCCGACAGCACCTCGGGGGCAATGCGCCGGAAGTCGTAACGCTGGCAGCGCGACAAAATGGTCGCCGGAACTTTGTGCAGTTCGGTCGTTGCCAGAATGAACAGCACATGCTCGGGCGGCTCCTCAAGGGTCTTGAGCAGCGCGTTGAAAGCGCCGGCCGACAGCATGTGCACTTCGTCGATGATGTACACCCTGCGTTTAAGAACGGACGGCGCATAAGCCGCTTCCTCGCGGATTTCACGGATGTTGTCGACACCGTTGTTGCTGGCAGCGTCGATCTCGGTGACGTCGAGCGCATTTTCGTTTAAAATGGCCTGGCAGGCGGCGCACTCGCCGCACGGGTTGCCGCCCACGGGATGCTCGCAGCAGACGGCGCGCGCCAGTATTTTGGCGCAGGTCGTCTTGCCCGTGCCCCGTGTGCCGGTAAACAAATAGGCATGGGACACGCGCCCGCTTTCAACCTGCGCACGCAGTGCTTTTGTAATGTGATCCTGCCCGCAGACGTCGTCAAAAGTGAGCGGACGCCATTTGCGGTACAGCGCCAGACGCGCCATGCGCCGCCTCCTTTCCGACGGTCCCCGGATGCGAAAAAGTCCGGCGCAGCCGGATTTTCGCTTGCATACCGATACGGCGGCTGACCCTGCCGTGCAAGGCATGTCGAACGGCGCGCCCCGCCCGGAACCCATTCCCTCGGCTCAAGGTCGGTTGACCCGCGGCACACGCAAGGTGCCGCTTAATGCTGCTCGGTTCCCCGCCTGACATGGTTCACGGCTTCACGTTGCGCGGGACCGGCCTCTCACAGCTTTGGAAATGGGGCGGCGGCGGAAAACGCAGCCCTTCATGCTTCTTTGCCCCCGCATGCAGCGGACTTCGGGTTACAGGGGCCCGCTGGCCCCCCGGCCGGCACGGCAGGGGCAGCTGCCGTATCGCAGTCTTTCAGGCATTTGCCTGTATTATAGTATTATAAACTATTTCGGCGCAAGAATCAATCGAAATCTTTGAAATCCAGCGGAATTTTCTTTTGCTCCGGCAAACGGCAAGAAACGGCGGATGTCCGCCGTCTTTTCCTTTCCAGCCGCGTTTGCAAAAGACCGCCGTCCGGCCTTCGCTGGCGGCTGCCCGCATCCGGCGCCCGGCCGACGCTGATTTCACACAACCGCCCGCTCCCGCTCTTTCGCAAAGCCATAAATTATTTTTATTAAAATCCATTGACTTTTTCTTTTAAGTATGCTATCTTCTTTGTCAGCAGATAAGAAGGGAGAATGCCGGATGTACCGTTTCTCTGCTCGGATGATGTGCATGTGCGCGGGCATGGCTGTGATGCCGATGCCCGTGATGCGCTGTGCGCATTTTTCGTCGGTGCTCTCTGGCGCGTTGCCTGCCTCTCACTAACGGCGTGCAGCGAAGGAACAGGAAGCAGCGAGGCTTCCTGTTTTTTATTGACTATTTTTAAAGCGGACGGAGGCTTTTGTCATGATCGAGCTTAAAAACGTCAGCAAGACCTTTTCCACTCCTTCCGGCAGCGTCGAGGCGGTGCGCGGCGTCAGCCTGCGCATCCAAGCCGGTGAAATCTTCGGCATCATCGGCCTGTCCGGTGCGGGAAAGTCGACGCTCGTGCAGTGCATGAACCTTTTGCAGCGTCCCGACGCAGGCTCTGTCATTGTCGGCGGCTGCGACCTGACCGCCGTCAGCCCGCGCGAACTGCGTGAAAAGCGCCGCGGCATCGGTATGATTTTTCAGCACTTCAACCTGATGGCCTCGCGCACGGTGCTGCAAAACGTGATGTTCCCGCTGCGCGGCAGCGGGATGACGCGCCAGCAGCAGCGCACCCGCGCTTTTGAGCTTTTGCAGCTGGTTGGCCTGCCCGACAAGGCAGATGCCTACCCTTCGCAGCTGTCGGGCGGGCAAAAGCAGCGTGTCGCCATTGCCCGCGCTCTGGCCCCCAATCCCCGCGTCCTTTTGTGCGACGAGGCAACCAGCGCCCTGGATCCGCAGACGACGCGATCCATTCTGCAGCTTTTGCGTGATCTGGGCCGCCGGCTGGGCCTGACCATTGTCGTCATCACGCACGAAATGGCGGTGGTCAAAGAGATCTGCGGCCGTGTCGCCGTCATGCAGAGCGGCCGGATCGTCGAGCAGGGCGACGTATATGCCGTGTTTTCGCACCCGCGTGAAGACATAACGCGTGAACTGGTCGGCGCGGCCGTCCATCTGCGCCAGATTGACGAACTGGTGCACGCCGGGTCGGCAGCTGTCACGCCCGGGCCGGGACAGCTTTTGCTGCGCCTGACGTACAGCGCCGACAACGTGTCCGAGGCCCTGATTTCAACGGCTTCGCGGCGCTTCGGCGTCGATCTGAGCATTGTGTTCGGCAGCATCGAACTGGTGCAGGGCGCACCGGTCGGCGGGCTGGTCATCCTGGCCGGCGGCGAGCGCGCGCGGCTGGAGCAGGCGGTGCGCTTTTTGATTTCCAAAAACGTGGGAGTGGAGGTCGTGCTCGATGGAAAATCTTTTGCAAAGGCTGGCGCCTAACGTCATGGACAAGCTGCCCGAGCTGGCCGGGTCGTGCGGGCAAACCCTGGTCATGCTGCTCATTTCGGGGCTCATTTCATTTGTCTTCGGCCTGGTTTTCGGCGTGCTTCTGACGGTGACGCGCCGGGGCGGCATTTTACAGAACCTGCCCGTATTCACGGTGCTCGACAAGGCGGTCAATGTCTTTCGCTCTGTCCCTTTTATTATCCTGCTGTTCGCCCTCATTCCCGTAACGCGCGCCGTTGCCGGCACGGCCATCGGGACGCGCGGCGCCATCCTGCCGCTCATTTTCGGCACAGTCCCCTTTTTCAGCCGTCAGATTGAAAGCGCGCTGAGCGAACTGCCCGACGGTTTAATCCGCGCGGCGCAGTCCATGGGCGTCGGCCCGATGGGTATCATTACGCGGGTGTATCTGCGTGAATGCATCCCCGGCATTGTCCGCGCGTCGACCATCACCTTTGTCAGCCTGGTCGGGCTGACCGCCATGGCGGGCGCGGTGGGCGGCGGCGGCCTGGGCGACTTTGCCATCCGCTACGGCTACCAGCGAAACCAGATGGACGTGACCTACGCCAGCGTCATCATCCTGCTGCTGCTGGTCAGCGTCATTCAGGCGCTGGGCGGCCTCATCATCAAAAAAACGACGCGCTGATGCAAAAAAGCTCCCTGTCTGTGACGGACAGGGAGCTTTTTCGTTTTTATGTCCGGCTGCCGCGCTGCATCTGCAAATCTTTGCGCTGGATCTGCAAAATGACGCGCAGCAGGCGATCCTGTTCCCGCGGCTCCAGCCCCTCAAACTGGCAGCCGTACACATAGGCCCAGCCGGCGTTTTCCGTCCGCCGGACACGGCAGGTGAAAGAAAACGGGGCGTCCGCCGGCCACAGGTCGGCGTCCATGACAAACAGCCAGTCGTCCACATCGTATGCGCGGCGGCAGCTCATGCGCAGGCCGCTGCCGCTGATGTCCAGCAGGTGGCACGGCTCGGTTCCCGACTTTTCCTCGGGCACAGCTCCGTTTTCCGGCTGAAAAATGGCGTTGACGCACATGACCGTCGCCTCGACCGAAATATGCTGGCGAAAAAAACCGCGGTTTTCCTGTACATACAGGCTTTTCAGCTGATCGACGCGCCAGAATTTTTCCGTGCTGCCGCACACAGATCCCGACAGCATGATGGGACGCATCCCGGGCAGAAAGCCCCGCAGCCGAATCCCGGTATTATACAGGACCGGCGGCACTTCGCCGCCCGACGTGCCCGCGATGTCGACACTGCCTTCGTCCATATCGGCGATCCGGCCGATAAAAATGGGTTTATTGTCTGTTGTAAGCACCTCCAGCGTCATGCCAAGATACAGGCCCATATTCGAACCTGTGCCCATGGTTCCTGTCGGCACTGGGATCCCTCCGTTTCACAGATTGGTTACAGCGTCAAAACGCGGTGAAGAATCACCGCCATTTCGGCACGGGTCATGTTCGCCCCCGGATTGATCCGGCCGGCCTCGTCGCCCTGCACGATTCCCAGCCGGATCAGGGCGGCCACAGCGCCGCGTGCATAAGACGCCACCTGTGCGGCGTCGGAAAAAGCCGCAAGATCCGATTCCGATCCCGCCGCGGCGATGCCGGCGGCGCTCATGGCGCGCTGCAGCATGGCCATGGCGTCCTGCCGTGTCAGCGCGGCCGCCGGACGGAACCGGCCCGTGCCGTCGCCGTTGACAATACCCAGCGACCGCGCCGCCGCAATGGCCTGCGCGTCCTGACGCACCTTTTGCAGCAGCTCGTCGGCCTGCCGCCGGGCGTCAGCCGTGATCATTTCAGCTTGCAGCTGCGCATATTCAATGGCCTGCTGCGCTTTGGACGGTTCAGGCTCCGGCGGGGCGGGGGCCGCGTCCGCATCCTTTTCCGGCTCCGGGTTCTCCCCGCTCTGTTCGGGCTCCGGCGGCGGCGCGTCGGGCTCCAGTTCGGGCAGGAGCAGATCTTCGGCCTTCGAGCGGGAAAAGTGTTTGAAAATACTAGGCAATAATGTCGTCCTTTCCGCCTTTCAGAATGATGATCTCGTTGCGCTCTTCCAGGTTGCGGATGATGTCGACAATGCGCTGCTGCGCAGCCTCGACATCTTTGATACGGACATTGGTGGTGATTTCGAGATCGTCGCGGATGCTCTGCGCCATGCGCGACGACATATTGGCAAACAGCTTGTTGGCCACTTCGCTGTTGGCCGCTTTGAGCGCCAGGACCAGATCGCGCGGGTCGCAGTCGCGGACAAAGCGCTGAACCGAACGGTCGTCCATGGTGACGATGTCTTCAAATACGAACATGCGCTTGCGGATCTCGTCGGCCAGCTCGGCATTGTACGACGACAGGCCGTCGAAAATATTCTTTTCGCTGGCGCGGTCGAGGTTGTTCATGATGTCGGCCACATAGTCGACGCCGCCGACCTTGACATCGGCGCTCGTGACGATGCTCGAGAACTGCTTGCTCATTTCCGCTTCGACAATTTTGACCGCGGCGGGCGAGACGCTGTCGATGTTGGCAATGCCCTCGACGACGGCGACCTGACGCTCCTCGTCGAGCTGCGCGATAACACCGGCCGCCTTGTCAGCGTCCATATGCGACAGCACCAGCGCGATGGTCTGCGGGCGCTCGCCCTGCAGCGCTGAATACAGCGACTTGACGTCGGCCTTGTTCATGAACGCGAACTGCCTGTTTTTGAGCGACTTGGTCACCTTTGTCAAAAGGTCTTCGGCCGCCTGCGCGCCAAACGCCTTTTCCAGGACGGCGCGCGCGTACTCGAGGCCGCCCTCGGTAACCGCTTTATTGGTCATGCACATGCGGTAGTAATCGCTCAGCGCCTCTTCGGTCTGCTCGGAATCGAGGAATCCCAGTTTTGCGACTTCCAGCGTCAGCTGTTCGACTTCCTCGGGCTCCATGTGCTGGTACAGCTTGGACGCCTTTTCGGCCCCCAGCGCGATAATGACGGCCGCCGCACGCTGCGCGCTGGTCAGCTTGGCCTGCGGTTTGGCCGGTTTGGCCCGCTGCGGGGCCGCCGCTTCGGGCGCGGCTGCCGCGGCCTCAGGCATTGTCTTCGCCTCCCCTCAGCAGGGTACGGATAATCTGGGCTGCGATTTCGGGGTTATCGTCGGCAAAATGCCTGATTTCCTTGCGCAGCTCCATGCTTTTTTCGGTGTTCAGGCTCATAACGTCTGCGCCGTTTTGTTCAGGCTGCTCCTGAGGTACGCTGGCCAGAATCCGCGCCACTGCCGCACGGTCTTCCGCCTGCATGGCTTCGGCTGCCGCCAGTTCCTTTTTGCGGCGGCGGCGACGGCTGATCACCGCAATGACAACGGCCAGCAGCAGGAACAAAAGCAGGCCGCCGGCGGCCGCATACACAATCCAGGGCTGAATCGGGCTGCCCGGAAGGGCGGGCAGCGGCGCGTCGGGCGAATAAAACGGCATGGGCAGGATGGAAATGCTGGCTGCGGCGTCGGCCTCGCTGATGCCGGCCGCACGCGCGACGTGCTCGCGCAGCGCCTCGACGTCGATATTGCCGGCCGTTGTGCTGTTGATGCTGACCGACACTGTGCAGTCGGTGACGTCGCCGGCAACGCGTTCGATGCGCTCGACGCTTTCATTGTAAATATAATCGTTCTGGCCCGAGACATGAATTTCCTGCTCGTCGCCCTGGGGCTGCGCCTGGTTTTCGACATAGCCGGGCAGATCGGCATTGGTTTCGTTGCCGACAACGCCGCCCACGGTTTCGCCGTCGTCGCGTATGACAGAATGGTCGTACAGCTCGCTGCCCGGCAGCCCTTCGCCGTTCTCGCTGCCCTCGGGCAGCGTCGTCGTCGTGCGGTCCTCGTACGCCGGGTTGACGTCGACCGTACAGTGTACGCTGACACGGACGTTGTCTTCGCCAAACAGCGGAACCAGCACCTGCATGATACCGGTGCGGATTTTGTTGTTGTTTTCCTCTTCAAGCTGCAGTTTAAGCGCCGACAGCTCGGTCGACGCCGCCGATCCGTCGTCCGCCGTGTACATGTTGCCCAGGTTGTCAAGGATCACGACCGAGTCGATTTCAAGCCCCTTGACCGAATGGGCGACAAAGCTGCGGATGGCGCTGGCCTGCTGAGCCGTCAGCGTCACGCCGTCCTGCATGGTGACTGAGACGGCCGCCGTCGCTTCGACGGCGTTGCTGCTGTCGAGCACATATGTCCGGTCCTCGCCCGGCTGCATATTGACCGTCGCGTCCACAACGCCGTCCATACAGCGGATCACGGCCGCCATTTTTTCTTCCAGCGCCACCAGGTAGGCGGTGTTGCGCTCTGCCTCGGTCGACAGTGCGCCGATATTTTCAAAATATGTTTCGTACGAAAATCCCGTCTTGGGATACCCCTCGACCAGCAGGCGGGCTTTGAGCTGCGATTCCTGGCTTTCAGGCACCAGAATGGTGTCGTTCCCTTCCAGACGGTAATCGGTCACGCCCATTTCGTCGAGCAGGCTCATGATAGTGACTGCTTCTTCGTTGCTGACTTCGGTCACCAGCACGGCGTACGGTTTACTGCCGAGCGCCACGGCAACAGCCACGATCACGACCGCGAGCGCTGCCGCCGCGATGATCAAGGCTTTTTTCGGCACTTTTTTCAACAGGCCTTTGGCCTTTTCCCAAAAGCCCTTGAGTTTTTCGCCCAAACGCTGTCAACCCCTTTGCATGTGCTGTCTTACATGTTGATGCGCGTCAGCTCGGAATAGGCGTCCAGCGCTCTGTTGCGCAGCTGCACCAAAAGCTCAACCGCCATATTGTACTTGGTGCCGGCAATGGTAGACAGGGCGGGATTGTCGAGCTGGCCGGTGGCCAGCAGGTAATCGGTCTGCACTTTTTCGGCGTCGGTCTGGACGACGTTGTCGACGGCCGCCCGGAAAATGGCGCCGAACGGCGTCTGGGCTGCGTCCTCTGCCGGGGCTGTTTTCTGCTCTTCGTTCAGCGCAGCCAACGGCTGCAAACGGTCAATCGGTGTAATCAAGCGCGTTGCTTCCTTTCTCCTGCCCGCAGGCTTCAGCGCCCGATTTCAAGGGCGCGCTGTACGACGGTCTTGAGCGTGTTCAGGGCCGTTACGTTGGCCGAATAGGCCTGGGTCGCCGCCATGGCGTCGGTGATCTCCTTAACCGTGTCGACGTTGGGCATGGATACGTAGCCGTCTGCGTCGGCGTCGGGATGGGCCGGGTCGTACACCAGCCGGAACGGCGTTGGATCCTCGGCAATCTGCGTGACACGGACGCCGCCCGCCGCATTCCCGGCGTTTGATGCCGGCCGTGCAGACGCAGCGCGCGCCAGGGCGGCGCGGAAATCATCCCGCCCGTCCACCGCCTCGAACACCACGACCTTGCGGCGGTACGGGCCGCCCGCTTCGGTGCGGGTCGTGTTGGAATTGGTGATGTTTTCAGAAATCACATCGAGCCGCAGCTGCTGCGCCGTCAGGCCCGAACCGACAATGTTCATGGAGCTTAAAAAAGCCATTTTCCGTTACCCTCTTTCTTCCGCAGGTCACTGCCCGCGAATCGCCGTGCACAGTGCGGACAAATCGCTCGAAATCGCGCTGTAAACAAATTGCAGCTGGTACGCGTTGCGCGCCAGCTCAACGCTCTGTTCAACCACGTTGACGCCGTTTTCGTCCATGCGGGTCGCTTCCTGCGCCTCGGTGACCGAAATGCGCGACTGCTCAAGCGCCTCGCGCACCGCAATCTGCGGCGTGCGCGACTGCTGCGCTTCTTCGAGCTTTTCCCGCAGGTTTTCTTCAAACGTAACGACCTTGGTCTTATAGTTAGGCGTTTCGGCATTTGAAATATTGTCCAAAATTGCCGTCTGCTTGGC
>CALWJQ010000034.1 GCA_944381055.1 uncultured Clostridia bacterium | reverse complement strand
GGAAAAAAGGCCGATATCACCGTATTTTCATGGTAAAAAGTGCGTGCCCATGCCGATTTTATTCACCCGTACCGGCGTAATGAAGGTATCGAAACGGTCATCGTCAGCGGTCAGGTTGCCGTGCGTGACGGCCGGTTTACCGGCGCGCGCTGCGGAAAAGTGCTGAAAAAAGGCGAGTGACAACATAAAAAAATCCGCCCCCTGAGGGGCGGATTTTTTATGCCGTTATACGATGCTTCCCATGCGCAGGAAAAAGGATATGGAGGTAAGGGTCACCGCGGCCAGTATAAGCGCGGCTTTTTTTGCGCGGCCCAGCTTCCATTCACCGAAGGAAAACAGCACTCCGAAAAGAAAGATTCCGGCCGTCACGGTCCACCGGGCGGTGCGGGTGAGCTCATCAGTGTCCATAAAGGCCGCCATGAAAGGAAAAGAGCAGGCTCCCAAAACAAGGCATGCAATAGCAAGCTTTCGCAGCGGCGGGCGGGGTTTTTGGGTTGTTTGCGGGCTGTGCTGGGTGCAGTCAGGCTTCTGGTTCATGATGACACCCCTTTCCAAATATAGAAATATTGTATAATTAAAAAAGGGAAATGTCAACAAAAATAGATAAAACTGACAAAATTATGGTGTTGGGGGAGAAAAATCCGAAATCAGGCGCTGCGACCAGGCGAGCAGCGTTTCGCAAAACAGATCAAAACAGTCGAGCGGCGCGGCGCCGGATAAAAGGGCGGGTTCGTTGCGCAGAATGAGCGAATCGGCGCCGTGCAGCGCGCCGGAAAGCTCGGCTCGGGTGGAAAGGTAGCTGCCCGTTCGGGTAAAGTGCAGGGCCTGCAGCACGGGCACGGCGGCCTTGTACTGTCCCCGAAGCTCGGCCATGTCGCGCTGATAGATAAAGTTTCGGCAGCAGGCGCGCTGCAGGGCTCCTGCGCCCGACAGCACGGCAAGCCGGGCCTCCTGCGCGCCGGGGCGGGGAAGAAGGTCTTCCAGGCGGCCCAGCAGCGGGGTGGTTCCGTAGTAAAAATGAAAAAAATCCGAAGGCGGCAGGGCGCGCACCATTCGCACGTCGCCCAGAAAGCCGCAGGCGGGGGAGAGGCTTGCAAAGCTGTCGGCCACGCCCCGGTAGCGTTTGAAATCATCGGGCAGCAGCCTGTGCAAAAGGACGCAGATGCCGCCGTGCGCAGAACCGGGGGTGCAGCTTGCAAGAAGGCCGATAAAGCACACACGGCCGGCAAACAGGCGGGCAGCTTCTTTGCAGTATGCATCAGACCAGGAGTTTTTGTCAGGCATGGCTTGTCCTTTCCAAAAAGCGGGTTATTTTCGTTTCCATACACCGGGGGTAAAAAGGATGAGCATGGGGAAGATTTCAAGGCGCCCGGCCAGCATATCAAAGCAGAACACCAGCTTGGACAGCGGGGAAAAGGCGGAGAAATTGCCCACGGGTCCCACTTCGCCCAGGCCGGGGCCGACGTTGCCCAGGCAGGTCAGTACAGAGGTCGAGGTTGTGGTCATGTCAAAGCCGTTGAGCGAAACGATAAGCATCGAGCCCAAAAGGACAAACAGGTAGGTCGTGAAAAAGACGCTGACGCTGTCGGCGGTCGCTTTGTCGACGCTCCGGCCCTCAAACTTGATGTTCTTGACCACGCGCGGGTGGATCATGGCGCGGATTTCCTGCGTGACCGACTTGACCAAAATGACAAAGCGCGACACCTTGATGCCGCCGCCCGTCGAGCCGGCGCAGGCGCCGATGACGGTAAGCAGCACGAGGATCATTTTGGAAAAGCTGGGCCACAGGTCGTAGTTTGTGGTGACAAAGCCCGTGGTCGTGATGATGGACGACACCTGGAAAAACGCGGTGCGCAGGGCCTGTCCGGCGTTTTCAAACAGGCTGAGCACGTTGAGGGTAATGGCGGCCGTTGCAACGGCGACGATGGCCAGATACCAGCGCAGCTCCTGGCTTTTGAGGGCGCTTTTGATTCGGCCCAGCAAAATAAGGTAAAACAGGTTGAAATTGACGCCGAACAGCAGCATAAAAATGCCGATGACCCATTCAAAATAGGGGCTCTGGTAGGCGCCGATGGAGGCGTTGCGGATGGAGAAGCCGCCGGTGCCCGCCGTGCCGAAGGCGTGCACGACGCTGTCGTACAGGCCCATGCCGCCCGCGGCGAGGAAAATGATTTCCAAAACGGTCAGCGCGAGGTAGACCGAATAGAGGATGGCGGCGGTTTGGCGCATTTTGGGAACCAGCTTGCCGACGGAGGGGCCGGGGGCTTCGGCGCGCAGGATGTGCATGGGGCGGCCTTCGGCCATGGGCAGAAGAGCCAGGGCAAACACCAAAACGCCCATGCCGCCGACCCAGTGGGTAAAGCTGCGCCAGAACAGCATGCCGCGTGAAAGGGCTTCCACGTCGGTTAAAATGCTGGAGCCGGTCGTGGTAAAGCCTGAGACCGTTTCAAACAGGCAGTTGACAAAGCCGGGGATTTGGCCGCTGAGATAAAAGGGCAGCGCGCCGAACACCGACAGGGCTATCCACGACAGTGCAACGATGAGAAAGCCTTCACGGGCGTAAATGACGCTGGTGTGAGGCTTTTTTATTGTGAGCAGCAGGCTGGCGGCCAGTGCGAGCGCGGCGGTCAGGACAAAATACAGCGTTTCGTGTTCACCGTACAGCGCGCCGACGGCGGCGGGCAGCAGTAAAAGCGCCGCTTCGATGCGCAGAATAAGCCCTACGGTGCGGGCAATCATACGCTCATTCATATTTACGCGAGGATATCGTCAAGGTCGCGGACCTGGCGGCTGGCGGAGACGACAACGACGCTGTCGCCTTTTTCGATGGTGTCGCGGCCGCGGGGGATGATGGTTTTGCCGCGGTGCACGATGCAGGCGATGAGCCGGTCGGGCTTGGTGTGCAGCTCGCCCAGCGTCTTGCCGGCCAGGCGCGAGCCTTCGCCCACTTTAAACTCAAGGGCCTCGACGCGGTTGTTGACGATGCGGTGCAGGGTTTCCACCTGGCTGCCCATGGAATTGCCCAGTGCGCGCACATACCGGATAATCTGGTTCGCGGTCAGATATTTGGGGGAAACAACGGTTTCAATGCCGGAGTTTGCGATGATTTCCATAAAGGAGATGCGGTTGACCTTGGCGACCACCTTGCCCTGGGTGCGCGTTGCGGCGTACATGGAGAGGATGATGTTTTCCTCGTCCATGTTGGTCAGGGCGATAAAGGCGTCGGTGTGGTCGATGCCTTCTTCCAGCAAAAGCTCCTCGCTCGAGCCGTCGCCGCAGATGATTTCGGCGCCCGGGAGCAGCTCGCACAGCTTGTCGCAGGTTGCGCGGTTGATTTCGATGATCTTCACATGCATGCCGAGCTCCAAAAGGATTTTTGCAAGGTAGAAGCTGATGCGGCCGCCGCCGACGATGAGCACCGAGCGGACCTTGTGCCCGCCGAACCCGATGGCGCGGAAAAAGGCGGCCGTGTCGGCCAGCGAGCCGGTGATGTGGATGCGGTCGCCGGCGTGCAGCACAAAGCTGCCGTCGGGAATGTAGACCTCGTTTCCGCGCTGCACGGCGACAACGAGCACCTTGACCTTGTATTTCCGGTACAGGGCGGAAATGTGCAGGCCGTCGAGCGGGCTGTGTTCGGTGATGCGGACTTCGACCAGCTCGACGCGGCCTTTGGCAAAGGAGTCGACCTTGCTGGCGGAAGGAAAGCGCAGCACGCGGGAAATTTCAAAGGCGGCGGCCAGCACCAGTTCCACGACCATGTCCGAGGCGAGCCCGTCA
>CALWJQ010000033.1 GCA_944381055.1 uncultured Clostridia bacterium | reverse complement strand
CTTGCCCGGGTGGGCGGCCATTTCGTCCAGATGGTCGTAGACCAGCCGGATGGCCGCCTTGATGCTGGTCAGGCCGGAAATCTCGCGCCCCTGGCGGATGGCGTAAATCTTCTGTTCCGCCAGCTCGGCGATATCCTGCGGGTCGTCCTGCTCGCTGCGCGTCAATTCCAGAATCTCGCCCGCCGCGGCCTGCAGCTCGCGCAGCATGCTCTTGCCGCGGACAATGGCGGCGTACTCTTCGACATTGGCCGCCGAAGGCGTCGTTTCGATGAGCTGCAAAAAATAGTCGCGGTTGGCCTGTTCTTTGTACCCCAGCGCCTTCATTTCATCCAGCACCGTGACCGGATCGATAATTTTGGCCGCCGTGAACATGTGCGAAATGGTCTCAAAAATCAGGCGGTTGGTTTCGATATAAAAATCGTCAGCTGTCAAAAGCTCGATGACGCGCGGCGCGCTCTTGGGGTCGATGAGCACCGACCCCAGCACGGCCTGCTCGGCCTCAACGCTGTACGGGGTCTGCCGCGAATATAAGTCGTCCATGGTCTTTCCTCCGGGGCGGCCGGCTATTCCTCAGTGACGGCCACGCGCACCGTGCCGCTGATCTCGGTGTACAGCCGGGCTCTGACTTCAAAAGTCCCGAAGCTCTTGATGGGCTCGTCGAGCTGCAGCCTGGCCTTGGGGATGTCAATGTGGTGCTGTTTCATGAGTTCTTCCGAAATTTCCTTGGTCGTGACGCTGCCGAACAGGCGGCCGCCGGAACCTGCTTTGGCCTTGATTTCGACGCGGATGTTCTCCAGCTGCTTTTTCAGCGCCTGCGCCGCCTGCTTTTCCTGCTCGACGCGGCGGGCTGCCGCCTCGTCCTGCAAACGTTTGGTATTCAGGGCGTCGGCCGTCGCTTCGGAAGCCAGCTTGCGCGGGAACAGGAAGTTGCGCGCATAGCCGTCCGAAACGTTGATCAGCTGTCCCTTTTTCCCCTGCCCCTTGACGTCCTGCAACAAGATCACTTTCATATGACTGACTCCTTTTGATAATGGTTGATTCTATCCGGGCGCACGTCTCAGCGCGCGCCGCCTTTGGCGCCGTTTTTCCCTTCCTGCGCCGCTTTTTTATCCTGTTCTTCGATCTCGGCCAGGTATTCGAGCACCGCCTTTTTGACCAGCTCGCTGACCTCGGGCGGCTTTTTGTCGGCGAACTGGGCGCCCGCCATGTTCATGCTGCCGCCGCCGCCGATTTTTTCCATGACAAACTGCACGTTGATCTGCCCGTAGGACCGTGCCGACACCGAAGTCCCTTCTCCCTCGCCGTATACGACGATGGCCGCCCGGATGCCCTTCAGGTTGATGAGTTCGTCAGCTGCCTGCGACGCGACGGCGCGTTCGACCTCGTCGCTCGTAACCGACAGCGATACGCCGGGGGCGAACTCATGCGCGCCCGCGATGAGCTGGCATTTCTTGACAAAGCTTTCCAAATCGCCCGAAAACAGCTTGCGCACCTCGACCGTGTCGGCGCCCAGCTGTTTGAGATAGGCCGCCGCCTCAAACGTGCGCACGCCCGTTTTGACGGTAAAGCTCTTGGTGTCGAGCACAATGCCCGCCAGGACCGCTTCGGCTTCCAGCCGCGTGACATCCTGCGGGGTGACGATATACTGCAAAAGCTCGGCGACGAGCTCGCTGGCCGAGCTGGCATAGGGTTCGTGCATACTGATGGCGCTGTTTTCGATGTAGTTGGCCGCGCGGCGGTGGTGGTCGATGACCGCGACGCGCTGCACGGTTTGCAGCAGCTTTTCCGATTCGACAATGTCGGGCCGCGAGGTGTCGACCACAATGAGCAGCGAACTGCCGTCTGCGCGCAGGATGGCTTCATCTTCGGTCAGGAAGCTGTCCTGGTATTCCGGCTGCTGCTTCATCTGGCGCACCAGGCTGAGCGCCGCGGTCTTTTCCTCGTCGACCAGCAGGTAATAGGGCTTGCCGCACTTGCGGACCGCCGCACACACGCCGGCCGCCGCGCCGATGCAGTCAAGGTCGGAAAAGCGGTGGCCCATGACAAAGACCTGCGAGCTGTCGCGGATGAGCTGGCGCAGTGCGTTGGCCATGACGCGCGATTTGACTTTGGTCCGCTTTTCCAGCTCGCGGCTGCGGCCGCCGTAAAACTCGAAGGCGTTTTTGGATTTGATGACGACCTGGTCGCCGCCGCGCGACAGCGCCATGTCAAGGCCCAGCGACGCAAACTGGTACAGCTCGTACAGGGTGTATTCCCCCTTGCCGATGCCGATGGACAGCGTCGCCGCAATCCCCTCGCTGTTCTGGATCTGATGCATTTTTTCGATAATGGAAGACTTGTCCTGCACCAAATCGAGCAGGTTGTGGTTTTCAAAGATAAACAGGTATTTGTCGCGATCAAGCCGGCGCATAATGCCGTTGGTCGGCGACGTCCACTCGCTCAGCATTTTGTCGACCGACGCCGTGAGCATGGATTTTTCCGACTCGGTCAGGCCCTTGAACAGTTCTTCATAGCTGTCGAGCATGACGAGCGCGACCACCGGCCGCGAACGCTCGTGCTCGTCGCGCAGCCTGGCGAACTCTGTAATGTCAACCCAGAACAGCGTGGCCAGCAGGCTGCGCGCCCCGCTCTTTCCCGCCGCGCGCACGACGTTGCCGTACACCGTGAATTTGCGCTCGCCCACGCTGACGTCATACGGGCAGACCGCGCGCCCTTCCATGACCCAGCGAGTGTCAAACCCGGGCACAGCGTCTGAAATGTGCATGTCGAAAAAGCCTTCGTGCGCGCCGGTCATTTCGATAAACCCGTCGTTATACCAGATGACCTCGCCGGTGTCCAGCCGCAGGATGGTGGTGGGCAGCGGAAAATTGACCAGCGAATGCTTGGAAACGTCGTCGACCTGAAAAGCCAGGTTTTCGACATAACGGCGAATTTCTGCCGAACGCTTTTTGGTGCGGTTTTTGTAAAAGACGTAGACCAGCACCACCAGCACCAGTTCGGCCGCGCCGACCCATACGGAAAAAAGCATCGATGCCAGTGCAAACAAAACGAGCACGCAAAAATTCAGCTTCATGCCGGGTTCCATGATACGCGCCAGCTTTTTGTCCAAAACGAACCCCCCTGTCGGGCGCCGCCGGACGCGCCCCTTTCAATGCTCACCCTGCCGCGGTTGCCCCGCCGCACCGGCAATATACATGTATGATTATTATATCACAACAGGCCGGCCCGTGTCATCACCCTGCGGCGAGAAAAAGCGCGATTTAAAACCCGTACAGCCGCCCCGCGGCCCAAAGCCCGGCAAAAACGCTCAAAAACAGGCAAGGGCGCTTTTGCCGGTATCATTATACCAGACAAAAGCGCCGAATCCTTGAAGACGGTCTGTCGGTTTTCCTACGATTTCCTTACAGATCCCTGCCTGACCCGTCCGTACAGGTAGACGACGGCCAGCACAGTCGCCAGCACGAACGAAGCAAAGCCGAAGATGAAGGGGGCTTTGGGGGTTGCGGTGTACAAAAGCCCCGCAGCCAGCGCGCCGATGACTGAGCCGAGCGATTTCATGGCGTTGTAAAAGCCCATGACCAGGTTGCTCTGGGGCGTCTTAACGTCGTTGGCGACCATGCTCTGCAAGACGGGCAGGCTGATGGAATTAAAAGCAAAGAACAAAACGTTGACAATGACGAACGGCACGATCTGCTCGAACATGACGCCGGCCAGCATGGTGACCGAACAGGTGCCCAGCACGGCGATGACCGATTTGTGCGTGTCGGTCCTGCGGATGAGCCAGATACACACCGTGCTGTTGGCGACCAGTGTGATAAGGCCCATCAGGCCCTTGAGCAGCCCGTTGTAGCCGGAAGAAAAGTTGAACTGGTCGCGGATGTAATAGTTAAAGGTCTGGTCAAAAGCCGTATAGCCGAGGTTCTGCAAAAGGCACATGACAAACAGCACGGCAAAAAGCGGCGTCAAAAAGCTTTTGGCCGCCACAAAGGCGCTGAACGGATTGAAGCCGCTGCGCCCGCCCGGCTTCTTCAGGTCGGCAAAGGGCAGCGCCGCGTCATTTTTGCAGCCAAAATAAAAGATGAGCCCGGCCAGAATCAGCAGCCCGACCTGCACGATAATGGCAAGATAGGTAAATATCTCGCCCAAAAGCCCGCCAATCAGGTAGCCGAACGCGCTGAAGACCATCTGGATGGTCGCCGTCGCCGTCAGCTGCTGCCCGCGCGCGACAGGGTCAGACTCGGTATTGACAATATAGGTCATGATTCCGACAAAGCCGCCGCCGCAGAAAATACCGGTCAGCATCCGCGCGACGACAAAGGCGGGTTCGGTGCGCGCCAGCCCGAACAGCACCTGCCCGCCGGCGTAGCCGCAGCAGGTGATAAGCAGCACGGTCCGGCTCGAAAGATAGGCGCTCAGCCGCCCCCAGAAGGGCGAAAAGAGAAAATTCGTCACAAGCTGCGAGGCCAGCGCCACGCCGAACATGTAACTGCCCAATCCCAGGGTGGTGAAAATGGTCGGCGTGACCGGGTGGGCGGTGTTGGCGCCAATGTTGAACACAGCGCAGGCAAGATAAAATATCAGAAGTCTTTTGTTTTGTCGCACGCCTGGCGTCCTCCTGTCTGAATGATTGTAAAGGAGCGGGATCCTGCCCCTACACTTCCATGATGACGGGCAGGATCATGGGGCTGCGCTTAATTTTTTTATACAGATAATCCTCTACCCGGTCGGAAATCTCGCTTTTGATGACCGAGCGGTCAGACACCCCGCGGGACAGGCAGCCGTCGACGGCCGCCCGGGCCAGCTTGCGCACGCCCTCGGTCAAATCCTCGGCTTCTTTTGCAAAAATGAACCCGCGCGAAAACACTTCAGGCCCCTGCACGACGCTCCCCCTGCGGCGGTCGAGCGCCATAACGATGACAATGAGCCCGTCCTGCGACAGGTGCTTGCGCTCGCGCAGCACGGCGGCGCCGACGTCGCCGACGCCGTAGCCGTCGACCAGCACGCGGCCCGAGGGCACAGTGCCGGCAAAGCCGGCTTTTTCACCGTCCAGTTCGAGCACCCGGCCGATTTCAGAAATAAAGATGTTTTCCTGCGGGGTGCCTCCCTGCATGGCCAGCCCGGCGTGCATCTGCAAATGCCGGTATTCGCCGTGCATGGGCATGAAAAACTTCGGCCGCGTCAGGGCCAGGATGATTTTAAGCTCTTCCTGGCAGGCGTGGCCAGACACATGGATGTCGGCCAGCTTTTCGTACACGACTTCAGCCCCGCGCCGGAACAGCTCGTTGATCATGCCGTAAACGGCTTTTTCATTGCCCGGGATGGGGTGCGCGGCGATCAGGATCTTGTCGCCTTCGCCCACTTCGACCTGGCGGTGGCCGGAAAAGGCCATGCGGTACAAAGCGCTCATCGGCTCGCCCTGGCTGCCCGTCGTAATGATAACGGTTTCCGCCTTGGGGTAGCGCGACAGGTGGTTGAGCTCAATATAGGTGTTGGGCGGCAGGTTAAGATACCCCAGCTCGACGCCGACTTTCATGATATTTTCCATGCTGCGGCCCGAGACGGCGACCTTGCGCCCGTATTTTGCGGCGATGTCGATGATCTGCTGGATCCGGTGGACATTGCTGGCAAAGGTGGCGATAATAATGCGTTTCCCTTCGCTGTTTTTGAACTGAGCGTCAAAGGAGGCGCCCACACAGCGTTCGCTGCTTGCAAAGCCCGGCCGCTCGACGTTGGTCGATTCCTGGCACAGCAGCAAAACCCCCTCGCGCCCCAGTTTGCCGAATCGTTCAAGATCGGTCATCTGCTGGTTGACGGGCGTGGTGTCGATTTTGAAGTCGCCGGAAAAAATCACCGTGCCGACCGGCGTTTTAATGGCCAGCGCGACCGCATCGGGCACCGAGTGGTTGACCCGGATCATCTCGACGTCAAAGCAGCCCAGGTGGAAGCGGTCGCCCGCTTTTTTGCGGTTGATGCGGACTTTGCCCAGGTTCTTGTGCTCGCTCAGGCGCAGCGAAATGATCCCGGCCGTCAGGGCGGTACAGTAGACCGGAACCCGCAGGTCGCGCAGGACATAGGGCAGCGCGCCGATATGGTCTTCGTGCGCGTGGGTCAGCACAATGCCGCGCACCTTTTGACGGTTCTGAATCAGGTAGGTGATGTCAGGAATGACAAGGTCGATGCCCAGAAGCTCGTCGTCGGGAAAGGTGTTGCCGCAGTCGATGACAATAATGTCGTCGCCGAATTCCAGCGCCGTCATGTTCTTGCCGATCTCATTGAGGCCGCCCAGCGGAATGACGCGCAGCCTGCCAGAACTCGCCGCCGTCCCGCGCGCCGTTTTCCGGCCTGCCGCAGCCGCCTGTCCCGTACGGGAATAGGTCGTGACGGCCTGCCCGGCCGCAGGCAGCGGCAGGCGCATCCCGCGCGCGCGGCGCGGCGTTTCCGCCCCCTGCACACGGGTTTTCGGCGTGCGGACCGCCGTCCGCCCCACAGCCTTTTTTGCAGCCCGGGCCTCTTCCGGCGCCGCGTTTCCGGTTGCGCGTCCTTTGCTCTGTGCCGTTTTTCCCCGCTTTGCAGTCTTGGCAGGCGACGCGCTGTCTGCCGTTTGCGGATCTTTTTTCGTTTGTTTTTGTGCCATATATTCTCCAATCTCACGCCCCGCCCGTCACAGCGCCGGCCCGCCTGCGCGGGATCGCTCCGTCCGGCGCGGGGATCTTATTGTCCGCAGGCGGCGCTGTCTGCGCGCAACAAAAAAGAGCTAACCCGTCGCGCGGGTTAACAGTCTGCCGTCTGCTGTTTCTTTCTGTTTTATCTATCAGACCGCGGCCTCGCCATCGCGCAGGCCTGCGGCAAGCATCTTATATCCCGGCCCGCCGTTTCCGGCGCGCAGCCGTTATTATATAAGTATTATATTATATATTATACCACAATACTTTCCGTTTTGCAAACGGTTTTCGCCGATCCGGGCTTTTCCTGTCTGTATTCTGCGCCGGACAGCCGCCGTTTATACCATAAAAACCGTCCGCCGGCCCTGGGTCGGCGGACGGCGTCTGTTCAGGATTTATCACCGGCCAGGCGCTGCATCACAGGGAAGAGCAGGCCGCCCACGGCATTGCCCGCCAGCACAATGAGCAAAAACCGCGCGCTGCCCGCAGGCAGTCCCGCCATGCCCAGGTACACGGCGTCGGCAATGGAATGCTCAAAGCCGCTCAGGATGAAAACGGGCACGCAGGTAAAAATGCCGACATACCGCGACATGCCCTGCTGCCGGCGGAAGGTGACCACGGCAATATACATCAAGATACCGCACATGACGGCAAGGAAAAAAGTCTGCATGCCGGTCTGCGTGAGCTTGGCGGCACAGGCAGACGCCGCCTTTTCCGCCGCCTGCGGCAAAAACTGCCGCGCCGCAGCGCCGTACAGCACGCAGGCGGCGACGTTCCCCAGCGCGATGACGGCCAGCGTCACCAGGTAGGCAGGGCTGTTTTCCAGCGCGAAACACACTTTTCCGGTAAAAAGCAGGTATCCCATGTTGCAGATGGTGAGCAGGCCCGTCGCAAACAGCAGCGCCCCCACGACGCGGCTGTCGCACGAAAGATAGACCGTGCCGCCGACGCCGATCATCAGCCCGGCCATCAGGCTTTTCAGCACCGTTTCCCGCAGGGCGGGCAGGGTCATCGCCGCGCTCTTTGCGCCGCGGGATTGGGCGGGTTGAAGGGGTTTATTCATGGTATCTATCACCCGTTTTGCAGTTTTTCGTACAGCCTGAGCAGCCACAGCCACAGCCACAGCCGCCGCGGCGCCTGAGCAGCGTCCGCAGGGCCAGCGCAAGCAGCAGCGCCAGCAGCCCCAGGATCACCCAGCTGGCGGCATTCATGTCAAAGCCCCAGCGCCAGCCCGGCCGTATAGACCAGGAAGGCCATGATCCACGCGATGCCGGTTTGGAACACCATCAGCCCCAGCGCCTTGAGCCCGCTGCCCATTTCACGGCGCACAGCCGCCATTGCGGCGACGCACGGCATGTACAGCAGCGTAAACACCAGAAAAGACGTGGCCTGCAGCGGCGTAAAGAACCCGGGCAGGGCCGCGGCCAGCTCGGCTGTCCCGGTCGCCCCGGTCAGCTGGATAAAGGTGCTGACCACCGTCTCTTTGGCGCACAGCCCGGTGATGAGCGCGGCGACGCTCTGCCAGTTGCCGAAGCCCAGCGGGGCGAACACCGGCGCGATCCAGCGCCCCATGGCAGCCAGCATGCTTTCGCTGCCGTCGCTGACCATGTTAAAACCAAAGTCGAGGCTTTGCAGCAGCCACACGGCAATGGACGCGACAAAAATAATGGTAAAGGCGCGGACGATAAAGTCCTTGGCCTTCTGCCACATATGCAGCAGGGTGCTTTGCAGGCCGGGCAGGCGATAAGCCGGCAGCTCCATGACAAAAGGCACGGGGTTGCCGCGGAAAACGGTGTTTTTGAGCAGCAGGCCCGCCAAAATTCCCGTAATAATGCCGAAAATATATAGTGCCATCATGACCAGCCCGCTGTAATCGGGGAAAAACGCGGCCGAAAAAACGGCGTAAATGGGCAGTTTGGCTGAACACGACATGAACGGGATAAGCAGAATGGTCATGCGCTTGTCGCGTTCGCCGGGCAGGGTGCGCGTCGCCATAACGGCGGGCACCGAACAGCCGAAGCCGATCAGCATGGGCACGAACGACCGGCCCGACAGGCCTATCTTGCGCAGCAGGCTGTCCATGACAAAGGCGACGCGGGCCATATACCCGCTGTCTTCAAGCATGGACAAAAAGAAGAACAGTACGACGATGATGGGCAGGAAGCTGAGCACGCTGCCGACGCCGGCGAACGCGCCGTCGATGATGAGCGAACGCAAAACCGGGCTGACGCGGGCGGCTACCAGCGCGTTTTCAACCAGCGTTGTCAGGCGCTCGATCCCAACGCCCATCCAGTCGGACAGGGTGCCGCCGATGACGGAAAAGGTCAGCCAGAAAATAAGCAGCATAACCCCCAGGAAAATGGGGATGGAAAAATATTTGTGGGTCAGCACCTGATCGATTTTAAGCGACCGCTGCTGTTCCGCCGTCGCCTGCGGTTTAACGACCGTCTTGGCGACCAGCGCGGTGATGTATTCGTAGCGCATGTCGGCGAGCGCCGCTTCGCGGTCGGTGCCGAGCGCCTGTTCCATATCGCAGACGATGTGGCGGATGATTTCGACATCGCCTTCGTGGATGTTCAGCGTTTGAAGCATAGGCTCGTCGCCCTCGACCAGTTTGGTCGCCGCAAACCGCAGCGGCACGCCGGCTTCGCGCGCATGATCTTCGATGATGTGCGAAATGGCATGAATGGCCTTGTGAACCTCGCCGGTGCAGAAATCCTGCCTGGCGGGCAGGCGCTTTTCCTGCGCCACGGCAATGGCCCGGTCAACCAGTTCGTGAATGCCCTCGCCGCGGCTGGCGACGATGGGCACGACGTCGATGCCCAGCTCGCGCGACAGCGCCAGCACGTCGATGCTGCCGCCGCTTTTTGTCACCTCGTCCATCATGTTGAGCGCCAGAACCATAGGCATCCGCAGCTCCATCAGCTGCAAAGTCAGGTACAGGTTGCGCTCGATATTGGTCGCGGCGACAATGTTGATGATGGCGTCGGGCTTGTCCCGCAGCAGAAAATCGCGGGTGACGACCTCTTCTGCCGTATAGGGCGACAGCGAATAAATTCCCGGCAGATCGACGACCGTGTTGCCCGGATGATCCTTGATCTGCCCTTCCTTGCGTTCGACCGTGACGCCGGGGAAATTGCCCACATGCTGATGAGAGCCGGTCAGCTGGTTGAACAGCGTTGTCTTGCCGCAGTTCTGGTTGCCTGCCAGGGCAAAGATCAGGCTCATGCTTTCGCCCTCCTGATTTCGATTTTGCGGGCGTCTTCCAGCCGCAGCGTCAGTTCGTAACCCCGCAGGCAGATCTCAACCGGATCGCCCATGGGCGCTTTTTTGCGCATCAGCACAGATGTTTTGGGCGTAATGCCCATGTCAAGCAGCCGCCGGCGCAAAGCCCCTTCACCCCCGACGGCGGTGACCACGGCGCTCTGGCCGATGGACAGTTCGTCAAGCGTCATCTTCCATTCCTCCCCGGAAAGCGATCTCATCAAAGAACAGCGGCAAAGGCCTATTTCTCTGTATATCATTATAACATAGCGCCCCCCTTTGTCAAGCCGGAGCGTCGCTGGGGGCTGGCGCGGCGGCCGGTTCCGTGTTATACTGGGCAGGAAATCTGTCTGCGGAGGGAACTGCGTTGAAAATCATGGCCATCGATCTGGGCGACGTGCGCACGGGCGTCGCTTATTCCGACCCCACGGGGCTGATTGCGGGGCGGGCGTTTACCATTACCCAGCCCAGCCCGTCGCGCCTGCTCGACGATCTGTGCGATGAAATCGTCCGCGAACAGCCCGACCGTGTCGTTGTAGGCCTGCCGATCAACATGAACGGCACCGAAGGCGAACGGGCGCGCAAGTCGCGCGCCTTTGCCGGCGACCTGCGCGCGCGCACCGGCGCCGACATCCTTTTGTGGGACGAACGCGGCACCAGCGTGACGGCCAACCGCATTTTAAGCGACGCTGGCAAAAAGCGCGGCAAGCAGCGGGCGCGGGTCGACGCGGTGGCAGCTTCGGTCATTTTGCAGAGCTATCTGGACAGCGGAGCTGCGAGGCCAGCGAAAAAATGAAAAAACGTCTTTCCCGAGCCGCGCTTGCGGCGCTGATCCTCGTACTGTGCTATGCTGCGGCTGCCATCGTCCCTTACGCCGTCCCGGTGCAGGTCGATCCCGCCTTTCAGGACGCCTTTTCGCGCGGCGATTTTTACGGCGACGGCACACTGTCCGGTCCGGATCGCGCGGGCTACGTCCCCATTCCGCAGGATGCCTTTGCCCTGCGCCTGTCCCTTATTGAAACGGCGCGGCACGAGCTGATTTTTTCCAGCTACTCCACCGAAGCCGGCGAGACGAGCGACCTTTTCTGGGGCGCGCTGCTGTGCGCCGCCGACCGCGGCGTTTCGGTGCGCATCATCCTCGACGGCATGTTCGGCGGCCTGGGGCGGGGCGGGACGGCGCAGGCGCTCGCCGCGCACCCCAACATTGAGCTTGTCTATTTTAACCCGATCAACCTGCTGCGGCCGCACACCCTGAACAGCCGCCTGCATGACAAATACCTGATCGCCGACCGCCAGGTCATGCTGCTGGGCGGCCGCAACCTTTCCGACGCTTACTTTGAC
The DNA here is from genome assembly GCA_944381055.1 of uncultured Clostridia bacterium. Classification (GTDB taxonomy): domain Bacteria; phylum Bacillota; class Clostridia; order Oscillospirales; family Butyricicoccaceae; genus Ventrousia. Next base: position 10,321 of record CALWJQ010000033.1, on the reverse strand, counting down.
CCCGACGGCTACGATGGCCCGGTTTCGCATGACAACGACGTCCTGGTGTGGAACACGGGCGGCGGGGACAGCGTCATCGGCGACGTGGCCGCGTATTTTGAAAGCGCCTGCGCGCACGAGCTGAGCGAGCCGGCGTTTGGCGATCCGGGCCGGCAAGCCGGCAGCGCCCGGGTACAGGCCGACGGGCTGCGCGAAAAGTACCGGTCCTACGGCGCGGCACAGCCTCTTTCAGAACAGCAACTCACTGATCTCACCGTGCCGACCGACAAAATCACCCTGATTTCCAACCCTTTTACCGGCCTGCCCAAGCAGCCGCTGATCCTGTGGCAGCTTTTGCAGCTGGCCGAAACCGCGCAAAGCGAAGTGCGCATCCAGTCGCCTTACACCGTGATCAGTTCGGACATACGCGAACAGCTGGCCGGGCTGGCAACAGAAAAGCGCGTCGTACTGCTGACCAACTCGCTGGCTTCTTCGCCCAATCCGCCCGCCTTTTCAGCCTATCTGTGGAACCGGGCCGAGCTGGCGGCATCGGGGCTGCTCATTTACGAGTATCAGAGCAGCGATTCCATCCACGGCAAAAGCGTCCTCATCGACGACCGCCTGTCGGCCGTCGGATCCTGGAATCTCGACGAGCGCAGCATAGATATTGACACCGAGGTCATGCTGGTCATCGACAGCGCCCCTTTCCAGCAGCTTTTGCGCGCCCGGCAGGGTGAAATCCTGGCGCAGTCCCTGCCCGTCGGGCCGGACGGGGAATATCTGCCTGGCAGCGTCGGCCCGCTGCCCGTACCTGCGGGCAAAAAAGCGCTTTTTTACGGCCTGTCAATCCTGTCCCATCTGTTCGGCTTTTTGATTTGACAAAGCAAAGGCGCGGCGTTTTTCAAAGACGCCGCGCCTGTTTTTTATTCTCTCTGGCCCTCGAACGAGCTGGCCCCGCCGACATCTTCGCCCAGGTCGCAGGTGTAAACCCACTCGATGACATCGCCGTCCTGCACCGCGTACTTCGAGCACCCGTAGTTGGGGAACTCGCCGTTGACCCGGTACATCCAGCCGGACAGCGGGCCGCAGTCCAGCTCATACAGGTTCCCGATGCCTTCAATGTACGCCGACTGATAAATCGGCGTGCTGCTGTATTCCATATGCACCTTGTTGTCGCGCGCCGCGCGGGACAGCAGGTCAAAAACGCTCTCGCCCCCAGACAGCGCCAGCGTGGTCTCTGCCAAAATGACGCCGTCGGACGGGATCAGCCCGGCGACCGCCTCGTTGAGGCTGTCCATGTTGTCCAGGACGGTATCGCAGCGGACAGACAGCGTCGCCTGCGGCTGCGCGGGCTCTTCCGGCTGTGCGGGTTCATTCGGCTGCACGGGTTCCTGCGGCTGTGCGGGTTCATCCGGCCGAGCCGGTTCCTCCGTTCCGGGCTGTTCCGCTGGCTGAGACGGGACGTCCGGCACGGACGGGTTCGCCGCACAGGCGCACAGCATCAACAGGCAGGCCAGCAGGGCGAATAATCGCATCATTTTTTTCACAGAACAGCCTCTCCTTATTTTCCGAGCGCGAGATACAGAACCGTCCGCACAATGCGCGCCAGCGTCTGCCCGTCGGGCAGCGCCGGCTGCACCATATCATACAGCCCAGGCTGGCCGCTTTGCGCCCGCTCGGCCGCCGCCAGGGCGTAAAAAGCCTGTTCGGTCGCCAGCAGGTCGGCGCTGCCGCCCGGGATATGGGCAAAGCTGCCGTCCGGCAGCCGGTAACTGAGCAGGTTGTCCAAAAGCCCGCCGTTTTTGACAAAGCGCGGATCATCAAGCGGGATGCCGAGCGTACACAGGGCGACGATGACCTGCGCGGTGCTTTCGCAATTATCGCTGCTCCAGCCCGCGTACCCGCCGTCCTCGTTCTGCATCTGGGACAGGCGGTCAACCGCACGCCCGACCGCGGCGTCGACCTCGGCGCTGCCGCGGTACCGAGACAGGGCCTGCAGAACCATGGCCGTCACATCCGGATCCGGGCGCTCGCCGGCCAGGGCGAACCCGCCGTCCGGCAGTTCTGCCTGTAAAATACAGCGGACATACTCTTGCCGTACGCCGGGCATGTCATAGCGGCCGCAGTCCAGCGCGAGCAGCGCGTAGGCCGCGCCGTTGACGCCCTGAAAAGTCACCCGCTCGACGTCGCCGAGCGGCGACAGCAGGTCAAAGCCCGCAAAGTCCCGCGGATCCTGCCCCAATGCCGTCAGCGCGATGACGACGCGGGAATATTCCGTATATTTGCGGCTGTGCAGGACGCCCCCGCTCTGGCGGACTTCTTCCGCAAGCCGGGCCAGATAACCGTCAAAGTAGCCGTCCGGCGTCCCGCCGCCCCACCGGGCCAGCCCGAACACCGTCCATTCGCCGCCCGGCGTGCCGTACCCCGGCTGCGGCGCCATGCGCACGAGCGCCTGCGCCGTGAGAGCGCACAAATCCTCTTCCCCGCCGTCCGCCGCGGCGGACGGCACGATCATCAGCGCCGCGAAGAGCAGGCACAGCGCTTTGCGTACTGCTTTCATATCACGTTCTCCTTTTATGGCCGTCCGGCGTCACGGCGTGCCAAGCGCGGCCTGAAAACCGCTGTCACGGTCCCCGGACAGGAAAACCGTATAGCTCTGCCCGTACTCCGCACGGATCGCTACCCGGTTGGTCGTCCCAATTTCCGACGTATCGTCCTGCCCATAGGGTGAAAAATCCATGGAAAACTGCGAAATATCTGCATCCTGTCCCAGAAACGACCGGGTAAAGCTGATCGACAGATCGGTCTCTTCAGTCAGCTCGCCGCCGTCCAGGTCGGCCACGCCGCCCATCCCGCAGCATTCGCCGTCAAGATAACAAGAATAAAAAATCTGCCAAATGCCGTCGCTTTCGCACACGACCCTGATGGTAAAGGCGTCTTCCGCCGCATTTTGCCCGCCGCACGCCGCCAGGCAAAACACCAGCAGCAGCACGGCCGCAAGCACCGTTTTTCGCATATCCTTCCCTTCCTGCGCCGAACTGTGATTCAGTATACCGCTTTTGCCGCCCGCCGTCAAGGGCGCGGGCAAAGCCGCTCTGGCGTTTTCAGGCGCGGTATGGTATACTCTGATCAGATTTTTATGCCGGGGGGAATGATGATGAAACGATGGTGCGCCCTTTTGTGCGCGTTCGCTGCACTGACGCTCTGCCTGCCGGGCAGCGCCGCGATGTACAGCATGACCGCTGTGTACGAGGTGCCCGAACTGCACCTCAGCCTTGAGCTGCCGCTTGAATGGATTGTGCTGACCCGCGACGCCGACGCGGACAACCCGGCCCTGTACCTGTATGACGACAGCCTGGATTATATGCAGGACGTGTTCCTGGCCAACAACATCTATCTGGACGCCTTCAATTTTGATTCCCTGTTCGAACTGACCATGATCATGACCCCCAACAGCGATATTTTCGACCTTTCCCTGTGGGACGAAGAGCTTGTCAGTGAAGCGGCCGGATACTTTGCCGAAAACCCCGTGTGGGCCGACGGGGTCGGGGTCGAGTGCTTCTACATCGGGGACCTTTACCAGTCCGGAGCGCGGTTTTTGACCTATAACCGCGTTGAGACAAGGGATGACGCGCAGCTGCGCTGCATGCAGGCGACGACGGTCTACAACGGCCAGTCCATCCATATCATCCTGACCGATTACAGCGGCATGCTCGACTTTGATTCCGGGTCGTTCGGCGACGTCTTTTCGGGCCTGATCGGCACGCTGGCTTTTACCGAAGTCCTGCCCGCCCCGGACAGCGTCGCAGAAGACGCCTTCGGCCCGGCAGAAGCCCCGGGCGATCGCCTTCCAAGCGAGGTTTCCATCCTGCTCGACCTGCTCGTCGGACTGCTGCCGGCTGTCATCGCCGTAATCCTGATCCTCGTCCGCCGAGCCAGCTCCCGCCGCGGCCAGACAGGCCGTACCCCCATGCGCCGCACAGGCGGCGCACGCCCGCCGGCGCACGCCGTCCCCGCTCCCCGCCGTCCGGCGGCAAAGACGGCAAAGGCCGCCGATCCGGGGCGGCCTGCGCAGCCTGTCCCGGACCGGCGCGAAAAGCACAACTGCGCCGCGCAGGACCGCTCGTTTTCCCCCTCGCGCCGCCAGCCCCGCCGCGGCGAAACGGTGTTTTGCCTTGACTGCGGCAAAAAGGTCTCCATCGACGGCGGCCGCTGCCCGCACTGCGGCGCGCGCATTGTTTAAGCCAAAGCCGGCATTTTGCTCTGGTCAAACGCCGCCCGATGTGATACACTAAAGACATCCCCGCGGGGCAATTTAAAAAAAACGGAGGAGATCATCATGCTCAGAACCAACAAAGAGGCTCTGCCCATTCTGCTGGTGCAGGGCGAAGTGCGGCACTCGCGCTCGAGCCAGACCTTCCGCCTGAGCGCCGACGGCGAACCGTGCATTCTGCCCGCCACCGGCGGCATTACCTATAACGCCAAGATCGGCGATCCCTGCTGCGGCTGGGCGGCCGATCACCTAGAGCCCGGCGTCACCACCCGCAACAGCGACGACGCTTTCAACGCCGCCTATTCCTCGCTGTCGTGCATCGGCAACGTCGCCATCGTCCGTTCGGGCGACGCCAAAGGCGCGCGCGGCTTCGTCACCGGCAAGCACGGCGGCTGCGAGCATCTCCTTTGCTATTTTGACGACGAAGCCATGGACAAAATGACCATCGGCGACAAAATCGACGTCCGCTCCTGCGGCCAGGGCATGAAGCTTCTCGACTACCCCGACATCCACCTGCGCAGCATGAGCCCCGAGCTGCTGGAAAAGATGAACATCGAGGAAGACGGGAAAAAACTGCGCGTCGGCGTCGCCAAAATCGTCCCCGCCGCCATCATGGGCTCAGGCCTGGGCGCCACGACTTCGCAGTTCGGCGACTACGACATCACCCTGCACGACCGTAAGATCACCGAAAAATACGGCCTGCAGGATCTGCGCTTCGGCGACATCGTCGCCCTGATGGACGCCGACACCCGCTACGGGCGCACCTACCGCACCGGCGCCGTCACCATTGGCGTCGTCGTACACAGCGACTGCATCCTGGCCGGGCACGGCCCCGGCGTCACCACGCTGATGACCTGCAAGACCCGTCTTATCGAGCCGGTCATTGACCCCAAAGCCAACCTGGCCGACATGTTCCTGTAAGCAGAAAACCGACATTCGCCGCGGCGGGAAGCTCTTCCCGCCGCCGCGTTTTTTCAAGGAGGCCCCGCTGTGACCGTTCTGGACCTGACACACCCCATTGCCCCTGACATGCCGGTTTACCCCGGCGACCCGCAGCCGCGTCTGACGCCGCTCGCGTTCCTGCCGGAAGACGGGTTCCGCCAGCTCGGCATGACGCTGACGACCCACACCGGCACCCACGTCGACGCCCCGGCGCACCTGCTCGAACGCGGCGAGACGCTGGATCGCTTTTCCCCCGGCGCCTTTGTTGGCCCGGCCGTCGCGCTTGACGCCCTGCGGGACGAATCGGATCTGCTGCGCGCCCTGGACGCCCCTGCGGCGCGGGACGCCGCCTTTGTGCTCTTCCGCACTGGGCACGGCGCGCTGTGGGGCCGGCCGGAATACCAGCGCAGCTGGCCGGCCGTCCCTGAAAGCGCGCTGCGGCTGCTGGCCGGGCGGCGCGTCAAGGGGGTCGGGGTCGACTGCCTGTCCGTCGACCCGCCCGGCTGCGGGGCCATGTCCCTGCACCGCCTGCTGCTGTCCGCCGGCGTGCTCATCTATGAAAACCTGCGGCTGCCCGGCGAACTCCCCGGCGGGGGGTTCGTCTTTGTCGGCGCGCCGCTTTCCCTGCCCGCGTCCGACGGCGCGCCCGTACGCGCCCTGGCGCTGTGTGATTTGCAATGAAGCGGGGGGACGCCGTCGTGTGCGCCGCCGTGCTTTTACTGGCGGCCGGCATTTTTGCACTCGGCCTGACACGCGCGGGCGGCGGACAGCTGACCGCCGTCGTGCGGCAGGACGGGGCCGAGGTGGCCCGTGTCCTTTTAAGCGGCCTGGGCGAGCCGGTCACCGTCACCGTCACCGGCGAATATGAAAACGTCATTACTGTCGACGCCAGCGGCGCCCGGGTACAGAGCTCTACCTGCCCGCGCCAGACCTGCGTCCACACCGGGCTTTTGACGCGCGCGGGCCAGTCGGCCGTCTGTCTGGAAAACCGGATGACCCTGACGCTTGAGGGCGCCGGCGCGCCCGACGTGGTGATCCGATGAAGCGGGGCGTTTATCACATCGCGCTGTGCGCCGTGCTGACCGCCGCGGCGCTGGTGCTTTCCCTTGTCGAAAGCGTCCTGCCCTTGCAGGCCGTGGTTCCGCTGCCGGGCGTCAAGCTGGGCCTGAGCAACGTGGTCGCCCTGTTCGCCGTGTACCGGCTGGGGGCGCGGCCGGCCCTGAGCATTTCGCTTTGCCGCGTGCTGCTGCTCTTTCTTTTGTCCGGCAGCGCAACCTCCCTGTGCATGTCCCTGTGCGGCTCGCTTTTGTCGCTGGGCGGGATGCTGGCGGCGCGCCGCCTGGCCGGGCAGTCGCTGTCCGTGCTGGGGGTTTCGGTTGTCGGCGCGGCCTGCCACGGCACGGGGCAGATCCTGTGCGCCATGGCGCTGACCGGCGGGACGCTGGTCTTTTACTACCTGCCGACGCTGCTGCTGACCGCCGTGCCCTGCGGCCTGCTGACGGGCATATGCGCTTCCGGGCTGCTCAAAAAGCTCTGATTTCCGCCGAAAAGGCCGTCCCCCTGGGACGGCCTTTCTTTCTGCCTGTTCATTTGATCAGCCCGCAGGCCAGCTTAAGCGTCAGGATGCGCAGCACGCTTTGGTCGATGCGTTCTTCTGTCAGCACGCCTTCTTTCACAGCCTGCACAACGCCTTCGAACGCCGCGGCATAGTCGGACGGCATCAGGACGATGTCGACGCCCGCTTTGACGGCCAGCACGGCGCTTTCAGCCGGCGCGTACTGCCCGGCGACAGCGCCCATTTCCAGCGAGTCGGTGATGACGACGCCGTCGTACCCAAGCTCGCCGCGCAGCCGGCCGGTGATCATTTCATACGACAGCGAGGCCGGCAGCCCGTCCGACGTCACAGCGGGCGCCGTGATGTGCGCCGCCATGACCATATCAGTCTGTTCCAGCGCCGCGATAAACGGCACGAGCTCGCAGCCGAGCAGCTCGTCCCACGTCTTATCCACCGTCACGACGCCGTCATGGGTGTCGTCCCGCGTGTCACCGTGGCCGGGGAAATGCTTGACGCAGGTCAGAATGCCCGCACTGTGAAACCCTTCGATCGCGGCGCACACCATTTCCGCCGCTTCCTGCGGGTCGCTGCTGAAGGCGCGATCCCCGATCACCGTATTTTCCGGGTTGGTATAGACGTCGGCGACCGGCGCAAAATCCAGGTTAAAGCCGTACGCCGCCAGATACCCGCCAATCGTCCGCCCCGCCCCGCGCGCCTGCTCCGGATCCCCGGACGCACCGACTGCTGCCATGCTGTCGTACCGCGTAACGTCAAAGGCGTCGTTGCGCGCAATGCGCGCCACCTTCCCGCCCTCTTCGTCAACGCCGATAAACAGCGGCACCGAACCGGCCTTTTGGAACGCGCCGGTCAGGGCGGCCAGCTGATCGGGCGACACAATGTTCTGGCCAAACAGCACGACGCCGCCCGCGGGGTATTGCGCAAGCCTTTCTGCCATTGCATCGTCCCACTCCGTCACAACGTCTTTATCAGCCAGCGCTTCCGGCCGGATCATGAACAGCTGGCCGATCTTCTGTTCCAGCGTCAGGCTGTCCAGCAGCTCCTGCGCGCGCAGAGCGCGCTCTTCCTCTTCCGTCAACTCGGGCTCCGGGGGCTGCTCGTCCGGCCCACCTTCCGTTTCTTCTCCCGGGCGCTGAGCGCTTCCCGGGTCGCTGGCCGGTTCCTGCCGCTCGTCCTCGACGGGCGCACAGCCGCAAAGCAGCAGGCAAAACAAAAGGCAGAGCGCGGCCGCCGGAAAACGGGTTTTCAAAAAGAACACCTCCAGTAAAAGGGCCCTGCGCTGCAAGAGCGCAGGGCAACAATGGCACGCCGCTCAATCTGCGGCATTGTTTTCAATGACGATTTGGCAAACCTTCATGCACTCCAGCGCACGGCGGTGGCTTTCCGGCGTGACGCCGGCGCAGCAGGACGCGTCGACGATAATGGGCACCTCAGGTAAAAAGGCCTTGACAAGCAGCGCGTTGGAAATGACGCAGATGTCGGTGCACAGGCCGATGAATGTGACGCTTTCCAGCGCCTCTTCCCGGTGCATTTCCGCCAGGCGCTCAGCCAGCTCCCTGCTGCCAAAGGCCGGCTTGTCAATGACGGGCGCTCCGGCAGACAGCGCCGCGACGCCGGGGCACAGCGCGTAGCCGTGCGTGCCTTTGACGCAGTGTACTGCCGGCAGGAACCGCCCTTCCTGCGTTTGCAGGTAATCGGGGCCGTGGGTGTCGCGCGTATACAGCACCGCGCCGTCAAAGCCGCGGATTTTTTCGCACACGCGCGGGACAATCGCCTGCGCCTCGGCCGTACCGAGCGCACCGTCGACAAAATCATTCTGCATGTCAATGACGGCAAGTATTTTCATCAGGTTTCTCCTTTCTGTCCAGGCCGCGGTACATGCGGATCAAAAGGCGCAGGTACCCCGCAAAAGCAATGATCATCATCACCGCGCTCAGGCAGATGAGGACGTTGGCCGCGCCGCGCGGCAGATCGATAAAGACCACCAGCACAATAGACACCGCGTAAAACACCGCCGTGCTCAGCTTGCCAAACCATTTGGCGCCGTCAAGCTTCTGCCCGCGCCGATATAAAACGGCGCTGAGCGCCGCCATGGTCAGTTCTTTGACCAGGAAGAGAACAACCAGCCCCTTCATCAGCGGGTGGCGGGTGATCAGGCAGACGATCAGCGCGCACTGCGTCAGCTTGTCGGCAAAAGGGTCAAGCGCTTTTCCCAGCTCGGTAATCATATGGAAGCGCCGTGCGATCAGCCCGTCGAGCATATCGGTCAGGCCGGACAGGGCGATGATGACGGCGGACGCATAGTATTCTTCGGCCGTCGAGGCGGTGACATACCGCCATACAAACAGGGGAATGAGAATAATACGGAAATAGCTGAGCAGGTTGGGGATGCTCAGGATCTGCTTTGACAAAGGCGTCTTGTTCATGGATAAGTCCTTTTCCTGTCGGATGAGATGTACTTTATTATAGCACGGCTGGCGGCGTTTGCCAAGGGTCGACAGCATTTTCTCCCCCGCGGTATCTGTAATGATTGACATTTGCGCCCGGCTGCCGCATAATAAAACCCGGCCGCCGCGGCCGCCTCTGGTCATAAGGGGAAAGGTACGGAGCCAAATATCAGGAAAGGAGTGCGGCAGACTGTTTTTCTGCCTGCGCAAACACATGAACATCAAAAAAATGACCACCTGCGCCGTCATCGCGGCGGCGTACGCCGCCCTGAGTCTGCTTCTGGCCCCCATCAGTTATGGCAACATACAAATCCGGGTGTCTGAAGCGCTGACCATTCTGCCCTTTGTCGCGCCCTATACCGCAGCGGGGCTGTTCGTCGGCTGTGTCCTGGCCAACCTGCTCAACCCGCTGGGCATCAACCTGCTCGACGTCGTATTCGGCTCGCTGGCCACCCTGCTGGCGGCCCTTCTGACCGCGCGGTGCAAAAACCGCTGGCTGGCCAGCATCCCGCCCGTCGTGCTCAACGCCATCATCGTCGGCGGGGTGCTCGCTTATACATCAGCTTCCGGGCCGGCCTTCTGGCCGACTTGGACTGTCTTCGGACTGGAAGTCGGCGCCGGACAGCTGGCCGCCTGCGTCATCGGTGGACAGGCTCTGCTGAGCCTGCTGCGCGCCTCGGGCCTTGCCGGCCGCCTGCGTCAATAATTTTTGTTTTGCCCCGCTGAAATCGCTGCGCTGGATTTCAGCGGGGCCTAACCCCATTCGGCTCACTTCATTCGAGCCTCGTGGGGGCCCCTTTTATTTAATAGCTTCGGGGCAAATGAATTGCCCCTGCGCATACGGCGGCACCGGCCGCCGTCCCACCTTCGGTGGGTCCCGGGGATGCCGCATGGATGTTTGTCTATCGCCGGCGCGTCCCATCGGGCCCTGCGTCGTTCCCCGCTGAAATCGCTGCGCTGGATTTCAGCGGGGGCCCCTTTCATTTGATAGGCGCTGGGCGAGTGGAATGCGCCGGCTCGGGCGCCGCCACCCGGCGGCGTCCCGGCGAAGGCGGGTCCCGGGGATGCCGCATGGATGTTTGTCTATCGCCGGCGCGTCCCATCGGG
>CALWJQ010000032.1 GCA_944381055.1 uncultured Clostridia bacterium | reverse complement strand
TCCCAAGAGCCTGCAGGAAAAGATCGCGCACGGCAAGTAATTGTCCAAAAGCCCTTGCAATTTGCAGGGAAATCGTATAAAATAATTTCGTTATTCTTTTGAAAACGCTTATTGTGTACACATAAGGTGGAAGAACAATGGCCAAGGCAAAATTCGAAAGAACAAAACCCCACGTCAACATCGGCACCATCGGTCACGTTGACCACGGCAAGACCTCGCTGACCGCTGCGATCACGAAGGTTCTGGCTCTGGAAGGCAAGGCCAAGTACGAGGCTTATGACGCCATCGACAAGGCTCCTGAAGAGCGCGAGCGCGGCATTACCATCAACACCGCCCACGTCGAGTACGAGACCGACAAGCGCCACTATGCGCACGTCGACTGCCCGGGGCATGCTGACTATATCAAGAACATGATCACCGGCGCTGCCCAGATGGACGGCGCGATCCTGGTTATCGCTGCTTCTGACGGCCCGATGGCTCAGACCCGTGAGCACATCCTGCTGGCCCGTCAGGTTGGCGTGCCTGCCATCGTTGTTTTCCTGAACAAGTGTGATCAGGTTGACGACGAAGAGCTGCTCGAACTGGTCGAAATGGAAGTCCGCGAGCTGCTGAGCACCTACGAGTTCCCGGGTGATGATGTGCCCATTATCCGCGGTTCTGCCCTGAAGGCTCTGGAGTGCAGCTCCAATGACCCGAAGGATCCGGCTTATGCCTGCATCCTCGAGCTGATGAACGCTGTCGACGATTATATCCCGACGCCGGAACGCAAGTCTGACCTGCCCTTCCTGATGCCGATCGAAGACGTCTTCACCATCACTGGCCGCGGCACCGTTGCCACCGGCCGTGTCGAGCGCGGCCAGCTCAAGCTGTCCGAGGAAGTCGAAATCGTCGGCCTGATGGATGCCCCGCGCAAGACCGTTGTCACGGGCATCGAGATGTTCCGCAAGCTGCTTGACTACGCCGAAGCCGGCGACAACATCGGCACCCTGCTGCGCGGCATCAACAAGACCGATGTCGAGCGCGGTCAGGTTCTGGCCAAACCCGGCTCGATCCACCCCCACACCAAGTTCACCGGCCAGGTGTACGTCCTGACCAAGGAAGAGGGCGGCCGTCATACCCCGTTCTTTAACAACTACCGTCCGCAGTTCTATTTCCGTACGACCGACGTCACCGGCGTCATCTCCCTGCCTGAAGGCACTGAGATGTGCATGCCCGGCGATAACGTCGATATGAAGGTCGAACTGATCACCCCGATCGCTATTGAAAAGGGCCTGCGTTTCGCTATCCGCGAGGGCGGCCGTACAGTCGGCTCGGGTGTTGTTATTGACATCGAAGAGTAATTCCTGAACAGAAATATCAGCAAACAGGCGTCCGGATTTTTCCGGACGCCTGTTTTGTCATGCCTGTGGCTCTGCTTGTCAACGTGAAAAATAGTCAGCGAGGCCCTGCGTCACTGCGCTGCAAAAGGCATTGCGCCCGCTGTCGGACAGCAGGGTTTCCAACCCGTAGGGGCTGGTAATGAACTCATTTTCAATGAGCAGGGAAAGCGTGGATTCGGCGCGGCAGAGATAGAGGCGGGATCCAGTGACCGTCTCGGCGGTGCGGCCAATCGATATCAGTTGATTGGCGATGCATTGCGCCAGCGGTAAGGCGAGTTCGCTTTTGCTGTACAATCGGACGCCGCTGTATTGCGACGTGTCAACATTGTCCGCAGCACTGTCTGCGTGCAGGGAGAGAAAAACGTCAGGCGCCTGTGCCAGCGTGTTGTCAAGCCGGTCACGCAGTGATAGATCGATATCTTCGGTACGGGTCATATTGACTTCTGCACCGGCCTGACGAAGCATTTTTTGCAGGGTCAGCGCTGTTTCCAGGTTGATTTGTTTTTCAGGCCAGTCCGGATCGGCGCCAAGCGCACCCGAAGCGCTGCCGCCATGGCCCGCGTCGAGCAGAACGGAAATGCCGGAAAGAGGGAGGCCTTCTCCGGCTGTCTGATGCGGTTTTAGCTGCATGGCAAAGCCATTTTCTGTGGATATGATCTGGTAGCCGTCAATTGAAATCCCGTCGGCAAGCGGCAGGGCGTACTGCACTGTCAGACCGCTCTGTTTCATCGAAACTTCAGCGAAAAAGGGGCTTTCAAATAAAAAGGCCAGCTTTACAGGCTGCGCTGTCAGAAACAGAATCCCTTCTTCAAATCGGCAGGATACCGCGGGCAGACCATTGCAGTCAAAAGAAACGGTGTAAAGTCCATCAGCTTCCATGCACGAAATTTTTGTAAAGCTATATGGCTTGACATCGTCTGCGCTTACAACTTTTGCGTCGCTCAGACGTAAGTAGCCCTGCTGCGGGAGCAGCAGCATCCCATTTTCCAGGCCCTCGGCCCAGCCGGTCATGCCCTGTAAAAGAAAACCGCCCGATCCGTCCTGCGGGTCGGGGGACAAACACAGGTCGCTATTGTCTGACACAACCGTAAACCCGATACGCTGATCTTCTTCAAGCAGTGACAGCTTGCCTTTGGAAAAACCTACCCGGACAAATCCGTGTTTTTCTGCGGTATACAGAATATGCCCCTGTACCGGCGGGGATGTGCCCTGCGGCAGCGGGGCGCTGAAAAGACCGCTGCCGTCGTCGGCTAAAGGAACGACGGTATCCCCGATCCACGCCGTGACGCGGCTTCCGGTGGGCGCTGTGCAGGAAAGTATGACATCGCCGGCATACAGGCAGCTGTTTGCCGTCGGGGCCAGATGGGAAAACAGAATGACAGAGGGCAGGCGGTAAATAATTCGGGTTTCTTCGCGGCTGCCGTTTTGAAATACAAGGGTATTTTTCCCCGGCTGAAGGGAAACAAGGACACCAAAATACCCGGATGCTGAACGCGCTGTGACCTCTGTGCCGTTGACGGTCAGCGGAACGGCGGGATCGGAAGTACCGGTGCAGAAGAAGCCGGGCAGGGACGTCCGTATGGTATCCGACGGGCGGTTGACAGACAGCACTTGTGCAGGGGTTTCTGGGGCAGTTTCATAGCGCCCGGTCAGCAGCTGTTGCAGGGCCGGGTTGGCGCGAACCGAACCGGCGCGGAATAATAAAAAGCCGCTGGCGTCAGAAGCGCTCAGCTGTGAAAGCTGGCTTTCGATTTCGGCAGTGCCATACCAGGGACTGCCCGGCTCTGCTTCGAGCAGACGGTAAGCTGCAAGGCCGATGTAAAGGTCGATGTCCGTGCCCGATACGGCCTCACACCACCATCGAAGCAATTCGGCGTATTCGCCTTCGCGGTTGCCGGTCGGCCAGTAAAGCTGGGGGGCGATGTAGTCGACAATACCGGCTTTGACCCAGCCGTAGCTGTCCGCGTAGTGGTCGTAATAGGACTGGCTGCCGACAGTGTCGCTGCCCAGCGGGTTTTCTGAGCGGTTTGCCCAAATGCCGAACGGCGAAATGCCGACCCGGACATTGGGCTTTCGGGCTTTGACGCTCTGATAAAGCTCGGTGACAAATTGTGTGACCGCGTCGCGGCGGAAGTCGCCGACGTCAGAAAACCCTGCGCCGTAGCGCGCAAAGGTTTCGGCGTCGCTGAATTCGGGGCCGGGATAAAAGTAGTCGTCCATATGCAGGCCGTCGATGTCGTAATTGTCAACGATTTCAAGCATCCCGTCCAAAATGATCTGTCGTGCCTCGGGCTGCCCCGGATCAAAGTATAGGCTGCCGTCGCTGTACAGGCAGACCAGTTCGGGGTGCTGCCGTGCGGGGTGGTTTTCGGCCAGAGCGGAAAGAGCTTCTTCTTTAGATTCCGCTGCGCGGCGCGTCACACGGTAGGGGTTGCACCAGGCGTGGATCTCAATGCCCCGTGCATGGCCGGCCTCAATAAAATACGCAAGCGGATCAAAGCCGCCGTCCGGCGCGGCGCCCTGCGTGCCGCTGACATATTCGCTCCACGGGAAAATGTCTGACTGGTACAGTGAATCGGCGCAGGGGCGAACCTGCAAAACCAGGGCATTGAGCCCGCAGCGTTCGGCCAGGTCGAGCAGGGCATCGGCCTCGTCTTGCAGCTGCTGTGCAGACAGGCCCTTTTGCGATGGATAGTCCAGGTTGTAAACGGTAGAGACCCACAGGGCGCGGAAGCCGGGATCGTCGGCGGAAACGCTCAAAGAGAGCGCTGAAAGAACCAATAAAATACAGGGAATGATGCGGTGGATTTTCATGGGAACCTCCTTTACGGTACAGGCCAGTATACCCATTATACACGAAAAAGGAAGAAAATACAGTCATTTGCCGCATATAAAATGCTGAACGGACATCAACAAAATCCTGTAAAAAAAACCTGTGTCCGCAGTTGACAAAGCCGGGATGGCATTTTTATAATAGAATCATGACCCTTGATGAAAGAGGAAACATGCCATGCAGAAAAAAATCGCCGCAGTTCACGATATTTCCGGCTTTGGCCGCTGTTCGCTGACGACCGCCATCGCCGTACTGTCGGCCTGCGGACATCAGTGCTGCCCGGTGCCGTCGGCCGTTTTGTCGGCGCACACGGCTTACGAGGGCATTACGTATCGTGACCTGACTGAAGATCTGCCGGCTTACGTCCACAGCTTTGAGACGCTGGGGCTGCGTTTTGACGCTATTTACTCCGGATACCTGAGTTCGGGGCGCCAGATTGAGCAGGTGGTCCGTCTGGCGGAAAACTGTGCGGCCGAACGCTGCATCACGCTGATCGACCCCGTAATGGGGGATAACGGCAAGCCATATACCGTCGCGCAAAACGCCAGCTTTATTGGGGATATGCGCGAGCTGTGCCGCCATGCCGACGTCATTACGCCCAATACGACGGAAGTCGCCATGCTGCTGGGCGAGAACCCGCGCAGCTTTTCCGAAGACCGGGCCGGCATCGAAAACGCCATGCGCCGCCTGGCGGCGCTGGGGCCGCGCGACATCATTGTCACCGGCCTGCACGAAAACGGGCGCATCGGCGCGGCCTATTTCTGTGCAGCCACGGATCAGAGCGGCTTTTGCTTTGCCGGCGAAGTACCGGCCTATTTTCCCGGTACGGGGGATTTGTTCGCGTCGGTTCTTTTGGGGGTGCTGCTGCGCGACGGCCAGAGCCTGCAAAGCAGCACCTGCCAGGCCGTCGAATTTATCCACGACTGCGCCCAGTACACGCTGGAGCAGGGGACGCCGCCCATCGACGGCGTCCAGTTTGAATGCTTGCTGGATCACTTAATAAAACAATAAACAGAAGGAAGTGTGTTTATGCTCATTCTTGCCATCAACCTGGGTTCGACTTCGAGCAAGTACGCCGTGTACCGTGACACAGAACCGGTCTTTGTGGAAACGATCCGCCATCCCAAAGAGGAGCTGGCGCCGTTCCCCGACGTCATCAGCCAGCAGGACTACCGGCGGCAGGCCGTGCTGGACGGCATTCGTGACAAGGGCGTCGACCTGAACAGCCTGGACGCCGTCGTTGCCCGCGGCGGGCTGACCCGTCCGCTGCCCAGCGGCACCTTTGCCATTGACGAAGCCATGATCGAGGCGTTGAAGGACCCGCAGGCGGCCAAGCACGCTTCGTCGCTGAGCGGCATTATTGCCTACGATATTGCGTCTGAACTCAAAGTGCCGGTGTTTACCGTCGACCCGGTCGTTACCGACGAGCTCGAACCGCTGGCGCGTGTGTCCGGCTTTGATGGCATCGAACGCGTGTCCATTTTTCACGCGCTCAACCAGAAGGCGGTCGCAAGAGCGGCGGCGCGCCAGTTGGGAAAAAAGTACCAGGAACTCAACCTGATTGTGGCGCACATGGGCGGCGGCGTCAGCGTGGGCGCGCACAAGGCCGGCCGTGTCGTCGACGTCAACAACTGCCTGGACGGCGACGGACCGTTTTCGCCCGAACGCGCCGGCGGGCTGCCCGTTGTTTCGGTGCTCGACCTTTGTATGAGCGGCAAATACACCCGCAAGGAGCTGTACGACATGTTTGTCAAAAAGGGCGGGTTTTATTCTTACCTGGGCGTCAACGACGGACGCAAGGCGGAAGAGATGGCCGACGCGGGCGATGAAAAGGCCAATTTGGTGCTTGACGCTATGGCCTATCAGGTTTCCAAAGAGATCGGCGCGTGCGCCGCGGTTTTGTCCGGCAGGGTCGACGCCGTTGTGCTGACCGGCGGGCTGGCGTACAGCAAACGGCTGACCGCCGATATTTCGGGCAGGGTTTCGTTCATTGCGCCGGTCATGGTTTTTCCCGGCGAAGACGAGATGCTCGCCCTTGTGGAAGGCGCGCTGCGCGTTCTGCGCGGCGAAGAGCAAGCCCGGAAGTTCTGAGCTGAAAATACTGCGGAAAGGCAGGTGGTATCATTCCCGAGAATATTCACAAGCAGCACCGCGAACGCGTTAAAAGCCGCTTTCTGGCCGAGGGCATGGACCACATGCCGCCGCATAACGCTTTGGAGCTCGTTCTGTTTTACGCTATCCCGCAGGGCGACGTCAACGGGCTGGCGCACCGGCTGATCGAACGCTTTGGCAGTTATTCGGCCGTCATCGACGCGCCGTACGATCAGCTGCTGGAAGTCGACGGCGTCGGACCGCACGCGGCGACGCTGCTCAAGCTGCTGCCGGCGTCGGCGCGGTATTATGCGGCCGACAAATGCCGTGACATCACACTGGACACGACAGAAAAGGCGCTGCGCTATTTTATCGACCTGTATCTGGGCGTCGGGGAAGAGCAGGTGTACCTGACCTGCCTGGACGGCAAGAGCAAGGTAATTTCGTCCACCATGCTGCATCGGGGCAGCATCAATGCGGTTTCCGTCAGTATGCGCAAGCTGGTGCAGACGGCGCTCAACAGCGGCGCAGTGGGGGTGATTGTCGCCCACAACCACCCCGGCGGCGTCGCCCTGCCGTCGCAGGAGGACCTGATTACGACGGGGAAGATCCTGCATTTGCTGGCGCAGCTCGGCGTTACGCTTGTCGATCACATCGTGGTCGCCGACAACGACGCCATTTCGCTGACACAGACCGGATCGATTCCGCAGCACGCACAGAACTGGCCGCTTTGAAAGTCGCTTTTCAGGCGGCTTTTTTGCGCCTGCGGGTTTTGCCATAAAAAATCTTGCATCAGAACGGTTGTTCTGGTATACTGTATAAGGATTTTTTAGGAGGGGGGCGGAAAGTATGCCTGATTTTAAGCTGGTGAGCGATTACAAACCGGCGGGCGGACAGCCGCAGGCGATCGAAGCGCTGGTGCGCGGCGTTAAACTGGGGATGGACGAACAGACCATGCTGGGCGTCACCGGCGCGGGCAAGACTTTTGTCATGGCCAACGTCATCGAGCAGGTGCAGAAGCCGACGCTGGTGCTGACGCACAACAAGACGCTGGCCGCGCAGCTGTGTTCGGAATTCCGAGAATTTTTCCCCCACAATGCGGTGGAATTTTTTGTGTCCTATTACGACTATTATCAGCCTGAAGCTTATATCCCTTCGACGGACACCTATATTGAAAAGGATTCTGACGTCAATGACGAGCTTGACCGCCTGCGCCATTCGGCAACGTCGGCGCTGTTTGAGCGGCGCGACGTCATCATCGTGGCCAGCGTGTCCTGTATTTACTCGCTGGGCAACCCGATCGATTATGCCAATATGGTGGTATCGCTGCGTACGGGGCAGGAATATGACCGCGACGCCGTCTGCCGCAAGCTGGTCGACATCCAGTACGAGCGCAATGACATCAATTTTGACCGCAACCGTTTCCGCGTTCGCGGCGACACGCTGGAAATCCGGCCGGCATACACCGATTCTTACGCGGTACGCGTCGAGTTTTTCGGCGACGAAGTTGAGCGCATTTCGGAAATCAACCCGCTGACCGGCGCTGTGCAGCGGGTCGTCAGCCACATTGCCATTTATCCTGCGTCGCACTATGTCACCCCAAAGGACAAGCTTGAGGAAGCGCTGGTCGACATTGAACAGGAAATGGAAGATCGCTGCCGCTGGTTTACTGAAAACGGCAAGCTGCTTGAGGCGCAGCGGCTGCGCCAGCGCACGACCTATGACATGGAAATGCTGCGCGAAATCGGGTTTTGCAGCGGCATTGAAAACTATTCCCGCGTTTTGTCGCGCCGGGAACCCGGTTCTGCGCCCTTTACGCTGATGGATTATTTTCCCAAAGACTACCTGTTGTTTATCGACGAGTCGCACGTCATGCTGCCGCAGGTGCGCGCCATGTACCACGGCGACCGCGCGCGCAAGGAAATGCTGGTCGATTATGGGTTCCGGCTGCCGTCGGCCTTTGACAACCGTCCCCTGACCTTTCCGGAGTTTCAGGATCGTATCAACCAGGTCATTTACGTCAGTGCGACGCCCGGCGAATATGAGCGCGAACGGTCGTCGCAGCTGGCCGAGCAGATCATCCGCCCGACCGGGCTGCTCGACCCTGAAGTCGAGGTCCGCCCCATCGAAGGTCAAATCGACGACCTGACGGCGGAGATCCGCGCGCGGGAGCGCAAGGGACAGCGTGTGCTGGTTACGACGCTAACCAAGCGCATGGCAGAGGATCTGACCGATTTCCTGGCCGAACGGGGCATTAAGGTGCGCTATATGCACCACGACATCGATACAATTGAGCGTATGCAGCTGCTGCGCGACCTGCGCCTGGGCGAATTTCAGGTGCTGGTCGGCATTAACCTGCTGCGCGAGGGCCTCGACCTGCCCGAAGTATCTCTCGTCGCCATCCTGGACGCCGATAAAGAAGGGTTTTTGCGCAGCCAGACGTCGTTGATCCAAACCATCGGCCGCGCGGCGCGCAACGCCGAAGGGCGCGTCATTATGTATGCCGACACCGTCACGCCGTCCATGAAGGCGGCGATCGACGAGACCAACCGTCGCCGCGAGATTCAGAACGCCTTTAACGTCGAGCACGGGATTGTGCCCAAAACGGTGTTCAAGGGCGTGCGCGATATCATTGAAATCTCGCAGGATAGCGCGAAATTACCGGCTGAAAGCCAGAAAAAAATGTCGGCAGCCGCGCGCCAGGCGGCAATCCAGCGCCTGGAAAAAGAAATGCGCGAGGCGTCCAAAATGCTCGAGTTCGAGTACGCTGCCGTTTTGCGTGACCGCATTAAAGAAATGCGGGCCGAGCTGGAAAAACAGGAGAAAAAGAAAAAATAACCCATGGTGGAGGAATCCAGTCAATGCAGGATAAAATTATCGTCAGGGGGGCGCGCGAACACAACCTGAAAAATATCGACGTCGAAATCAAGCGCGATACCCTGACCGTCGTCACGGGCATATCAGGTTCGGGAAAAAGCTCGCTTGCCTTTGACACTATTTATGCCGAAGGGCAGCGACGCTATGTTGAATCGCTGTCTTCGTATGCGCGCATGTTTCTTGGGCAAATGGAAAAGCCTGACGTCGACTATATCGAAGGCTTGTCGCCCGCGATTTCCATCGACCAGAAAACAACGAGCAAAAACCCCCGTTCGACGGTGGGGACGGTCACCGAAATCTATGACTACCTGCGCCTTTTGTGGGCGCGCATCGGCGTGCCGCACTGCCCCAAATGCGGCAAAGAGATTAAGCAGCAGAGCATCGACCAAATCATCGATCAGCTGATGGCGCTCGAACCGGGCACCCGGCTGCAAATTCTCGCCCCGGTCATCCGCGCGCGCAAGGGCGAGTACCAAAAGGTCTTCGAGGACGCGCGCCGCAGCGGCTATGTCCGCGTGCGCGTCGACGGAAGCGTTTATGATTTGTCGGAAGAAATCAAGCTGGAAAAAAATAAAAAACACAATATTGAAATCATCGTCGACCGTCTGGTCATCAAGCCGGAAGTCCGTCAACGCCTGACCGACTCGGTGGAAACGGCGTCGGCGCTGGCCGGAGGGCTGGTCATCGCCGATATGATGGAAAAGGGCGAGATCCTGTTTTCGCAAAATTATGCGTGCCCGGACTGCGGGATTTCCATTGAAGAGCTGACGCCGCGCATGTTCTCTTTTAACAACCCCTACGGCGCCTGCCCGACATGCACGGGTTTGGGGATGCAGCTCAAAATTGATCCCAACAGGGTCATTCCCAACACAAAATTGTCCATTCTTCAGGGCGCTGTAAAGGCGTCCGGCTTTTCGGTTGAAGAAGGCAGCATCGGGCGGATGTACTTCGATGCACTGTCAAGTAAGTACGGATTTTCGCTCGACGTCCCGGTCGGTGAACTGCCGCAGAAGGTCATTGACCTGATTTTGTACGGAACCAAAGGGGAAAAGCTGACCCTGCACTGGAAGCGCGAGGGGGGCGGCGGTACCTATGAACAGGCGTTTGAAGGGGTTATCGGCAATCTGGAGCGGCGCTATAAAGAGACGACAAGCGAATATATGCGCGCAGAAATTGAGGAATGTATGAGCCCGGTACCCTGCCCGGACTGTCACGGCAAGCGGCTGAAAAAGGAAGTGCTGGCCGTCACGGTCGGCGGGCTTTCCATCGCAGAATTTACTGACTTTACCGTCACTGAAGCGCTGGAATTCATCAACCGCCTTGAGCCGGGGCTGAGCGAAAAAGAAAGCATGATCGCAAGGCAGATTTTAAAAGAGATCCGCGCACGGCTGGGGTTTTTGCAGAGTGTCGGGCTGGAATACCTGACGCTGTCACGGTCGTCGGGCACGCTGTCGGGCGGCGAGAGCCAGCGCATCCGCCTGGCGACGCAGATCGGGTCGCAGCTGATGGGCGTGCTGTATATCCTGGACGAACCGTCGATCGGCTTGCACCAGCGCGACAACCACAAGCTGCTGGAAACGCTCAAGCGCCTGCGGGATCTGGGCAATACTCTGATCGTGGTCGAGCATGACGAAGAAACCATGCTCGAGGCGGACGACATTATCGACGTCGGACCGGGCGCCGGTATTCACGGCGGGTATATCATGGCGACAGGCACGGCGCAGGAAATTATGAAGTGCCCGGATTCCCTGACCGGGCAGTACCTGTCTGGTACAAGAAAAATCGAGGTTCCCAAAGAGCGCCGTGCTGGCAGCGGCAACTGGCTGGTTGTCCGCGGGGCCAGGGAAAATAACCTGAAAAGCGTCGACGCCGCCATTCCGCTGGGGACGCTGACCTGTGTGACCGGCGTGTCGGGTTCTGGAAAAAGCTCGCTGATTAACGAGGTGCTGTACAAGCGCCTGGCCGCCGAACTCAATGGGGCGCGAACCCGTGCGGGTGCGCACGACGATATCGAAGGGCTGGAGTTTTTAGACAAGGTCATCAATATTGACCAGTCGCCGATCGGGCGCACGCCGCGATCCAACCCGGCGACTTATACCGGCGTGTTTGGCGACATCCGTGAAATTTTTTCCAAAACCCAGGATGCACGCGCGCGCGGATACGGCCCGGGGCGTTTTTCCTTCAACGTCCGCGGCGGGCGCTGCGAGTCGTGCGCCGGCGATGGGCTGATTAAAATCGAAATGCATTTTTTGCCGGACATTTACGTCCCCTGCGATGTGTGCAAGGGCCAGCGCTATAACCGTGAGACGCTGGAAGTTCGCTACAAGGGCAAAAATATCCACGAAGTTTTGGAAATGACTGTCGAGGAAGCACTGGGCTTTTTTGAAAACGTCCCGCGTATCCGAAAAAAATTGCAGACTTTGTATGACGTTGGACTGAGCTATATCAAACTCGGCCAGCCGTCGACGACGCTGTCGGGCGGCGAGGCGCAGCGCGTCAAACTGGCGACGGAACTGGCGCGGCGCGCTACCGGCCGGACTATCTATATTCTGGACGAGCCGACGACCGGCCTGCATATGTACGATGTGCACAAGCTGATCGACGTTTTGCAGACGCTGGTTGACACGGGCAACAGCGTGATCGTTATCGAGCACAACCTTGACGTCATCAAAACGGCCGACTATATCATCGATTTGGGGCCTGAAGGCGGCAACCGGGGCGGAACCATTGTGGCGCAGGGAACTCCCGAGCAGGTCGCGCTGGAAGAAAAGTCCTATACAGGGCAATATCTTAAAAAGATTTTGAACATTGGAAAATAGACTTTTCAAAAACCTGATTTTGGTTTACAATAAAGGGGTATCAACAAGACAATCAGGAGGCTGAAATGGATACTCCGAAGTTTAAACGTGTGCTGTTGAAAATCAGCGGCGAAGCGCTGGCGGGCGACAAAAAAATCGGACTCGATTTCGATGTGGTCGACAGCGTGGCAAAGGCTATCAAGGAATGCGTCGCACTGGGCGTACAAATCGGCGTTGTCGTTGGGGGAGGCAATTTCTGGCGCGGCGTCAAGGACGGCGGCGGACGGATGGAGCGGACCCGCGCAGATCATATGGGGATGCTGGCAACGGCGATCAACGCGCTGGCGCTGGCGGACGTTCTGGAAAACAACGACGTTGTGGTGCGTGTGCAGACCGGCATTGACATGAACAAAATTGCCGAGCCTTATATCCGTCTCAAAGCGATCTCACATCTGGAAAAGGGCAGGGTCGTCATTTTTGCCTGCGGCACGGGCAACCCCTTTTTCTCGACCGACACGGCGGCCGCACTGCGCGCCGCCGAAATCGGCGCGGACGTTATTCTGCTGGCGAAAAACATCGACGGCGTGTACGACGCGGATCCCAACAAGGTCAAGACGGCGCGGCGGCTTGAACGCATTACCTATTCAGAAATGCTCAGCCGCGGCCTGGCTGTCATGGATTCGACGGCGACGACGCTGTCCATGGACAACAACATCCCTGTCCTCGTCTTTGCGCTCAAGGATCCCGGTAATATCAAACGCGTGATCCTGGGCGAACAGATCGGTTCGTATATCGGCACCGGACGCGAGTAAAACTTTACTTACATAGGAGGAATCGTCATGAATCAGCTTTGCACCCCCTATCAGGAAAAAATGCAGAAAACCCTGGACGTTCTCAAGCATGAACTCACAACGATCCGCGCCGGGCGCGCCAACCCGGCCGTGCTGGACAAACTGTCGGTCGAGTATTTCGGTTCGAGCATGCCGGTCAACCAGCTGGCGTCCATTTCGTCGCCCGAGCCGCGCGTCCTGGCCATCCAGCCGTGGGACGCAAGCGCCCTGAAGACCATTGAAAAGGCCATTCAGGCGTCGGACATCGGCATCAACCCGCAAAACGACGGCAAGGTGATCCGTCTGGTGTTCCCTCAGCTGACCGAGGAACGCCGTAAAGAGCTGATCAAGGGCGTGCGCAAGCAGGGCGAAGACAGCAAGGTTGCCATGCGCAATATCCGCCGCGACGCCATCGACAAGTTCAAAGACATGAAAAAGAAGTCCGAGGTGACTGAGGACGATTTGAAGATGCTGGAAAAAGACATGCAGGATCTGACCGACAAGTTCTGCAAAGAGTGCGACAGCGAAATCGCCCGCAAGGAAAAGGAACTCATGGAAATCTGATCAGTCCACGGGGCGGCGGTAATACGCCGCCTTCAACTATATCACTGAGCAAAGGGGTTGTGCAGGTGGCCTGGTTTGGCAAGAAAAAGCAAAAGGCGGACGATGACATCGATTTGAATCATATTCCGCGCCATGTGGCCATTATCATGGACGGAAACGGACGCTGGGCACAAAGGCGCGGGCTGCCGCGGCAGGCCGGCCATTCGGCGGGCAGCGAGGCGTTCCGCCGGGCGGCGGACACGCTGGCCCGGCTGGGCGTCGAAGTGTTGACGGTATACGCTTTTTCCACAGAAAACTGGAAGCGTCCGGCTGAAGAAGTGTCGGCCATTATGCGGCTTTTGGACAAATACCTGCACGAGTCCGTACGCGAGATGCAGGAAAAAAACATTCGCCTGTACTTTTTCGGCGATTTGACGCCGTTCAGCCCTGAACTGCGCAAGCTAATCGCCGAGACAGAAAAGATATCTGAAACCACCACCGGAATGCGCGTGAACGTCTGCCTCAATTACGGCGGGCGGGATGAGCTGACGCGCGCCTGCCGGCTGCTCGCTGAAGACTGTGAAAAAGGAAAGCTGCACGCGTCAGATATCACCGGGGAAATGGTGGAAAGCCGGCTGTATTCTGCCGGGGTGCCTGATCCGGATCTGCTGATCAGACCGGGCGGCGAACAGCGGTTTTCAAACTTTCTGCTGTGGCAGCTTGCATATACTGAATTCGTTTTCAGCGATGTGCTGTGGCCGGATTTTGGCGAAAAGGAAATCCGCGCGGCCATTGCAGAATATCAGCACCGCAAACGGCGCTTTGGGGGTGTATGATGAAAACAAGGCTAATCACTGCCCTTGTGGCGATCGTTGCGTTATTTGTCGTCATCTATCTGCTGCCCCCGGTGGCGGCAGTTGTTGCGTTTTGTCTTTTGTGCGCCATTGCGGCATATGAGATGCTGGGCGCGACGGGCGTGCTGAAACGGCACCCCCTGTTATGGGTGTCGTGCGCCTTTGCCGCCGCAGTTCCCCTGCTGACAGTTTACGGAGGCTTCCAGGCATTGATGGCCGGTGTGTTCGGCTATGTGTGCGTCAGCCTGGGGTGGGCGGTTTTTGACTATAAGAGGCTGGGTTTTTCGCAGGTGGCGGAAGGCTTTTTCGGCGCTTTTGCCATCCCGTTCCTGCTGTCTGCCGCGCTGCGGATTCTGACGGCCAATGAAATGGGCCGTCAGCTGATTTTGATGCCCTGCATCGCAGCCTGGTGCAGCGACAGCGCCGCTTATTTTGCCGGTATGCTGTTCGGAAAACACAAGCTGGCGCCTCATGTCAGCCCCAAAAAGACAGTTGAGGGCGCGGTCGGCGGGCTGCTGGGCAGCCTTGTGGGGATGCTGGTTTTCGGCTTCGTCATGCAGCATCAGTTCGGGGCGAGCCCCGATTACATCCTTCTGGCTGTCGGCGGCGTGATCGGTGCGGCCGTAGGGCAGTGCGGCGATCTGTCAATGTCTCTCATCAAACGCAGCTGCGGGATCAAAGACTTTGGCAGGCTTTTTCCCGGGCACGGCGGAGTGCTTGACCGCTTTGACAGCGTTTTATTTACCGCACCGTTTTTTGAAATAATGCTGGCCTTCACCGGCATAATATAATTTGGAGCACCGATATGAAGACAGTTTCCGTCATTGGATCGACAGGATCCATCGGCACACAGACCCTGGAAGTCATCCGTGAAGGCGGCTTTGCGGTCTGTGCGCTGGCAGCCGGCCGCAATGCCGTGCTGCTTGAACGGCAGGCGCGTGAGTTCCGCCCGCAGTACGCTGTTTTGGCCGATGAAAATGAAGCCGCAAAACTTAAAGCGGCGTTGGCTGACACCCCCATCCGGGTGATGGCGGGCGCAGATGCCGTGTGTGCTGTCGCCGCGATGGAACAGGCGGATTTGGTGATCAATGCAGCGGTCGGCATCGCGGGCCTGCGGCCGACTCTGGCCGCTGTGCGGGCGGGGAAGACGCTGGCCCTGGCTAACAAGGAATCGCTGGTATGCGGCGGTGCGCTGGTGATGGCCGAGGCAAGGAAATGCAAGGCCCGGATTTTGCCTGTTGATTCCGAACATTCGGCCATTTTTCAGGCGCTGCGCTGCGGACAGCCGCGCGAGGTTGCCCGGCTGATCCTGACGGCGTCGGGCGGGCCGTTTTTCGGGAAAACGCGTACACAGCTGGAAGACGTCACGCCGGAACAGGCGCTCCGCCACCCGAGCTGGAGCATGGGGGCCAAGATCACGATTGATTCGTCGACCATGATGAATAAAGGCTTTGAAATCATCGAAGCGCGCTGGCTGTTCGACATCCCGGCCGAACGGATTGACGTCGCCGTCCATCGGGAAAGCGTCGTCCATTCGATGGCGGAGTTCTGCGACGGTACGGTGGCTGCCATCTGTTCGCCGCCTGACATGCGCCTGCCCATTCAGCTGGCGCTGACGTGGCCGGAGCGGCGGGGGCCGATGCGCAAGCAGATTGACTTTACATTGCCGATGAATTGGAGCTTTTACCCGCCGGACCGCGAAAATTTTCCGGCACTGCCGCTGTGCGAAGACGTTTTGCGCCGCGGCGGCAATCTGGGCGCCGTCCTCAACGGCGCCAATGAAGAAGCGGTGGCGCTGTTTCTGCGGAATGAGATCGGGTATTGCGATATTGCGCGTCTGGCGTCGGCTGCCGTTGAAAACGCGGTCTATCAGCCGTCGCCGGATGTACAGAATATTTTTGAAAGCGACCGATGGGCGCGCGCGTTTGTGCGCGCGGCGGCGCAGCGAGGTGAAGACGGTTAAAGATGAGTATTGTCATCGCAATTTTGATTTTTGGCCTGATTGTTTTTATCCATGAACTGGGGCATTTTACGGTTGCCAAGCTGACTGGCGTGACGGTTTACCAGTTTTCGATCGGCTTCGGCCCTGCGCTGCTCAAAAAACAGGTGGGAGAAACGGTCTACGCCATCCGCTGTATCCCGCTGGGTGGGTATGTCGCCATGAAAGGCGAGGACACCACGGTCATCGAAACGCCGGCGGGGCATGAACCGGCCGAAAGTTTTGAGGACACCGAGGGCAGCTTTATGCACGCCAAATTGTGGAAGCGTTTCTGCATCAGCGCTGCGGGGTCGCTGATGAACCTGCTGAGCGCGCTGCTGGTCCTGATGCTCGTCATGCTGCCGACCGCAGCCATTATCGTCCCGGAACTGAGCGGTTTTATGGACGGGTTTGCGTATTCGGGCGAAGGCGGCTTGCAGGAAGGCGACGAAATTGTCCGCATCAATGACTTTCACATTTTTATTTACAGTGATGTGGTTAATGCGCTGGAGCTGGGGCAGGGAAAGCCCTATACTTTTGTCGTCGAACGAGACGGGCGGCAGGTCACGCTGGAAAACCTGATGCTGAGCAAAAGCATCCCCGATGAAAGCAGCGGCGGGCAGCTCAAGTTCGGCCTGCTGTTCGGGGCCCGGGCCCTGACGCTGCCCGAACGGCTGGGGACGGCGTGGAACAGCTGTCTCAGTTTTTTGCAGACCACCTACAAAAGCCTCGGGATGCTGGTCAGCGGGCAGGTCAGCGCCGACAATATGATGGGGACGGTGGGCATCACCAACGAACTGTCCGAGCGCGTGCAGAGCTCGTGGGCGGACGTCTGGTATTTTGTGGCCTTCCTTTCGGTCAACCTGGCGGTCGTCAACCTGCTGCCCATCCCCGGGCTGGACGGCGGAAAGCTGCTGTTCCTGCTCATCGAGCTGGTTCGCGGAAAACCCATCAAGCCGGAGCATGAGGGCGCGGTGCAGCTGGTCGGGATGCTGTTTATCCTGGGCCTGTTCGTCTTCGTAACCTATAATGACATTGTCAATCTTATTACAGGGGCAGGTGCATAGGCCATGAGCGCCAGGAAGATTATGGTGGGCGGCGTACCCGTCGGCGGCGGCGCGCCCATTGTCATTCAGTCCATGTGCAATACCGATACGCGTGATACGGCGCGTTCGCTCGGGCAGATTGAGGCGCTGGCGCAGGCGGGCTGCCAGATTGTCCGGCTGGCCGTGCCGGACTGGGAAGCCGCGCAGGCCATCGGCGTCATCGCGCGCCGTTCGCCCATTCCGATCGTTGCAGATATCCACTTTGACTACCGCCTGGCGCTGGAATGCTGCCGGCAGGGCGTACACAAGATCCGCATCAACCCGGGAAACATCGGCGGACAGGATCGGGTAAAGGCGGTGGCCGACGCCTGCCGGGAGCGGGGGATTCCCATTCGCGTGGGCGTCAACGGCGGTTCGATTGACCGTGACATCCGCGAGGAGTTGGGCGTTACGCCGGAAGCGCTGTGCCGGAGCGCGCAGCGCAATATTCAGATGCTGGAAGACTGCGGGTTTACTGACATTTGCGTTTCTCTGAAAGCGTCCAGTGTTTTTAAAACCATTGAAGCCTACCGGCTGATGAGCCGGCGGTGCGGTTACCCGCTGCACCTGGGCGTCACTGAGGCAGGCACGGTACATATGGGCACCCTCAAGTCAGCGGCAGCGTTTGGCGCTTTGCTGGCGGACGGCATCGGCGACACGCTGCGCGTATCGTTGACGGCGGATCCGGTGCGCGAGGTCGAAGCAGCCCGCGATATTTTGAAAGCGTTGGATCTGCACACGGGTGGCGTCACGGTGGTTTCGTGCCCGACATGCGGCCGTACGCAGGTTGATTTGATCCCTCTGGCCGAGCGTGTGGAACAGCGTCTGGCGGGTGTCCGATCCCGCCTGACCGTCGCCGTCATGGGCTGCGCCGTCAACGGGCCCGGCGAAGCGCGTGAAGCCGACCTGGGCATCGCCGGCGGACGCGGGGAGGGCCTGCTGTTCCGTAAGGGTGAGATCATCAGCAAGGTTCCTGAAGCAGAGCTGTTTGACGCACTGATCGACGAGGTGCGTAAAATGACGGGAGAAGAGATATGAGCAGGGTCACTTTGGCGGAACTGACGCCCCGGGCGGCGGGCGCAGACAGGCTGTGGCAGTGCGCCGTCGTCGGCTGTGCCGTCGATGAACAGCGCTGTGCGCTGTCGGTGCGCCTGCATTCGGACTGCCTGTTGCCTGGCGAGGCGCTGGAAGAGGCGTCACGGGCCATTTGCACGGCTTATGCGCTTGAACGCGCCGAACTGATCCCGGGGTATGCACTGCGCGAACTGGACGGCGACGCACTGGAATACCTGCGTGCGCAGTTTTCGGCGCGCTATCCGTCGTTGGCGCTGGCATTTGAAAATGCTGTGTTGAGCGCCCAGGGCGGCGTCATGCGGGTCGAGATAGAATCCGACTGGCGTTTCCGGGTGGAAGCGCTGCAAGCCGAGTTGGAAACGGCGGCCCGGCAGATGACCGGGCTGCCGGTGCGTTTGAATATCTGCGGTGTTGCGTCGGCAGACGGGTATGAAGAGCGCAGGACGGCGGAGCTTAAACGCATCAGTGAAGAATGGGGCCGCGGTGCGTCCGCGGCGCCGCAGCGCGTTCCGGATAAGCCAAAGCCCCGGACGTTTGAACGCA
This sequence comes from uncultured Clostridia bacterium, assembly GCA_944381055.1. Lineage (GTDB taxonomy): Bacteria > Bacillota > Clostridia > Oscillospirales > Butyricicoccaceae > Ventrousia. Next base: position 55,053 of record CALWJQ010000032.1, on the reverse strand, counting down.
GAAAAGCGGCGCCTGCCGAAAAGTTTGTCCCGCCGTCCAACGATGAAAACGTCATTTACGGCCGTCCGGTGTCGCGGGTGCAGATCCCGTTGTCCGAAGTGGCGGTGGACACCGGAAAAACCACGGTGAACGGTACGATTTTTTATAAAGATGTCCGCAAACTGGGCGGAAAAGGGAAGACCGTCATCACGGTCGACATTTATGACGGGACAGGATCGCTGCGCGTGACGAAGGTTCTGCCGGACGAAGAGGCCGCGCCGCTGGATAAGGCCCTGAAAAAAGGCATGAGCATTATCGTACAGGGGGTTGCCAGCTATAACCAGTTTGAAAAGGATGTTATCCTGACGCCGACCTGCATCCTCAAAGGAGAAAAAAAGGTGCGCACGGACAATGCGCCTCAAAAGCGTGTGGAGCTGCATCTGCACACCAATATGTCGTCGATGGACGCCATCGGGGATGCGGGCTCAGCCCTAAACCTGGCTGCGTCCATGGGGCATCCGGCAATGGCAATCACCGATCACGGCGTCGCGCAGGCATACCCGGAAGCGATGAAAGCGGCCAAAGCCCTGAAAAAGGACGGCAAGGAGATCAAAGTCCTGTACGGGGTCGAAGCTTACTGCACCGACGACACCGCAAAAGGCGGGGCGGTCAGGGGATACACGGACGCTGCGCTCGACGGTGAAGTGATTGTGTTTGATCTGGAAACCACGGGACTCAAACCGTCGGAATGTGAAATCATCGAAGTGGCTGCCGTGCTGGTGCAGGGCGGCGAGATCCGCGAGCGCTTTCACACACATGTCAAGCCGCGCGGCGTCATTTCAGCCGAGATCACCAATCTGACCGGCATCACCAACGAGATGGTGCAAAACGCGCCGCCGATTGAAGAGGTGCTGCCGCGCTTTCTAGAGTTTTGCGGCGACCGCCCGCTGTGCGCGCACAATGCCGATTTCGATGTTTCGTTTATCCGGGCAGCCTGTGAAAAAATGGGGATCGAGCGCAGCTTCTGTTCGATTGATACGGTGGAATTGTCGCGCGTGCTGCTTCCGGAACTCAAAAAGCACAGGCTCAACGTTGTGGCCGAATATTTCGGATTCACCTTTGAACATCACCGCGCTGACGAAGACACCGAAGTGCTGGCCAAAATTTATTTCCGCCTGTGCGAAAAACTGGAACAGCACGGCGTCCATAAAATCGGCGAAATCAACGACGTGCTGGCGGGAATCCGGGAAGGCGGCGGTGTCCGCCAGAAACGGGAACGCGCCTGGCATACGATTGTCCTGGTACGCAACATGGCCGGCCTGCGCACACTGTATGAACTGATTTCGCTGGCGCACCTGCGCCACTATAAAAAAGTTCCCATCATCCCTTTAAGCCTGCTGCTCGAAAACCGCGAAAACCTGATTATCGGTTCGGCGTGCGAAGCCGGGCAGCTGTTCAGCGCCGTCGTCGAGGGCAAACCGTGGGGCGATTTGGTCAAACTGGCGCGCCGGTTTGACTTTCTTGAGATTCAGCCCCTGGGGAACAACCGGTTCATGCTGCAAAACGGCATGGCGCGCGACGAAGAACAGCTGCGCGATTTCAACCGCACGATCCTGAAACTGGGCGATGCGCTGGGCATCCCGGTCTGCGCGACCGGCGACGTACACTTTTTAGAGCCCGGCGACGCCATTTTCCGCGAAATCCTGATGGCCGGGAAAGGGTTTGAAGACGCGTCCAACCAGCCGCCGCTGTACTTTAAAACGACGGACGAAATGCTGGCCGAGTTCTCTTACCTGGGCGCGGATCGCGCTTTTGAGGTCGTCGTCACCAACACGAATAAAATTGCCGTGATGTGCGACGAAATCCAGCCGGTGCCCGACGGCACCTATCCGCCGTCGGTCGAAAATTCCGCGCAGGAAATCGAGGGCATGTCGCGCCGCCGCGCCGCCGAACTGTATGAGTTTGACGGAAAGCTGCCGCAGATCGTCGCTGATCGCCTCGAGCAGGAACTGGGATCGATTATCAAGCACGGGTTTGACGTCATGTACATCATCGCGCAGAAGCTGGTCGCCAAATCATTGGCTGCGGGCTATCTGGTCGGGTCGCGCGGTTCGGTCGGCTCGTCTTTTGTCGCATATCTGACCGGAATTACCGAGGTCAATGCATTGCAGCCGCATTATCGCTGCCCGTCCTGTCGTTATTCCGAGTTTTACGACGGTGTCGAATATGCCTGCGGCGTAGACATGCCGGACAAAAATTGTCCGCACTGCGGCGCCAAAATGGTCAAAGACGGCTTTAACATTCCCTTTGCCACCTTTCTCGGGTTTGAAGGGGACAAGGCGCCGGACATTGACCTGAACTTTTCCGGCGAATACCAGCTGCAGGCCCACCGGGATACCATTGAGCTGTTTGGCGAAGGCAATGTGTACAAGGCCGGCACCATTGGCACGGTCAAGGAAAAAACAGCCTATGGCTTTGTGAAAAAATACCTGGAAGAGCGCGGAAAAACGGCAGGAAACGCCGAAATTAACCGCCTGGTGCAGGGCTGCACCGGCATCAAGCGCACGACAGGGCAGCACCCGGGCGGCCTGATTGTTGTGCCGCAGGGGCGCAGCATTTACGAGTTCTGTCCCGTACAGCACCCGGCCGACGACCCAAACTCGGACATCATCACAACGCACTTTGACTACCATTCCATTCATGACAACCTTCTCAAGCTGGATCTGCTGGGGCACGACGACCCGACCATGATCCGCAAGCTGCATGATCTGTCCGGCTTTGATCCGCGGCAGGTACCGCTCGACGACCCCGAGACCATGAAGCTCTTTACTTCGCTCGAGCCGCTCGGGATCGAGGGCGACGACATTTTGGGGCATTTCAGTGGAGCGGCGGCCATTCCCGAGTTCGGCACCAAGTTTGTCCGCGGGATGCTGGAAGACACCAAACCGACCACCTTTGACGAGCTGCTGCGTATATCCGGACTGTCGCACGGCACCGACGTCTGGCTCAACAACGCCAAAGACGTCGTGACGTCGGGACTGGGCACGCTGAAAGACGTCATCTGCGTGCGTGACGACATTACTATCAAGCTGATGCAGATGGGGCTGGCGCCCAAGCTTTCGTTTACCATATCCGAAAGCGTCCGCAAGGGCAAGGGCCTTAAGCCCGAGTGGGAAGAAGAAATGCGGGCGCACGGCCTGCCCGAATGGTACATCGGGTCGTGCAAAAAAATCCAGTACATGTTTCCGCGCGCGCACGCCGTCGCCTACGTCATGATGGCCTACCGCATTGCGTGGTTCAAGGTCCACCGGCCCATGGAGTTTTACAGCGCGTACTTTTCCATTCGCGCCGGCGCGTTTGACGCCGAGCTGATGACGCGCGGCGACGCCGCCGTCGTCGACAAATACCATGCGCTGCGCCGGCAGGACAAGCGTTCGGCCGTGGAAGAAGACATGCTCATTACGCTCGAGGTATGCCATGAATTTTACAAGCGCGGATTTGCCTTTGCGCCGCTGGATGTTTACCACAGCGACGTCAGCGGCTTTACCATTGACGGCAAAACGCTCGTTCCGCCGCTGACTTCGCTGCCGGGCGTGGGCGAGTCGGCCGCGCAGAGCATTGTCGATGAACGCAAAAAGGGGCCCTTTATGTCCATGGAAGACATGATTCTGCGCTGTGACAAGTGCAGCCGCGCCGTCGCCGAAACCCTCGAGCGGGTCGGCGCGCTGGGTGGTTTGCCCAAGAGCAATCAGCTGGACTTGTTCGAGGCAATGGGGCTGTAAAGCAAGCTTATTACATAAATGAAAGGGAAGAAATTTTTTTGCAGAGCTAACGTAGATGTATGCTTTAGGTTCATGGATAGATCTGAGGAACCATTAGAGAAAGTATCTTTTACGCTGATTTGATTATTTATCAAAAATGAAATTTTAAAAAGTTTTAACAAAACTAAACGCTGTTGCATATAGATAATATCTAATTTTGATACTTGAGGTGTGATGCCATATGCAAAAAATTGCAAGTCTGGCCTTGTATTTGGTTTACCTTGCGTTTGCGTTAATACGGCCACCTTGGATAGACGAAGCGAGGCATAATTACGATTTTTTGTTCTTGAGCATCATTTATGTCATCATTGTTGTAATATGCACACTGGTACTTCTCATACGCTCGCGGCTAGTTCAATATGTCTATACTGTGCGGAACGCATTGTTTTATGCCCTGTTTATTGTGGCTTCGTCTTTGTTGTTAGGGTGGAGATTTCATACAGGAGAATTGAATTTCTACTTGCTAGCGCTGTTGACATCCAATCTTTATGATTTCATCCTGTTGCTTGTTAAATGGCCAAGACAGCAAAAATGAAATACAGCGGTCTCTTTTTAGGACTCTGCCAGCCCTTTGTTCTGGGGCTGGCTTTTTTTGCAAAATTCCTGCAACATTTTGGCCTTCTTATGCGTATACAGGGTGAAAGGGGCGAAGAGCATGCAAAACGCCGGCAACCTTGAACAACTGATAGAACGGTATGGCAATACGCTGCTGCGCACGGCGTCCGCCATGCTGGGGGACGTACAGGAAGCGGAGGACGTTGTCCAGGAGACCTTTATCAAATATCTGGAAAAGCAGCCTGTCTTTGAAAGTCATGAACACGCCAAAGCGTGGCTGCTGCGCGTCATTATCAACAGCTGCAAAAGCCGCCTGCGTTCGCCGTGGCGTCGGCTGCGCGCACCGCTGCTTGAAAGCTACCCGGCGCCGCAGCCGCAGCAGCGCGCCGCCGCTGAAGCCGTCCTGGCGCTGCCGCCCAAAGAGCGCGCCGCCGTGCATCTGTACTATTATGAAGGGTACAAGACCGCCGAGATCGCAGCGCTGACCGGCGAGCCTGAAGGAACGGTGCGCTCCCGGCTCAGCCGTGCGCGGGTCCGTCTGAAAGACATGCTCAAGGAGGATGAATCATGAAAGATTACTGTGACTATATGGATTCCATACAGTTTTCAGAAGAACAAAAAAAGAAGCTGACTGAACAGGTGAAGCGGCGTATGGTGTCAGGAAGGACACATACGCTGCGCCGGCTGGTTCCGCTGGCAGCCTGTCTGGCGGTGGTCGCCGCAGTCGGCGGACTGGTGTGGCCGGTGCTGCCGCTGCACGAAGCGGCGCCGGATGTTGTGGATTCGGGAGAAGCGCCGCAGGCAGACGCCGATCCGGTACAGCCGCAGCAGCAGGAAGAGCCGCAGCAGGACGCGCAGAGCGGCGTGGCGTACAACTGGCCGAACGTTGCCGTTGTGGAGTTTACCGAAGAAACGCAGGGCGAAACGCTGACAGCCGACATTGCGCCGCCGGCAGGGTGGTTTGCCGAAGATTTGACAGACGCGCAAATTGCCGAAATGCTGGGCTGCGGCGAGAAACTGTCCTGGCTGCTGGGCTGGGATGGGTATGACGTCGCCGGCCGCGTCATTTACGGCGGTGACGGATCGGTCTTTCAGGTCATTGTGTGGGGAAATTGTGCAGACGGCGTCAGCTTTACCATGGAACTGGCTCCGGACGCGCTGCCGCCGACCTGCATTGTCACCAATGACGACTGCCTGACTGAGGTAGGCGGTGTTGAAACGGAAGCCTCGTACCAGTGCTATGACCGGGACGGAGACGATACCGACGAGTATGTCTACAAGTTTTCCATGCTGCCCAGTGATGTGGGCGTGCGGTTTGAAGCCGTCGGCGAAGACCAGAATAGGACGCAGACGCTGGCGTTGCTGGCCGCCAACTGGTGTGCCCTGTGGACGACCGACGGGCTGACGCTTGAGCACTTGATTCCGGAAAGCATACCCGAGTGGCGCGACGATCGCCTGGACAGCGAGGAAAGTGCCCGCGCCGAGGATCTGGGTGAATATCTGCCCCAAAACATTCCGCAGGGGTTTGCCTTTGAATCGGGATGGCGCGAGCTGGGACAGGGCCGGGATTCCCTGGGCGCTTTGTGGAGCAATGGGATGCGCGAGGTCTATGTCACTGTATCGCGCCCGGAACAAAAACCCCGGCTGATGGACGCGTCAAAGCCCGAATTGTACGACGTGCGTCTGTATGAAATCCCGTGGGGGGAAACCGTCCCGGAGGACGTGCGGGAGGCCGGCTTTTTCGATCCCGTTTTTGCGCAAAAGGATTTGACGGAGGACGTTGTCAGCGCACGACTGTACGAGGCCGACGACACCGGGGATGTCAGCGGACTGCGGATGTGTTTCGGCGTCTGGAATGACGACGCCGGCGTCCTGATCGAATACGATGCGAAGGGGCTGACCGCACAGCAGGCCCGGGAACTGGTGTTGGACAACTGAAAAAGAGCGCGGATCTGCAATCCGCGCTCTTTTTATGTAGAAAAGGCTCTTGACAAATCGAGTATAGTGTATATAATGTATATATACAGTTTTGGAAGTGATGTTTTGGAAATTTATCTGAGCAACAGCAGCGGAGTACCGATTTACGAGCAGATCACCCGCCAGATCAAGGGCCTGATCGCACGGGGAGAGCTGCGCGAGGGGGAGGCCCTGCCCTCGATGCGGCTGCTTGCCAAAGAACTGCGGATTTCTGTCATCACGACCAAGCGTGCTTATGAAGAGCTCGAGCGCGACGGGTTCATTGAGACGGTGGCGGGCAAGGGGAGTTTTGTCGCCCCCCGCAACCTGGAACTGGTGCGCGAGGACACTTTGCGGCGCGTTGAGGAAAAGCTTGCCGAGGCGGTGCAGCTTGCCCGGCAGGGCGGCATCACTTTGGATGAGCTTTATGAAACACTGTCGATTCTGTATGGAGATGAATGACATGGAAAACGCCATTGAAGTCAGGGGCCTGTGCAAGGATTACGGAACTTTTCAGCTGCAGGACGTCAGCTTTACGCTGCCCCGGGGCAGCATTATGGGGTTGATCGGCGAAAACGGAGCCGGGAAATCGACGACCATCAAAGCCATTCTCAACCTGATTCACCGCGATGGCGGCGAAATCTCAGTGCTGGGCATGGACTGTATCCATCACGAGCGGGAAATAAAAGAACACGTCGGCGTTGTTTTGGACGAAAGCACCTTTCATGACATGCTGACCGCGCATGACGTGGAAAAAATCCTTTCAAAAATTTACCGCAGCTGGGACAGCCGCCTCTTCCGGCAGTATCTGGACCGATTTTCCCTGCCAGAAAACAAGACCGTCAAAACATATTCCAAGGGCATGAAGATGAAACTTTCCATTGCTGCGGCGCTCAGCGTCCAGCCGGAGCTTTTGATTTTGGACGAGGCGACGTCCGGGCTGGATCCTGTCGTGCGCAACGAGATTCTGGATGAATTCCTCGACTTTATTCAGGATGAAAGAAAAGCCGTGCTCATTTCGTCCCACATCACAAGCGATCTTGAAAAAATAGCGGATTACGTCACCTATCTGCACCGCGGCAGGGTTGTGCTGTCTGAATCGCGGGACGAACTGCTGGAAAGCTATGGCCGCGTAGCCTGTCCGCTGGATGACCTGAAAAAGATTGACCGCAAATACCTGGTCGGCTGCCGCAAAAACCGCTTCGGCTGTGAAGCGCTCGTCAACAACCGCAGGGAAATTCAGTTTTTGCTGCCTGGCCTGACGGTCGATCCGGTCACACTGGAAGATATCATGGTTTATACGGTTAAGGGGGACGAAGAATGAGCGGGCTGGTTTTAAAAGATTTGCTGGTACTGCGCAAGCAGGGAAGGTCGTATCTTTTGATTATTGGAATTTATATGGTTTTGGCCTTTGCCGGGGTCTTTGATTACAGCATATTGTCGACCATGATGGTTGTGCTGACCATGATGCTGCCCATGGCGACTTTCAGCTATGACGAGCTGGCGCGCTGGGATAAATTTGCTGCCGCCATGCCGGTCGGGCGCAGCGGCATCGTCAAGGCCAAGTATTTAACGGCGTTTGCCGTTACAGGCGGAGCAGGACTCTTGTGCTTTGTGGTCAATATCATCGTTGCCATGATCGATCAGGAAGCGCAGCTGGGGGCTTTGATGGCTGTGTTGGGGGGCAGCCTGGGGGCTGGGCTGCTGATCAACGCAGCGATACTGCCGCTGCTTTTTAAGTATGGCGCAGAAAAAAGCCGCAGTATCATGATGGTCGTCATGCTGGTGGTGTTTATCCTGGTATTTGGGCTGGTCACAGTCGCCGGTGAAGGCGGCTTTGCGGTGCCGAACGCCATGGCTGCGGCGATTCCGTGGCTTGCCGTGCTTCTGGTCCTGGGCGGATTTGCGTTTTCTTACCGGGTTTCGCAGAAGCTGTATGCGCAAAAAGAACTGTAAAAAAAGCCGCCGGCTTCAGCCGGCGGCTTGACTTTTTCAGTCGACCAGGATTTTTTTGAGCCTGGCAAAGCGGGGGACGCCGTGTTCCCACGGAAAAGCCGGCTCGCCGGCGATGAGGGGCAGGGCGTAGTCGAGAAAAGCGTCTGAAACAGCGGTGCCGTTTTCTGTAATCCACTCGACGGGGAACTTTTTTTCAGCGTTGGCGGTGACTGTCAAATCAAAAAGTTTCAGCTCGGGCTGATACCCTTCGGCGTCTGTGCGGCGCACCAGGCCGACCATTTTGTCGGTCGTGCCGGCAACCGCTTCGCGCACGGCCATGCGGCCGAGCAGGACCGCTTCGTCAATGTCGGTCTGGGACGCGCAGTGCGCGGCGCAGCGCTGCAAAAGAGAAAGCTCGATGGCACGGGTCTTGACGCCCAGTTTTTCTTTGACGCGCGCAGCGACCGCAGCGGCGGCGCCGCCCATCTGCTTATGGCCAAAGGCATCGGTCTTGCCGTCGCCGGCGTATTCGGCGAGAAAGACGCCGTCTTTATCTTTGACGCCTTCGGACAGCAGCACCATGCACCCGCCGGTTGACTCGCAACAGGAACGGATACGGCTGACGCAGTCATCCAGGTCAAAGGGGACTTCGGGCAGGTAGATGAGATCGGGTCCCGCCCCAAAGTGAACGGCGATGTGCCCTGCCGCTGTCAGCCAGCCGGCGTTGCGGCCCATCGCTTCAAGAATGGTCACCGAGCCGGTGTCGTACACATGCGCATCCTGGTACACTTCCATGCAGGTGGTGGCGATGTACTTGGCCGCGCTGCCGTAGCCGGGGCAGTGGTCAATGCCGCACAGATCGTTGTCAATGGTTTTGGGTACGCCGATGACACGGCATTCGTAGTTTTGCGACATCAGGTATTTTGAGATTTTGTTGCAGGTGTCCATCGAATCGTTGCCGCCGTTGTAAAAGAAATACCGCACGTTGTGTTTGCGGAATACCTCAAGGATACGGCGGTAGTCGCTGTCGTCAACCTGTGCATCTTTGAGCTTATAGCGGCAGGAACCCAGGGCTGACGAAGGGGTGTGCTGCAAGAGCGCAAGCTCGTTGGGGTCTTCAAGGCCAATGTCGTACAGGCGATCGCCCAGCACGCCTTTAATGCCGTGGCTGGCGCCCAGGACGCGGGTGATGCAGTCGGTCTTCAGGGCTTCTGACAAAACGCCGTAGGCGCTGGCGTTGATGACTGAGGTCGGCCCGCCGGACTGGCCGAAAATACACGCTCCTTTTAATTGCATATGCATATCCTCCGATACTCGTTCAGTTCTGTAACAAGAATACCATATCAAACCGGTAAAATCAATTGCGCGCCTCGTCATTTCATGGTAAAATACCAATATACTAACCGGACAGGGGAGGAATTGTCATGCCACTGGTCACTACCACAGAAATGTTCCGTAAAGCGTATGAAGGCGGTTATGCCATCGGCGCCTTCAATGTCAATAATATGGAAATCGTGCAGGGGATTACCGAAGCGGCGCTGGCAGAAAACTCGGCCGTTATTTTGCAGGTGTCGGCCGGCGCGCGCAAGTACGCCAAACACAATTACCTGATGGCGCTGGTTTCGGCGGCAGAAAAAGAAACCGGGCTGCCCATCGCGCTGCATCTGGATCACGGCGAAGATTTCGAGATCTGCCGCAGCTGTGTCGACGGCGGCTTTACGTCGGTCATGATCGACGGCTCCAAATACAGCTTTGAAGACAATATTGCGCTGACCAAAAAGGTCGTCGATTACGCCCATGCCCACGGCGTCGTGGTCGAAGGCGAATTGGGCAAGCTGGCCGGTATTGAAGACGACGTCAATGTGGCCGATGCGGACGCGCAGTTTACCGATCCGGCCCAGGTCGAGGAATTCGTCACCAGAACAGGCGTCGATTCGCTGGCTATTGCCATCGGTACCAGCCACGGCGCTTATAAATTCAAGCCGGGCCAAAAGCCCCGCCTGCGCTTTGATATTTTGGAAGAGGTCCAGCGCCGGATCCCCGGATTCCCCATTGTGCTGCATGGAGCGTCGTCGGTTCCGCAGCAGTATGTCGAAATCGTCAACCGTTACGGGGGGCAAATGCCCGACGCCATCGGCATCCCTGAAGACATGCTGCGGCAGGCGGCAAAAATGGCGGTCTGCAAAATCAACATCGATTCAGATCTGCGTATTGCCATGACCGCTTCGGTCCGCGAGCATCTGGCGCAGAACCCGTCCCATTTCGACCCGCGCCAGTACTTGGGCGCAGGGCGCGACGCCATTCGCAGCATTGTCGCGCACAAAATCAAAGAAGTGCTCGGATCTTCGGGCAGCGCAAATAAATAAGTTTGCCTGTTGGGTAAAATCCTGCCGCCGGACGGCTGTCCGGCGGCTTTTTCTGTTGTGCCAATGGCAAAAAGCGCGCGTTTTCGGAACAATTTATTGCGAATAACAGATTGTTCACGGCAAAAATGTGCGCTTTCGGCAACACTATTTTTGCCGGATACGCGTATCCGGAAAAATCAGGAAAGGGGTGGACCCATGGAAAATCTAAAAGCGGCGGCGCGTTTTTCGATAAAAACGTTTTGCCTGCTTTCTTTTTTGCTCGCGTTGTTTTTTTTAGTATTTCCTGTGCAGGCTGCGGATATTTCAGCGGCGCCTGCTTCGCAGAAACTCATCCCGCTCGGCAGGACGACGGGCATTAAACTGTTCTCAGAAGGGACGATGGTCGTCGGGTTTGCCGAAGTAGGCGATGAACAGCAGCCGTCGCCCGCCCAGCAGGCAGGGCTGGAGTGCGGCGACATCATTTTATCGGTCAACGGAACGGAAATCAGCAGCAACGAAACGCTGGTCGACGCGCTGAGCACACTGCCTGACGGCCAGGCGGAAGTCACATTTAAACGGGACGGCGAAGAGCGGATCTGTTCGGTCAGCGCCGTCTATGACAGCGAAGGACAGACCTGGCGGATGGGCGCGTGGGTGCGCGACAGTATGGCCGGCATTGGCACCATCACCTACGTCGATCCGCAGACCGGCGTTTTCGGCGCACTCGGCCACGGCGTATGCGACGTCGACACAGGCGAGCTCATGCCATTTGAAAACGGCAGCCTGATGCCGTCCAGCGTCATCGGCGTCAGGAAAGGAAGGGAAGGCGAACCGGGCGAGCTGACCGGATCGTTTGATATGACCCGCGACCAGGGGACGCTGTCGCTGAATACGATCAGCGGTATTTACGGGCATATTGATGATGCGGAAGTTTATGAAGGCCAAGAGGCTTTGGAACTGGTTCCCAAAAGCGGTATCCAGACAGGGAAAGCCACCATTCTGGCCAACGTGGACGGTGAAAAAACCGAATCTTATGACATCGAAATCCTGCGCATTTACCCTGCAAACGACGACAGTATGCGCGACATGATGATACAGGTGACCGACAGGAGCCTGCTGGAAAAAACCGGTGGGATTGTGCAGGGAATGTCCGGCAGCCCAATCATTCAAAACGGCCGGCTGGTCGGCGCCGTCACCCATGTCCTCATCAATGATCCCACGCGGGGATACGGCATCAGCATCGAGCGCATGATCGCGGGGACGCAGCTGCAATAGCGCGTTTTTTGGCGCCTTTCGTCGAAGGATAATTTCCAATAATTTCAAGTTTTCTCTTGAAATCTGGCGGGAACTGTGATATTTTATATTCACAGCGCTGATGAAAAAATAGGTTTATAGGGAGAGGCGTCATGAAAGATAAAGTTAAAGTCGTTCTTGCCTTTGAGAACGAGGATTACCTGCAAATGATGAAGCTGAATCTCGAACAGGAAGGGCGTATTGCCGTGATAGGCGCCGCCAGCGATGGGGTAGAGCTGGTGGAAAAGGCGTCGGCGCTGTCGCCGGAAGTCATTGTCAGCGATGCCATGCTGCCGCGTATGGACGGCCTGGCGGCAGTCCGTGAAATTACGGCCAACGGCAAGGGAAGCAAACCCGCGTTTATCCTGTTGGCTTCTTTTATCAGCGATCAAATGGCAGCCGAGGCCGGCGCGCTGGGCGTACAGTATTTCATGCTCAAGCCCTGCGATCTTCGTGCGCTGACAGAGCGCATTGAACAGTATGATTCCCTGGCCGTCGGTTTTGCCAAACCGGTGAAACGGGTTGATCCGGATCTCGACATTGAAATTCGGGTAACCGAAATCATCCATGAAATCGGCGTTCCTGCGCATATCAAGGGTTATCAGTATTTGCGCGAAGCCATCATCATGACCGTTAAGGATATGGACACCATCAACGCAATTACCAAAGTGCTCTACCCTACGGTGGCAAAAAAGTATAAGACGACGAGCTCACGCGTGGAGCGCGCCATCCGCCACGCCATCGAGGTAGCGTGGGATCGCGGCGACTTGGAAACGCTCAACAGCTTTTTCGGGTACACGGTGTCCAATTCCAAAGGCAAGCCGACAAACAGCGAGTTTATCTCGATGATTGCTGACCGCATCCGCCTGCAGTTCCGCGCCGGATAAACTGGGAATCCGCAAACCCGATGCAGCAGAGAAAAATCAATATCGCCAAAATTGTACCGCAGAAACTCAGATTTCTGCGGTATTTTTTTATGAATCTTTGCAAAGAAACAAAAAATTTTTTGAACATATGGCATACTATATTTTTATGGGGGAAAATCAATATAATATTGTTGCTAAATGGCGTTTGGTGGTGATATAATAACAATAGCCATTTTGTACGGAAAGGGGAGGCCGTATGGCCAAGCATATTACTATATTTGCCGGACACTATGGTTCCGGAAAAACCAATCTGGCTGTAAACTACGCCCTTGCTTTGCGCAGGCAGGGAAAAGAAGTGATTATCTGCGATGTTGATATTGTCAACCCGTATTTTCGCACCAAAGACAGCGAAGAAGTGCTGAACCGTCACGGCGTCCGGCTGATTGCTTCGCCTTTCGCCAACTCCAATCTGGACATTCCTTCGGTACCGCCGGAAACGTCGATGGCTTTTGATCGCGAAGATATTTATTCGGTGTTCGACGTCGGCGGCGACGACAGCGGCGCCGTCGCGCTCGGGCAGTTTGCCGACAGGATGAAGGCCGGCGAACATGAAATGGTGCTGGTGATTAACCGCCACCGCCTGCTGACGTCGCACCCTGAAGACGTTCTCGGGTTTGTCCGCGACATGGAAGCGGCGTCGCACATGCGTTTTACCGGCATTGCCAATAATTCCAACCTGGGGCATGAGACAACGTGCGAAAGCTTTTTGCAAAGCATTCCCTATGCGCAGCGGGTATCTGAACTGACGGGCCTGCCGGTTTTAATGCATTGCCTGCGCGAAGATCTTGCGGCGCAGCTCGTCGAGCCGGTGCCGGGGCTGTTCCCGGTGCGCATTTACGGCAAAAGCGAATGGAAGATTTATTGATGGACAATTTTCCGCCAGTTGATAAAACAGGAGGTAAAGGATATGGCAAAAGTAACGTTCAACGAGGACAGATGCAAGGCGTGCGGGTTGTGCGTCAGCGTTTGTCCGCGCAAGATCCTCGCGCTGAAAGACGGTGTGCTCAATAAAAAAGGGTACAGCCCGGCTTACTGCACCGACGAGTCACAGTGCATCGGCTGCGCCATGTGCGCTACCATATGCCCGGACTGCGTCATCGAAGTTTACCGCTGAGGGAGGAAAGAAAATGGGCGAGAAATTTTTGATGAAGGGCAACGAAGCCCTGGGCGAGGCCGCTATTCTGGCGGGCTGCCGCAATTTCTTTGGCTACCCGATTACGCCGCAGACAGAGCTGGCGGCCTATATGGCAAAAAAGCTGCCCAAAGCGGGCGGTACGTTTTTGCAGGCTGAAAGTGAAATAGCGGCCATCAATATGGTGTACGGCGCGGCGTCGGCCGGACAGCGTGTCATGACCTCGAGCTCGAGCCCCGGCGTGTCGCTCAAGAGCGAGGGTATGTCTTACCTGGCGGGCAGCGATCTTCCCGCGCTGATTGTCAACGTACAGCGCGGCGGCCCCGGCCTCGGCGGCATCCAGCCGGCGCAGTCCGATTACTTCCAGGCAACGCACGGCCCCGGGCACGGCGACTTCCGTCTGCTGGTCTTCGCACCCAGCACGGTGCAGGAAGTCGTCGATACCGTATTCCTGGCCTTTGAAAAAGCCGACGAGTACCGGATGCCCGCGATGATCCTGGCAGATGGCATTTTGGGCCAGATGATGGAGCCGGTCGAGTTTCCCGAGCACGCGCAGGTCAAACAGTTTGACAAGCCGTGGGCGACGACGGGCACGCAGGGAAAACGCAAAAAAAATATCATCAATTCTCTGTTTTTGCAGCCGGATGAACTTGAGATCATCAACCTCAAACGTTTTGAGCGCTATCAGAAAATTGTCGAAAACGAACAGCGCTGGGAAGAGTTTATGGTGGACGATGCCGAAGTCGTCGTCGTGGCCTACGGCGCATCGGCCCGTATTGCCAAAAACGCCATCCGCTCGGCGCGGGAAAAGGGCATTAAGGCCGGCCTGATTCGTCCTATCAGCCTGTGGCCGTTCCCGGAAAAAGTCCTGCGGGAAAAGGCGAAAACCGCCAAAGCGTTTGTGTCTGTCGAGCTGAGCATGGGCCAGATGATCAACGACGTCCGGCTGGCGATTGAATGTTCGCGGCCCGTCTATCTGTGCAACCGTGTCGGCGGTATGGTTATGACGCCTGACGAGGTCGAGGCTGTCATTGTCAAGGCTCAGGGAGGTGCGAAATAATGGAGAAAGTATTTTCGAGACCGGCGGCTTTGTCTGATGTGTCGACACATTATTGCCCCGGCTGTACGCATGGTATTATCCACCGGCTGGTGGCCGAGGTGCTGGATGAAATGGGACTGACCGGCAACACGGTCGGTGTCTGCCCGGTCGGCTGTTCGGTCATGGCCTATAACTATTTCGAATGTGACATGGTCGAAGCGGCCCACGGCCGCGCTCCCGCCGTGGCCACGGGCATCAAGCGCTCTTTGGGCGGCAACGTCAACGTCTTTACATACCAGGGCGACGGCGATCTGGCGGCGATCGGCACGGCGGAAACCGTGCACGCTGCGACCCGTGGTGAAAACATTACCACGATTTTTGTCAACAACGCCATTTACGGTATGACGGGCGGCCAGATGGCCCCGACGTCGCTGCCTGACATGGTGACGCAGACCTCGCCGTACGGCCGTGACGTCAAAGTTGCCGGTTACCCGGTTCGCGTCTGTGAGATGCTTGCAACGCTGTCCGGCACAGCGTATGCCGAGCGTGTGGCCGTTGATTCGGTCAAGAACGTCAACGCGGCCAAAAAGGCCATCAAAAAGGCCTTTACCATGCAGCAGGAAAAACGAGGCTATTCGATTGTCGAGGTGCTGTCGAGCTGCCCGACCAACTGGGGCTTGTCACCCGTTAAGGCGCTTGACTGGCTGCGTGAGAACATGATGCCTTATTATCCGCTGGGCGTCTATAAAGACATTACACAGGGGGAATAAAGGATGAATCAACAGATTATTATCGCCGGGTTCGGCGGGCAGGGCGTGCTGTTCACGGGCAAGTTTATGGCTTATGCGGGACTGTATCAGGGGTTTGAAGTATCGTGGCTTCCGTCTTACGGGCCGGAAATGCGCGGCGGAACGGCCAACTGCAATGTCGTCATCAGCGACCAGCCGGTCGGTTCGCCCATTGTCATTAAAGCGACTTCGCTTATTGCAATGAACGCCCCGTCTCTGGAAAAGTTTGAAGATTCGGTTGTGCCGGGCGGAAAGATTTTTATCGATTCGACACTGATTTCGGAAAAGGTCAAGCGCAGCGATGTGGATGCTTTTTATCTGCCGGCCACTCAAATGGCGAACGAACACGGGATGAAAGGCTTGTCCAACATGATTATGCTGGGTAAATTTATTAAAGAGACCAATATTTGTGATGAAAGCCTGATTGAGAAAACGTTAAAAAAGGTTGTTCCCCCTAAAAAAGCGGATTTAATTGAAAAGAATATGCAGGCCATTCAAATGGGCTATCAGCTGTAATTGCCCGGTTGGCCAGCAGGGCGGCGAATGATTTCATTCGCCGCCCTGCTTCTTTTTGATGAAAAGCGGAAACTTTTCCTGCTGAATTTCTTGTCTTTTTTTCCAGAAAGCGTTATAATAAAGAATATAAAAAGAAAAAATGCAGGAAATCAGGTGTTATAAAGGGGCGTCGGATGGAGGTTTTCAGGATGTATCAGATCGGCGATAAAATTGCACATCCTACGCATGGCGCAGGGATCATCGAGAGTATTACCGAGCAGAGCCTGGAGGGAAAAACGCAGCTTTACTACGTTGTACGGATGACGGTCGGGACAATGACTGTTATGATCCCGTGTGAACACTGCGACAGCGTCGGTGTCCGCGGTATCATTACCGCGGAGCAAGCTGATACGCTCATTCAAAGCCTGCCGCAGCTGCACGTGGACGAGACGCAGAACTGGAATCGCCGCTTTCGTGAAAATCTGCTGAAAATTAAAAGCGGGGATCTGACCCAGGTGGCAGAGGTCGCAAAAAGCCTGCTCCGGCGCGAGGGACGGCGCGGCCTGTCGACCGGCGAACGAAAGCTGCTGGCTTCGGCGCGGCAGATTCTGATTTCTGAAATCATGCTGGCCAAATCGGCGCCCTATGACGAGGTTGCGCATATGGTCGACGAAGGGCTCATAAAATAGAGCATGATTGGATCCGGGCCTTTGGGAGGCGTATCATGTTGCGGAAAAAAAAAAAAAAAGCGGAAAAACCCTTTGTTTCAGCCGTGATCGCAGCGGGCGGGAGTTCGGCGCGCATGGGTGGAGAAAATAAGCTCCTGTGCGAATTGGGCGGGCTTCCGGTGCTGATTCACACCATGCTGGCTTTTGAAGCGTGCGGCGCAGTTGACGAGATTGTCTTGGTCGCCCGGGACGATGTACTTGTGGAATATTCCCAGCTATGCCAGGATTTTTCCATCGGCAAGCTCAGTAAGGTTGTCTGTGGCGGGGCGTCACGGGCAGAAAGCGTTTTGCGCGGATTGGCTGAAGTTTCGCCAGACTGCCGTTTTGTCTGCGTACATGATGCGGCGCGACCATTGATTGAGCCTGCTGATATTGAACGCGTCTGCGCGGCTGCTTTTGAAAACAACTGTGCGGCAGCGGTCGCACCCATGACAGATACCGTCAAGCTGGTACGCGACGGGCGGATCGAACGCACCTTTGACCGTGACGCCCTGGTGCGTGCGCAGACCCCGCAGTGCGCGGATTTACAGCTTTTGCGCGGCGCTCTATATGATGCCGTACAGGCAGGAGAAAAAGTGACAGATGAAAGCTTTGCGCTGGAACGCATGGGTTTGCGTCCGGCGGCGGTCTTCTGTACAGGAGCCAATCTGAAAATCACAACGCCGGACGACTTGATAGCCGCCGCGGCTTTGCTGGAGGCAAAAGAATGATTCGTGTGGGAAACGGTTACGACGTTCATCCATTTTCTGAAGGGCGCCGGCTTATTATCGGCGGAACGGAAATCCCCTGTGAAAAAGGGCTGATGGGGCACAGCGATGCCGACGTGCTTGCTCATGCTATTATTGACGCGCTGCTGGGCGCCGCGGCGATGGACAATATCGGCGTGCTGTTTCCTGATACAGATCCGCAGTATCAGGGGGCAGACAGCCTTGCTTTGCTTCATCTTAGCTGCCAGAAGCTCCGCGACAGTGGGTGGGAAATCGGGAACATCGATTCGATTATTGTGGCGCAGGCGCCGAAAATGATGCCGTATATCCCGCAAATGCGCAAGCGCCTGGCCGACGCAATGGGAATTGCGCCAGGGCAGGTTTCGGTTAAAGCGACAACGGAAGAAGGGCTGGGGTTTACCGGCCGCAAAGAAGGCATCGCGGCCCATGCGGTCTGCCTGATCACAAAACCATAAACGCAGGCAAGCCGGAATTCGTTCCGGCTTGTTTTGCAGCTGGGAAAGCGTCGGTAAACGGCGAATTTGAGTGAAAACCCGGGTGGATTTTGCTCTTGCTTTTTGTCCATTCAGCCGGTATAATAGGTGTGTTAGCATTTTTTAGCAGGAGGAAGAAAAATGGAAACTTGGACAGCGTATATCTGGATCATTGTAATGATCGCGCTCTTTTATTTTATGTTGATTCGGCCCCAGAAGAAAAAGGAAAAAGCCGATCGCATGATGCGCAACAAGCTGCAGCCCGGTGACGATATTGTCACCATCGGTGGGTTCACCGGCCGCGTGCTCAATGTCAAAGACGACCTTGTTACTTTTGAAACCGGGGCTGCCAAGACGAAACTGACGATCAAAAAATGGGCGATTCAGAGCAGGATTTCTTCGGGAGACGAAGACGAGAACCAGCCTGAGGCCCTGCCGGAATCCGGAAAAGAGCAAAAAAACGAAACCGACAGCAAAACTGAAAACAAGACCGACGGCAAGGCGGAATAATTTTGTACTAAACGCTGTATCCCCCGCATAATGATGTGATGACCGATAAAAAATGCGGGGGATCAGTATGACAAAGCGGAAGAAAAAAGCAGCAGAACGATCGGGTGCGCAGGATGTACCGGTGCGCGCGGTTTCGATGCGCAGAATCGGGATCGCAGCGGCGGCGGGACTGCTGACGCTGTTGTTTTCGGCATTTTTGTTGTCAGCGCTGACGGCATTGGGAACGCTGCCGGCCGCGCATGTCCGCCTTTATGCGGGGGTGGCGGCTTTCTTGGGCGGTCTGGTCTGCGCTGCCGCCGCGGGCGGAAGAAAAAGGAAGCTGCTTTCCGCGCTGCTGGCAGAGGCCATCTTGCTTGCGGTGCTTCTCATCATAGGGACAGCGCTGTTTTCCGGCCTGTTTTTGATAAAAAATTTCGTTGCGGTGTTGATTATTTTGCTTATTTCCTGTATGATGGGAAGTGTGATTTCGACAGCAATACATTAGAAGGAGCGAAAATCGATGAAACACATCAAAACGATCAATAAGTCTAATTTGAAAAAGACTGCTGCCCACGGCGGCTGCGGCGAATGCCAGACCTCGTGCCAGTCGGCCTGCAAAACGTCGTGCACCGTTGCCAACCAGAAGTGCGAGAAGCGCAGATAACTGATGAGCTAAATCGGCAGGCATCCGCCGGGTGCCTGCCGTTTTGCATGTAAAGGAGAGAAGTAATAAAATGGTTCATTGTTTTGAGCAGGGGGGAATCCGTTTGGCTCTCGACGTCGCCAGCGGAGCGGTTCATGCGCTTGACCCCATTGCTTACCGGCTGTGTGCGATGCTGACGCCGCCGCTGACGGAAAACTGCCCGGACAATCTTGCGGCACAGTTTACTCCGCAGGAAGCGGACGCTGTACGCGAGGCTTATGCAGAATTGTACAGCCTGTACCAGGAAGGGCTTTTGTTCTCGGAAGAAGAACTGCTTCCCGAGGCGTTGATTAAACCTGCAGACAGCCCGGTGAAAGCGCTTTGCCTGCATGTGTCGCACGATTGCAACCTGCGCTGCCGCTATTGCTTTGCGCAGACCGGCGATTTTGGCACGGTGCGTTCGCTGATGGACGCCGACACCGCGAAAAAGGCGATTGATTTTGTCATTGAACGGTCGGGGCAACGCCGCAATATTGAAATTGACTTTTTCGGCGGCGAGCCGCTGATGGCCATGGACACGGTCCGCGCAGCGGTAGAATATGCCCGTGAGCAGGAAAAGATCCATGGCAAGCAGTTCCGCTTCACAATCACAACCAACGGTGTGCTGCTCGATGACGATACCATCGATTACCTGAATCGTGAAATGTCCAATGTTGTATTATCTCTGGACGGGCGCCGGTCGGTCAATGATGACATGCGAAAAACGGTGGCCGGCGGCGGCAGCTATGACGTTGTCCTGCCCAAAATGCAAAAACTGGTTCGGCAGCGCGACCCGGAAAAAGACTATTATGTCCGCGGCACCTACACGGCAAAAAACCTGGATTTTGTCGAAGACGTGCTGTCGCTGTACCGCGCAGGCTTCGAGCAGATTTCGGTGGAACCGGTCTCAGCTCCGGACGGCTGCGGCTATGAAATTAAGGAATCGGATCTGCCGCGGATCCGTGAAGAATACCATAAGCTGGCGCAGACCATGATTGAAATACGCCAAAAGGGCGAATGGTTTAATTTCTTCCACTTCAACGTCGACCTTGAACAGGGGCCGTGCGTTATCAAGCGCCTGCGCGGCTGTGGCGCCGGCTGCGAATATGTCGCCGTTACGCCGGAAGGCGACATCTATCCCTGTCATCAGTTCGTCGGCGAAAAAGACTATTATATGGGAAATGTCAAGGACGGCAGCTTCAGCCGCGAACAGGCGCGCGAGTTTGCAGGCGTCAACGTTTATACGCGTCCGGCCTGCCGTGACTGCTGGGCCAAGTTTTATTGCAGCGGCGGATGCAGTGCTGCGAATTTCCACGCGCACGGCCGAATCGATCAGAGCTATGAGATTGGCTGTGAACTGGAAAAGATGCGTTTGGAATGCGCCTTGTACCTCGCAGCGCACGACAGCCTTAAAAACGAATAAACCGATGAAACGCCCTTTCCTGTCGGAAAGGACGTTTTTTAACTGTAAATGTACTGTGAGCTGGCATAACCGACCAATCCCTTGTACTCGACAACGTACCAGTTTTGCCACTGCCCCCAGACGGTCACCTGCGCGCGGTTGGGAATGCGTGTGATGACAGCGGAAGAGATGGATGGACGGCTGCGCAGGTTGAGCGTCCCGCTGGTCAGAACAACGGTTCCGCGGCGCGGGGATTGTGCGGAAATAAAAGGAATACCGAAGTACTCGCACAGCGACAGCACCAGCGCGCGGGCAATGGGCTGAATATTTCCGGTAATCCAGCCGGCGTCCTCTACATTATCATGGTAAGCGATTTCTACCAGTACCGCAGGGGCGCGGGTCTTGACCACTTCGCCGATAGAGGTGGTGCTCAGCGCGCGGACACGGTTGGGCAGGGGATAAATCACCTTAAAGTTACTGACAATAATTTCGGCCATTTTCCGGCCCCAGACACTGTTGGGAGCGTAATAGACATCGGTGCCGCGAATCTGTCCGCTGAGGGCGTCAGGAGCCGCGTTGGAGTGCAGGGCCAGGTAAAAATCATAATTGCCCGCATTGGCTTGACGGATGGACGATGCAGCCGTCATAGA
This sequence comes from uncultured Clostridia bacterium, assembly GCA_944381055.1. Lineage (GTDB taxonomy): Bacteria > Bacillota > Clostridia > Oscillospirales > Butyricicoccaceae > Ventrousia. Next base: position 33,637 of record CALWJQ010000032.1, on the reverse strand, counting down.
CGGCGTGTTGCGCCGGAAACGGATTCCGCTCGAACGGAGAATGGGTTCCATGGCGTCAGCGATCAGGTTCATGTACTGTTCTTCATTGCCGCCTGTGATGTAAGGGTTTCCTTCCTGCGTGGAAGGGCTGAGATAAATGATGGGCATGCTATCACCTCTTGATTATAACAGAATACAGAGCGAGCGGACGGGGGAGGGAAGGGGAGGGCCCTGCTATCAGGATACGAAGGCGCCGGCCTGATTGTGCACCAATCGCACCCCTCGACATAGACTGTTATTGAAGGCTGACTTCAATCTTACTTCGGGAGGTAATCGAATGCCTGATAAGGTATCACCCGGCCCGCTTCACGGAAACCCTCTGCCCAAAGAGGCCGTTTGTATTCATACCCGGAAGGTATATGACAGCTGCCGCGACAAAGAATGTCTGCAGGATCTGCGCGTATACCTGACGCGTTGCTCACAAGCGGTGCTGGACGGCGCCATTAACGTCAAACCCCGCACGGCTGAACTGCTCTGGGCGTACATTGACGTTGAATCCATCCCCTTTAACAAGGGATTTTACACAGTGGACGTCAAATATTTCTATAAGGTGACGGCAGAAGCGTTTGCCGGCGTCGGACGCCCGCGCGAAATCACGGGTCTGGCGACCTATGATAAGCGCACGGTTCTGTTCGGAAGCGAGGGGAGTGTTCGCATCTTCAGCTCGCAGCTGGCGCCGCATGACAGCGATGTCCAGAACTTTGAAAAAACCAACCTGCCTATCGCCGTTGTCGAAGTGGTCGACCCGGTTCTGCTCGGCGTTAAGGCAATCGACGGCCAGGGGTGCGGCGAAACGCTTCTGAACGACATTCCGGACACCATCTGCAACTGCTTTGACGACGAGCTGATCATTTCTGACGAAGGCAAAAAACTGTACGCCACGCTGGGGCAGTTCAGCATCATCAAGCTCGAACGTGACATTCAGCTGCTGATGCCGGCCTATGACATTTGTATGCCGGATAAGGAATGCTCCGGAAATGCCGACGATCCCTGCGAACTCTTCCAGCGCTTTAAGTTCCCGGTCGACGAGTTTTTCCCGCCCAAAATCAGTGACATGATCAAAACCGTAGACAAAGGCCAGTCCGGCTCTTCATGTTGCGGATGCTCCGCCACGGCACAGCAGCGGCGCAGATAATCACACCACCACGCACATTGTGGCAGGCCGCCCATATGGGCGGCCTGTTTTTTGCGCCGGGCCGTCGGCATGGTTGCGCAGTTTACATAAAGTTGTTGACATAATATTTGGATATAGTGCTGAAAATTATTTTTCCCCTTGATCCCTGCCGGCAAAATATGTATCATAATAAGTGTTCACCGCCCATATGTATGAGCAGGGGTGGTGATGAAATGAATCGTCGCAGCACGCAGCAGGACGAGCTGGTCAGCCGGCAGATGCCGGCAATATGTCTGCTGTCGGCCTGTTTTTTGCTGGGAGCCGTTGTCGGCAGTTTTTTTGCCGCTGGATTGCCTGCCAGTGCCGGAAGCTATGTCGACAGTTATGTACAGCGCCTGACGGTTTCGACAGGTGCGGAACTGTTCAAGTCGTCTTTTTGGCCGGGCTTTATCATGCTCAGCCTGGTTTTCTTTTCAGGATTTGGGCGGCTGAGCGTGCTGGTGGTTCCGGCAGTTTTTCTGGTTCGCGGCTTCACCATGTCACTGGCCATTACGGCCTTTATCCGCGTCTACGGCTTTGACGGTTACATTCCCGCTGTATTGGCGGAATTTTGTTCCGGGTTTGTCATTACAGCCTGCCTTTTGGTTTTGTCCCTTTGTTCGTTTTCATGTTCGTCCTCGTGGCTTCGGCGGATTGGCCGTCGGACAGGGGGCGTGCGCATGGCTTTGGACGCATCGTATTATTTGACGGCGGCGCTCTGTCTGACTGCTGTGCTGCTGGCGTCGCTGCTGTATGCTTATCTGATGCCGCCGCTGGCGCGCGCCGCATTGCTGATTATTACCGGGTAACAGGAGTTGGGGTTTTTATGAACACGCTGCTTGAGCAGTTTAAAAACTACCTGACAACTGAAAAACACGCATCGGACAATACGGTGACGTCTTATGTGCGCGATGTGTCAGCTTTTTGCACAGCGGCTCGGCTGCGCACGGAAAAAGACTGCGCCCGGGTTAAAAGCCAGCAGGTCGAAGAGTATTTGCACGGACTGGAGGAAAAAGGAAAGTCCCGGTCGACGGTACAGCGGTCGCGCGCGTCGCTGACGGATTTTTTCCGCAGCCTGCAAAAGCGGGGTGTCGTTGAAATCAACCCTGTCAAAGGGGTGCGTGTCCGTGCCGCTGAGCCGCGGATGCCGGTGACGCTGACCATGGGGGAAGTGGAAAAGCTGCTTTCCGTTCCGCCGGATCCCGGACCCAAAGGCCGGAGAGACAAGGCGATGATTGAACTTTTGTACGCGACCGGTATCAAAGCCAGCGAGCTGATTGCACTTAATGTACAGGACGTCAATGCACGGATGCGGTTTATCCATTGCCGCAGCGCAAAGTCGGAACGCACGATCCCCATCTATCCCGAAGCGGCGAAAATGCTGCAGGACTACATACGTAATGCGCGCGTACTGATGGTTGCCGACCCAGGCGAACCGGCGCTGTTTCTCAATATGGCGGGCGGCCGCATCACCCGACAGGGATTTTGGAAGATTATCAAACACTATGCCGATCTGGCCGGGATTCAAAAAGATATTACCCCACAGGTGCTTCGTCATTCCTTTGCGCTGCACTTGTTCCAAAATGGTGCGGATCTGCACGCCATCCAGCACATGCTAGGCCATACTGATATTTCGACCACGCAGATTTACGCGCGGCTGTACCAGAACGATTTACAGGAAACGTATCAGCGTTTTCACCCCAAGGCAAGATAAAACCGGCGCATCCGTCAGGCGGTACGCCGGTTTTGAATGGTGATCTTATTATTTGGCTTTGTCCTGCGCCTTTTTGGCGCTTTGAGGAGGGCGGAGGCCGGCCAACGGGTTTTTGGCGGCCGCATCCCGCAGGTTTTCGTCGACAACGTGCGTATAGATCATCGTGGTGTCCAGGTTTTCGTGCCCCAGCACTTCTTTCAAAGTGCGGACGTCGACGCCGTTTTGGTACATCAGAGTAGCCGCTGTGTGGCGCAGCTTGTGTGCCGAGCAGTGTTTTTGTCCCAGACCGGCTTCGTTGAGGTGTTTGCCGACCAGCCACTTGACGGTCTGTACGCTGATACGTTTGCGCTGCTTGCTGATAAACAGAGCATCCCTGGCTTCAGGCAGGGGGTCGACGCGATAGGGAAGATAGGCCTCGATGGCATCCCTGCACGCCTGATTTAGGTAGACAAGCCGTTCTTTGTTGCCTTTTCCGACAACGCGCAGCCGTTCGTCATCCAGGTTGATGTCAGATAAATTGATGCCGACAAGTTCGGAAACGCGGAGCCCGCAGTTGAGGAAAATGGTCAGAATGCAGTAGTCACGCTCTTTATACGGTCCGTCGACAGACTGCAAAAGAGTTAAACTCTCTTGCAAGGTCAGGAATTTGGGCAGAGTCTGCCGGGATTTGGGAGTGTCAAGGCTGGCTGTGGGATTTTCGTCAAAATAGCGCTGTTTTTCGCAAAGATATTTGTAAAACGAGCGCAAAGCCGACACCTTGCGCGCCCGGGCGCGCGGCTGGTTCCCATAGCTGGTGCGCGCGCTTTTATGGTATTTGGGCCGTTCGCTGGCGGCGAACAAAAGATAATCGAGCAGATCGGTTCGAGTCACGCTTTGCAGAAAAGACAGGTCAATGGTTTCGATGCTGATGTCGTCAAACCTGGTATCCGGCGGAACCATTCTGCGTTTTTGCAGCATAAACCACAAAAAAGTGCGTAAATCGAGAAAATACTCATTGACAGTCTGATGGGATCGGCCCATAATAGTTTCCATATAGGTGAGATATTCGCGCAGGACAGGAGGCGCGCCTTGCCAGTTCTGTGTCATACAAAGCCTCGCTTTAAATCAGAATAAATAGGGGGAGCGGGAAAGGAAAATGCTGTATAAAGGCACTCTGGAATCTCCGGTCGGGCCGGTTCAAATTATTGCTGAAGATAATTATATCATACGTTTGGATTTTTACCAAGGCGGACTTCAGGACTGCCGGCAGTTTTTAACAAAATATTTCCCCGGCCAAAATTTTACGGAAGGATTTAATGCCGAACTGATTAAAGCCATTGTCCAGATGGACGAGTATTTCAGCGGCGTCCGTAAAACCTTTGATTTGAATGTCAAATTGTACGGAACGCCGTTTTACGGGAAAGTCTGGAGCGAACTGTGCAAAATCCCGTACGGCGAACTGATCAGCTATAAAACCCTGGCCGAGCGCTGCGGCGCAGGAAAAGGGTTCCGTGCCGTAGGTCAGGCCAACCACCATAATCCCATCAGCGTCATCGTCCCGTGTCACCGCGTAGTCGGCGCAGACGGAAAATTGACCGGCTATGGATCGGGCGTTGAAATTAAGCAATACCTGATCGATTTGGAACAACAGCACCGATAAAAAGACAGCAGGCACGCAAGATTTTGCGTGCCTGCTTATTACACACTGTGCTGGTGGATCTGTATGCCTGCGGCAGTGGACGGCATATGGTGAGGGAGGTTTTGCGATCGACATTCTCAATTATACAAAATAAAAGTTTTGTATAATTGAGAGGAGGCAAAAACCTGCTATGCAGGCCTTTGCAGTGAATTACTTTTTATTCTTCCCGAATGGCGTCGATAGGATTCATGGCACAGGCTTTGCGCGCCGGCGCAATGCCGAAAATCAGACCGCAAATTACTGAGCTTCCAATGCACAAAAGCACGCTGCCAAGCGCATTGGTTTCCAGTCCCGTCAGCCGGCTGATCCCATAAAAAATTCCCAGGCTGACGGCGCCGCCCGTCAGGCCGCCCAGCAAACAAATGATGACGGCTTCCCAGAGAAAACAGCGCAGAATGTCCCTCCGTGTTGCTCCCAGCGCCATATAAACCCCTATTTCGCGCGTTCTGCTTTCGACGGACGATACCATGGAATTCATGACGCCGATTCCCCCGACAATCATGGAAATTGCGGCGACAGCGCTGATAAATAATGTGATTATTTTAACAATTTTTTTGAAAACTTCAGTATAGCCTCCCAGATTTTCGTATTTGAAAACCGTGTCAGGATGATCGCGCTGCAGCCGGGCAACAGCATTTTGCGCGGCCGATATTTCGTCAGCGCCGGAAAAGCAGCTGATCGCCAGCTTGTCAGTTGTCGGCTGGCCGAGCATGGTGTCGAGCGCGGTATATGGCAGGTAGACAATGTACGGCACACGCCCGCCTGTCAGATAACCGACGGTTTCAGTCTGGGATTCAATGATGCCGACGACTTCGAACCGGTCGTAACAGTTTTCCGTACCGATCAGCAGGGTTTTTCCCACAATATTTTCACGCTTGTATAAGGTCTCAGCCAATGTCCGGTCAATGACCGCGACCTTTGCTGCTCCTGCCAGATCGTTTTTCTGAAGCATCCTGCCGTGTAAAAGGCTCAGATGAAAAATATCAGTCACCTGTTCGCTGACGCCCAGAATCCCTGCGGACAGAGATTCGTCCCGCTGCGTCACATAACCATATTTCAAAGCAAGCGGCATCGCCGCGGCAACCTGCCCTTCGCTGCTGACAGCGTCGAGCTCATCCTGCTCAAAAATGAAGCCGCCGGCATCGGCATACAAGGCGATTCCTCCCAGCCCGGTCTGTTCGATTTCGGACACGACGGCGTTTTGCGCGGCGTTCCCCAGCCCGCTGATCATACAGACTGAACAGACTGCGACACAGACGGCCAGCGCGCAGAGCAGGCTTTTTCCTCCGCCGCGGCGAACGTTTCCAATCGCCAGAACCCATAAATCACGTGTTGTCATGGCTGCCCCCTGTATGAATGAGAACACGGTCGCCGTGGCGGATATTTTCGGGATTCCGGATCAGCATGGAGTCAGGTTCGACGCCGGCAGTTACCTCTATCCCCTCTTCCAATTCATATCCGGTGGCCACATCGTGCCGGACTGCCCGTCCCACGCTGACAACCATGACATATTCCTGCCGTGTATCGTCCTGCGTGACGCAGTCATACGGTACGACCAATGCCCCCTTTTTTTGATTGACTTCCACTTTGACCTGCGCGCTGTAACCGGGGCGCAGCAATCCGTTATCATTGGGCAAATGAATCCAGACATCGGTCTTGATGTCGCCGGGCTGAATCAGCGTGCCGGTCTGCCGGCCATAGGGCATAATGCTTTCGATGGTTCCGCTTAATTCCTGCCCTCTGGCCAGCGCATCCACGGTGACAAGGCAATCCATCCCCTCGGCAATCCGCGCAATGGTGTTTTCGGTAGCCTGTGCCTTGACGGCCAGGTTGGTCAGATCGGAAACCGATGCGCACGGCAGGATTCCACTGACTTCCTGGCCTTCTGTGCAGTTCAGAGACATTACCGTACCGTCCATGGGGCTGTACAGGCAGTAGGGCTGCGATCCGTCCTGAGACTCCTGCCGTACTGCGCCGACAATAGCTGAAGAAACAATAGCCGCCAATTCGTCGCTCAAAGCGTCCTGCCCTGCCGATGCAGTTTCGGGACGAATCTGCGATACCGCCGACTCAACTTCGTCATAAAGTACGCCGGCGGACTGATCGGCAGGCTCCAGAGGCACGAGCTGCAGCAAAGGCTGCCCTTCAGAGACGGTATCCCCTGCCTGCGCGTAGACCGCGCTGACGCGCGCTGGGCCTTTGGCGTACAAATTCTGCCTTCCCTGTTCAGCCGTCGTGCCTTGCAGCACGACGTAATCTGTGATGTTCAGCACGGACGGGAAAACGGCGGAAACAGAGACCGTCCGGGCTGCCTCGCGAAAAGGACTGACATGGTACATGCAGGCGATGAGCAGGACGCTGCACAAAATGGCCGAAATAATTTTTTTCACTCCATCCCCTCCGTATTGGCGCTGGTGACCATCATATTTTGCATGATTTCGGCCAAAATATAACCATTGCGGCGGGCAAAGAAGGTGATGGAGCGTGCCCATTATTTGTAACGAGATACGCTGTATTTATTGTAAAGACGGAGAGTGCTGCCTGGCCTGTGCGGCGTCGCCTGGCGGATACAGCGGCGCGCCGTGCGCATATTTTGTCAAGCGCGCTGACGCTTAAACAAAAAAGCCTGGCAGCGCCAGACTTTTGCGGTCAGTTCTTTTGAAATCCCGCACGCAGCGCGTCCTGGATGGACGAGACGCCAACGCACTCGATGCCCCGGACAGAAACCTGATCCAGACAGGCGCGGGGCAGAATACATTTTTTAAAACCGAGACGGGCAAGTTCGGACACGCGCTGCGCAGCGCCCGATACCGAACGAAGCTCACCGGAAAGGCCGACTTCGCCGAAGACGGCCAAATTGTCCAGAAGCGGCTTTTCCAAATAACTGGATGCAATAGCCATAATCACCGCGAGATCGACAGCAGGTTCGTCCAGGCTGAGGCCTCCGACGACATTGATGTAAGCGTCATAAGCGCTTAGCATGAAGCCGCCGCGCTTTTCCAGGATGGCAAGCAGCAGCATGGCGCGGTTGTAATCAATACCGGCGGATGTGCGGCGGGCGGAACCATAGGCCGATTTGGTGACCAGCCCCTGTATTTCGGCCAGCAGCGGGCGCGTGCCCTCTAAAACGGCGGTGACACAGCTGCCGCTGGCGCCGTCCGGACGGCCGGATAGCATCGCTGCCGACGGGTTGGACACGACGGCCAGCCCTGTTTCATGCATTTCAAAAATCCCGATTTCGTTGGTCGATCCAAACCGGTTTTTTGCCGCGCGCAGCATCCGGTAAGCGGCATGGCGGTCACCTTCGAAATTGAGCACAGTGTCCACCATGTGCTCCAGCACTTTGGGGCCGGCAATTCCGCCGTCTTTGTTGACATGCCCGACCAGAACAACGGAAACGCCGCGCGTCTTGGCAAACTGCATCAGCGCCATTGTACATTCCCGCACCTGGGTCACACTGCCCGGAGTCGAGGCGATCTGCGGGTCGAACATGGTCTGGATGGAGTCGACGATGACAACGCCGGGCGACGTCTTGTCAATTGCGCTCCAAACACGATCCAGTTCGGTTTCGGCAAAGATGAAAAGACGTTCGTCGTCAATGGACAGCCGCTGGGCGCGCATTTTGATTTGAGACAAAGATTCTTCCCCTGTGACATATAAAACCGGTCCGGACAGGCAAAGCCCGCTGCACGCCTGCAAAAGAAGCGTCGACTTCCCGATGCCCGGTTCCCCGCTGACCAGAACCAGCGATCCCCTGACCATCCCGCCGCCCAGCACGCGATCCAGTTCAGTGATGCCGGTAGAAATCCGCGTCTCGTGTTCGGTGGTGACAGCGTGAATGGAAATGGGCTCAGACAGAGAATGGCGTATGGTTTTTGCTGCAAAGCTATTTGACTTTACATCGCTGACCACTTGCTCAATCATGGTGTTCCAGCTGCCGCAATTCGGGCATTTCCCCTGCCATTTTGGGGTGTCAAACCCACATTCGGAACAGACATATGCGACCTTCTTTTTTCCTGCCATAAGACTTCCTTCTTTATTTAGATTCCAGATATTGAAGATAGCCACCGGCTATCGCAAGGGCGATTTTTGTCTGATAGGAATCCTGCTGAAGCAGCGCTTCTTCACGGGCGTTGGACAAAAAGCCGCACTCGATGGTCACGGCCGGAGAATTGATGTTTTTCATCAGCATGACGCCGTCAGGCGCCAGTTTGATACGCCGGTCGTTGTCCCTGTCCAATGTCAGGCGCAAAGAGTCCTGCAAGCACTGTGCCAGCTGTTTGGAGCGTTCCGTATTGGGAGAATAAAACACCTGCGCCCCGTAATACTGCTCCTGATCGAACTTGTTCAGGTGGATGCTGAGAAAATCAAGTTCCGGGCGCTCTTTGGACAGGGCAAGACGGGCCTGCAAATCGGCGTTTTTGTTTTCGCGGGCCGACGCGTCCGGGTTATAGTTAAGGGACTGCTCGCCGGTGCGTGTCAAATCGCCGTTGATACCGAAAAAACGCAGCAATGCCTGCGTTTTACGCGCGATGGACAGATTGATGTCCGCTTCGCTGACGCCGTTGGGAGAAACGGCGCCGCCGTCCAGGCCGCCGTGACCGGCGTCGAGAAACAGCTGGTATTCATCCGGGGGCAGGACGGACAGCGCCTGACGGGGCACCGGCTTCCGACGGAAGGCAATTGCGCCGAACAGCGCAACACACAGGCAAAGCGCCAACACACTTACTGCGCGTATGATGCTTTTCATCCGGACAACGATCACAGGCCATCACCTCGGCACCACTATATTCCGTGCTGCGCCGAAATAGCACCGGATGTCTTTAAAAAGGCAGTAATTCCAGGTGTTCGAGCAGGATTTTAAGACCGAGCAGAATCAATACCAGGCCGCCCGCCAGTTCGGCGCGCGACTTGTAACGGACGCCGAAAACATTTCCGAGTTTGACGCCGACCATGGACAGCGTCAGGGTAATGACACCGATAAAGGAAACGGCCGGACCGATCGGAACGCTTAAAAAGGCAAAAGAGATGCCGACAGCCAACGCGTCAATGCTGGTGGCGACAGCCAGTGGAAGCATTGAACGCGGCGACAGCGAAGCGTCGGTCTTTTCTTCACCTTCGCGGCTTTCACGGATCATGTTGAAACCAATAGCGCCCAGAAGGATGAAAGTGACCCAGTGATCATAGGCGGTGATAAGACCGGCAAACTGGCGTCCCAGAAAATAGCCGATCAGCGGCATGGCGGACTGGAAGATGCCGAAATACAACCCTACCACCAATGATTTTTTCAGCGTAATTTTGCTCATGGAAAGCCCTTTGCAGACCGCGACGGCAAAAGCGTCCATAGACAACCCTACGGCGATGAGAAAAAGCTCGAACAGACTCATACCGGTCCCCCTGTTTGAATGATGTATTCTTCACCGCGCCACATGTGTTTGGACAGGTCGACGTTTCCTTCCGCAGTAAAGGTGACTCCTTCCTGTTCCAGAAGCTCGCGCTGGCGGTGAACGCCGCCGAAAGCAAACGCGTCGGCCAGTCCGCCAAAGCGGTTGACGACGCGGTGGCACGGGATGACGCCTGGTTCGGGATTGACGTGCAGCGCAAAACCCACAACCTGCGACATGCGCGGATTGCCCAGAAGACGGGCGATCTGCCCGTAAGTCGTCACGGTTCCGGGCGGAATGCAGCGGACAACGTCGTAAACGCGCTGAAATGTGTTTTTTTGCATACCATTCCCCTTTGATTTTTTCACGCCGTCCGGCCGCAGACCGGAGCGAGATTAAACTTCATCATACACTATTTTACAATATTTTTCAACTGAAAAGGATATTTTTCCGCAAGCTGGCCAGCCGCTTCTTGACTTGAAGCGGACTCTATGACTTATAATAACTTATAATAAAATGAAGCAGATGTGCTGTCCGGGTATTTTTCGTTTCCGGCATAACGCATGGGGCTTCCCAAAGCTCTGCTTTGTGCCGCTGACGCGGCGCGTGCAAAAAGCTTCGCTTTTGCACGCCGACATGGTATAATATTTGCAGATCCGTGCAGCCAGAAATTTTGGCAGCCGTTTTTTGCTAAAGGCCGCTTTTTCACATAAAACCGACGAAAGGAATAAAAGGATCATGAATCCGAATCAACAGATTGTCGACGTGATTCACGAAGTCAAGAAAGCTGTCATCGGAAAGGATGATGTGCTTTTAAAAACGCTGCTCGCCATGATATGCGGCGGGCATGTGCTGCTCGAGGACATTCCGGGAGTGGGAAAAACGACAATGGCTCTTGCCTTTTCGCGGGCGCTGGGCCTGGACTACCGGCGTGTGCAGTTCACCCCCGACGTCATGCCGTCTGACCTGACCGGCTTTTCGGTCTACAACAAGGATACGGGGACGATGGAGTACCAGCCGGGCGCGGTACTGTGCAACCTGCTGCTGGCCGACGAGCTCAACCGTGCCACCAGCCGCACGCAGTCGGCTTTGCTTGAGGCGATGGAAGAGGGACAGGTTACCGTTGACGGACAGGTCCACCCTATCCCCCGCCCGTTTCTGGTGATTGCGACGCAAAACCCTGTCGGCGCGTCGGGAACGCAGCTGTTGCCTGATTCGCAGATGGATCGCTTTATGCTGCGCCTGTCCATCGGGTACCCTGCCCCGGAAGACGAAATCGAGCTTTTGCGGCGGAAGCAGAAAGGCCAGCCGCTTGATTTGGTCCGGCAGGTTATGGACAGCGCCGGACTGGAGCAGTTGCGCCGTCAGGCGGCCGAAGTCTATATGTCTGACGAGGTGATCGATTACATTGTGCGCCTGGTCGGCGAAACGCGGCGCCACAGCGATATTGTGCAGGGGGCAAGCCCGCGTGCGGCGCTGGCACTGGCGGCCATTGGGCGCGCCGCCGCTGTGATGCAGGGGCGCGACTATGTCATTCCCGAGGATTTGCAGGCGCTGTTTTGCGAGACCATTGCACACCGTTTTGTCCTTGACCCGCAATCCCGTGCAGACCGTCTGGACTTGGCAAAAGAAATCCTCCGTTCGGTCAAAGCGCCGCGTGTCCGCTGAACCATGCTGCGATCCCGAATATTGTATGGCGCCGCCTTGTTGGGGGCAGTGCTGTTTCACATTTTCAACACGTCCTACATCGCATATTTCGTCTGGCTGCTGGCCCTGGCGACACCGTTTGCCGCGCTTGCGGTCAGCCTGCCGGCCATATTGGGGTGCAGAGTCGAAGTGCGGGCGGCGGCGCACAGCGTACCGCGCGGCGAAAAGGCGCACTGGGAGATCTGCCTGAAAAACCGCTTTTCCCTGCCCGTGTCACACGTTACCTGCATTGCCGAAAGCCGCAATTGCATGACCGGAAAAAGGTCGGCTCAGCGCATCCGGCTGGACGATGGGCAGGCCCGGGTTTTTCCTGCTGACACGGCACATTGCGGACGGTTGGAATGCCGCACAATGCGGGTGCGGGTTTGCGACTGCCTGGGGCTGTTTGCCATACGGCGCCGCGCGGCTTTGTCGTCTTTGGCCGTGCTGCCGGTTGCATGTCAGCCGTCGGACTGGAACAACCTGGAAAACGGAAATGACGAGGGCGGGCAGCTGCGCCCCCGTCCGGGCGGCGGCCCCGGCGAAGACTATGATCTGCGCCCCTATCGGCCGGGTGATCCGATCCGTTCAATCCATTGGAAGCTGTCGTCCAAACGGGGCGCGCTGATTGTCAAAGAAATACTCGAATCTCACCAGAGCACGGTGCTGCTGACCTTTGAGCATTTTGGATCGGCTGCAGATATGGACAGTATTCTCGATCAGGCAGATGGCCTGTGCCGTGCGCTTATTGAAAAGCAGCGGCCCTGTTATGTGCAGTGGCTTCACCCCTCTACGGGCGAGCTGCGCAGCTGCCGCGTATGCAGCGATCGGGAACGGGAAAGTTTTTTGGCGGCGGCGCTGTCCGATCCGGCGCCAAAGTACGGACATTCCATCCTTGGGACTGCGCTGGGCATCCCGGGTGTCGCCGGGCCGATCCGGCACATGCACATCGCTGCGGAAAAGGAGGATGACGGATGAGTCTGAAAGGAAAACCCTCTTCATCCGTCCGGCCGCGCGAACCGGTCCTTATTTTTACCGACACGCTGTTTTTGCTAATGGCGGTGATGGGGACGATTTACGCGTTTTGCGGCGCTTATTCCCTCGTACCTGGGCGCGGCGTACTGTTGAGCGGATTGGTTGCGTCGCTGTTGTTTGCGGCGGTTTTTTCCATGCCCCGTTTTCGCTGGATACCTCTGGCTCTTTTTGCCGGCCTTTCAGCCGTCGCGGTTTGGAAGCTTTGGCCGCAGCTGCGCCGGGGCGCCTATGCCGTCTATACCAGTGTTGCCAATGTGCTGGCGGAATGGTTTTCCGTCGACCTGATTGAGCTCCCTGACACGCTTTCGGCGGCGGAATGGCAGGGGGTGCGCAATTTGTTTTTGTCGGCAGCCGTTATCGTCCTGGCGCTGATGCTGGGGTGGACGGTTGTCCGTCTGCACAGCGCTCTTTTGACAATGGTGCTGACATTGTCTCCCCTGCTGCCCGGCTTGTTATTTGAAGCGCCGCCGCCGTGGCCGGCGCTGATGACGCTGGCGGCCTGCTGGCTGGCGCTGCTGTTTACCGCTCAGCTGCGCGGAAAGCCGCAAAACGGAGCGGGACGGTTTGCCCTGCTGGCGCTTCCGGCCTGCGTGCTGCTGGTCTGCCTGCTCAGTACGGCGTTTCCCCAGGAAACATACAGCCATCCGCAGTGGGCGCTCAACGCGTACCTGCGGCTTACGGATTGGGGCGCGCGTTTTTTCAACGGAATTTTCCCCGGCGGCCCGGCTGTGGGGACAGCAATGTCGGCGGGAACGGCAGCCGGCGTCAATTTGGGCGATGCGGGGCCGTTGGAGTATACCGGGCAAACGGTGCTCCGTATCTCGGCAGAAGTGCCGGGAAGGGTTTATCTGCGCAGTTTTTCGGCTGCGGTGTACGACAGGAACCAATGGCGGCAGATCGATGCAGATGATTATGAAGCGTTCGCCGAAGCAGCCGGGCTTGACTGGTCCGGGGCGTCGCAGCCGGCGTACTTCCCTTTTTTTAACAATGCCCGGCGGTCGATGCCGCATTGGATAGAGATTGAAAACATTGCGGCGCCGCCCGGAATCGTTTATTATCCCAGCCAGCTGGTACCGGCTTCCAGTGATGCGTCGATAGAAAACGCGGCTTTTTCCGGCGATATTTGCCTGATCCCCCAGAACGATGTGCGGATACACCGCTTTTATTACAGCCAGCCGGACGATTTGCTGCGTGTCAGTGCACCTCGCGCAGACGGCGCATGGGAACCAGAGCGGCTGTATCGTGAGTTTGTTGAAGGATATTACCTCGGTGTTCCTGAACAATTCGAAGAATCCATCGCCGATTGGTGGCGCGATGCGCAGCCGTTGTGGGAAGGATACAATCCCAATGCCGACGATTTTCCGTCACGATACCGCGAGCGCCTTTCCGCCGCGTGGAAGGTTGCCTATGCGCTGGAACAGACGGCGCAGTATGACACAGAGGCCGAGGCCGTCCCATCTGGCGAAGATTTTGTCAGCTATTTTCTCACACAGAGTCGTCGAGGATATTGTATGCATTTTGCGAGCGCCGCGGTTCTGCTGCTGCGTTCAATGGGGATTCCGGCACGGTATGTCAGCGGGTACGCCGTGACGGTGCCTGAACCGGGAACCGTCAATGTGCCTGATTCTGCGGCGCATGCGTGGGTTGAAATCTATCTGGACGGTTACGGCTGGCATCCGGTCGAGGTGACGCCGGCAGCGGGCATCGACGCCACCCTTCCAGACGAGACGGCGGCTGAAACGGTTTTGCCCGACGCCCCTGCGCCCGAAGAAGAAGATGCCGATATGGACGAAGCGGCTGATGCGCCCATAGATGAGGATACCGAAAACAGGACAGAGGAAGAAAATCAGGATGCTGCACGAACAAAATGGCAGTGGATCCTGTTGCTCCCTGCCGCAGCGGCATTGATCGCAGCAAGGCGCGCCCTTGTTTTGTGGATGCGCAGACGCCGCATTCACGGTACAGACATTAACCGCGGGGTACTTGCTGCGTACGGATGGCTGAGCGATTTGCAGCGTTGGGGCGCGAAAACGACGGAAGAAGTCGACGATCTGGCGCGCAAGGCGCGATTCAGTCAGCATACCCTGACGAAGGCTGAACGCGATGTCGTGCTCAGGCAGCTGGATCAGGAAATACAGCGCATCGACCACATACTTGGATTTTGGCAGCGCCTTGTCTGCCGGTATGTTTTCGTTATGTGCTGAAAACCAAAAACAGCATGGATTGATCCATGCTGTTTTTGTTACGGATATAGATTATAAAATCAGGGAAGCGTCGCCAAAACTGAAAAAGCGGTAGCGCTCTTCAATGGCAACCCGATAGGCGTTGAGCATGATTTCGCGCGAGGCAAACGCAGACACCAGCATCAAAAGGGTGCTTTCAGGCAAATGAAAATTGGTGATCAGGCCGTCGATCCCGTGGAAGACGTAGCCGGGATAAATAAAAATGTCGGTATCGCCGCTTCCCGCGTGGGTCACGCCCTGCGCGTCGGTCACCGATTCCAGCGTGCGGCACGATGTCGTGCCAACGGCAATGACGCGTCCACCCTGTCGCCGGACCTGATTGATGCGTTGCGCGGCCTCTTCGGTGACATGATAGCTTTCTGAGTGCATAACATGCTCGGTGATATTTTCTTCCTTGACGGGACGGAAGGTGCCAAGCCCGACATGAAGCGTGATAGTCACAATGTCGACGCCCATGGCGCGGATTTTTTCCATCAGTTCCGGGGTGAAATGCAATCCTGCGGTCGGGGCCGCGGCTGAACCCGCTTCACGGCAATAGACTGTTTGGTAACGGTCTTTGTCCTGTAAGCGTTCTTTGATGTAGTGCGGCAGAGGCATGGTACCCAAACGATCCAGGACTTCGGCAAATACGCCTTCGTGCTCAAAACGGATCATGCGGTTGCCGTTTTCCAGGACTTCGACCACTTCGCCGCGCAGTTCCCCGCCGCCAAAACACACACGGGCGCCGGCCCTCATTTTTTTCCCCGGGAAAACAATACATTCCCACAAACTGGCTTCGGGGTTTTTCAATAGCAGAACCTCGACGGCGCCGCCGGTTCCCTCTTTTTCACCGTACAGCCTGGCAGGTAAGACTTTGGTGTCGTTGACGACGAGGCAGTCGCCGGGGCGCAAAAACTCGCATAAATCATAAAAATGCCGGTGCTGTATATCCCCGGTGCGGCGGCCGATGACCATCAGCCGTGAATGATCGCGTGGTTCGATGGGCGTTTGGGCGATCCGATCTTCCGGCAGATCGTAAAAATAATCACTTTTGAGCATTCCAGTAGTCATAGTCCGTTCGCAGGTCCGACCTGCACTCCTGTAAAATAAAATTGGATGATTTCGTCATAGGTAAATCCCTGATGGGCCATGTCCCGTGCGCCGCACTGGCTCATCCCGACATTGTGTCCCGACCCAGTGCCGCTGATAACGTACTGCCCTGAACTGGTGCCTGACACGTCAACCGGGCTTGTCCCGCTCCCGGTGACAGCGTACAGGCCGGATCCGGAAATGGGCGCGGTGCGCCCGTCGCCGCCAATGGCGTAATACTGCCCGATCGCCTTGTCGGGGGCGGTGCCGTTGACATACAGACGCGCGTCTGTGCTGACGGTGTAACGGTGGCTGTTGATGCGTTTGGAGCTGCTTGACGTGTTCAGGCACGTCCTCGCCCGCTCGCCAGAAAAGACCAGCGTTTGCCCGTTTGACTGTACAAACGTGATTTCGCGGACATTCCCGGCCGGCGTAAACTCGCTGACATAAAAGTCGGTGATGTCGGCGACATCATAGCCTTTGCCGCGCAGAATATCCGTCACTTCATCCAGCGTGACGGAAAAGCTGTATGGCCGAAGCTCTGTCAGGTAAGTGTCTTCCACGGCTTTGAGATATGGGATGTCGGTGCCCCAGACATTGAGGGCGTCTTCAGTCCAGCCGCCGCTCGACGCATGGTAGTAGGTTTCGGCAACCTCGCCGTTGTACAGCACATACAAGCCGGAAACCGCTTCGACGGCGCTGTCGGAATTGTCCGTCGCCGTTTTGGTGCCGTAATACACCTGACAGTCGGTGGTATTGCACAGGTCAAAGCCCTGCGAATTGTGTTTACCGATACAGGTCACGGCATAAGACTTGGCGCACAGGGCCTGCACCTTAAGCGCTTCGACCGGCCAGCTGGGACTCATTTCGTACGGGATCACACCTTTAAGGTAGTCGTCCATACTGACGACGTTGACAACAGTGATGTCGTTGCCGCTGGCCCTGCGGTACTCAAAACCGCCGTAATAGGTCTGCCCTTTAAACCACGTCTCTTCGGAATAAGGCTCGATGCCCAGCGCCTGTCCGCCCATGTCAAGTTCAAACAGGATGGTATTGGTTTCGGTCACGGTAACGGTGTAGCAGCTGCGGCTTTCCCCTACTGCGGAAGCCGTCATCCCCACGACGGCAGATACCTGCGGCGCGATGGCTGCGGCTTCGACTGAAGAAGCGTAGTTCCCCACGCGGACGCGGTACCCTTCCGCGGTATAGGCGGCGAATGCGGGTAAACCGGCGCCAGCCAGCGCCGCAATCAGCGCGTCGGCCTCGCCGGCTGAGGAAAGTACGGTATCAAGCTGCAAATGGTATGCGCCGATGACGGTGTGATAAGACGACGGAAGAGAATCGTAGTAGACTTTTCCGTCGCCGATATACATGTTTTTGTCTTTGACAACGGTAATATAAACCTCGTCGGTCGTATACAGCGGGACAAAGCTGCGGTTTGCATCGTAGTAGCCCAGCTGATAACCGGACGCCTGGCCGGAAACATTTTGCAGGTTGGCCGCAGGCAGAGCGTTGGAACCATAGTACAGACCGATTTTTAAGATTTCATAGGATGCCGCTGCCGACGGAAACGCCGCTGCTCCAAAGAGCAGAAGCGCGGCCAGCAGCAGAGAGAACAGCTTTTTCATGCCTTACCCTCACAGTGCGGACGCGGATACGCGATTTACGAATAAAAACATTATACCGCAAATTGCGCCGGCATTCAACACTTTCAGATGCGCTGTGCCAAAATGCCGCTTTTTTCCAGACGGAAGGATTCAAACCGGCCCTCGTCCAACGCCTGGCGGATGTCGGCCATCAGCCGGTTGTAGAAGTACAGGTTATGCATGACGGCGAACCGCATCCCCAGCATTTCGCCGGATCGCAGCAGGTGCCGTACATAGGCGCGCGAGTATTTTTGGCAGACCGGGCACTGGCAGGCTGGGTCAATGGGGCTGGGGTCTGAGATGTATTTTGCGTTGTTCAGGTTGATAATACCCTGGCTGGTAAACAGATGCCCGTGCCGGGCATTGCGCGCAGGCATGACGCAGTCGAAAAAATCCACACCGCGCCAGACGCCTTCGATGATGTTGGAAGGCGTTCCGACGCCCATCAAATAGCGGGGCTTGTCTGCGGGCATATGGGGTTCGAGCTGCTCAATGATGTCATACATGACCTCGGCCGGTTCCCCGACGGCCAGCCCGCCGATGGCGTATCCGGGCAGGTCGAGTTCGGCGATCTGGCGCATATGTCCAATGCGAAGGTCGGGATGCGTGCCGCCCTGGTTGATACCCCAGAGCATCTGTCCGGGGTTGACGGTATCTGCCCTCTCTTTCAGGCGCTCAAGCTCTGCTTTGCAGCGGGACAGCCAGCGGGTCGTCCGTTCACAGGACTGCTGGACATAGCTGTGCGGAGCGGGATTTTCGATGCATTCGTCAAACGCCATGGCAATGTCCGATCCAAGCGACCATTGAATGCACATACTCTCTTCCGGCCCCATAAAAATGCGGTGCCCGTCGGTATGTGCATTGAACTGCACGCCTTCTTCGGTGATTTTGCGCAGCTTGGCCAGTGAAAATACCTGAAACCCCCCGCTGTCGGTCAGGATGGGGCCGTCCCAGCCCATGAACCGGTGAAGCCCGCCCAGCCCGTGAATGACCTGCTCGCCTGGACGGACGTGCAGGTGATAGGTGTTGGAAAGCTCGACCTGGCAGCCGATTTGCTTTAGGTCGTCGGCAGACAAAGCGCCTTTGATGGCGGCCTGAGTGCCGACGTTCATAAAGACCGGCGTCTGCACGGCCCCGTGGGCGGTTCGAAAAACGCCGCGGCGCGCCCGCCCTTCTGTTTTTTTCAGCTCAAACATTGATTTTTACTCCTCTAACCTGGATTGCTGCCCGTCAGACAAAGACTGTACGCCGCGCAGCTTGTTCTGAATCTGGCGGGTTCGTACGCCGACCAACTTATCAAGTTCGCTGCCTGCCTGTTCAATCCGTTTCTGCGTTGCCTCCAGCACAGCGCCAAAGGTGTCGAACTCGGTTTTGACGTCGCTGAGCACCTTCCAGACTTCGCCTGACCGCTTTTGAATGGCCAGGGTTTGAAACCCCATTTGCAGGCTGTTGAGCAGCGCGCCCATTGTCGTGGGGCCGGCGATATTGACTTTGTAATCGCGCTGAAGCGGCTCGATCATGCCGGCGCGCACCACTTCCGCGTAAAGCCCTTCGGCGGGAAGAAACATGATGGCAAAATCTGTGGTTGCCGGCGGAGCGACATACTTGTCGCGGATGTCGCGGGCAAATCCCCGGATGCGATCGCGCAGCGTTTTGAGCGCAGCGTCGACCTGCGCGGGGTCTGCTGTGTCATAGGCGCGGAGAAGCTGTTCGTAAGCGTCGGCCGGGAATTTTGCGTCGATGGGAAGCCAAACCGGGACGCCGTTTTCACCAGGCAGCTTGACGGCGTATTCGACTATGTTCTGACTTCCCTTTTTCGTGGCGACGTTTCTCGCGTATTGCCCGGGCGACAGGATTTGTTCTAAAATCGCGCCGAGCTGGATTTCGCCGAGCACACCGCGCGACTTGACATTGGACAGCACTTTTTTCAAATCTCCGACGCCGGCGGCCAGCGACTGCATTTCGCCCAGCCCCCTGTATACCTGCTCCAGACGCTCGCTGACCAGCTGAAAGGAATCGCTGAGCTTTCTTTCCAGCGTGGCCTGCAGCTTGTCGTCCACGGCTTTCCGAATGCCGTCCAGCTGCGCCCGGTTACTCTCCTGCATCTGCGCCAAGCTGTCCGACAGCGTGCGGCGCAGATTGTCCAGCTTTTGCTCGCTCTGCATACTGCTGCTGAGCATCTGGCGCGTCAAATGCGTCATCGCAGTTTCGACTGACTGTCCCAGCTGGTCCAGCGCATTTTCGGTCGAACGGATCATCATATCCTGGCGCGCGCTCAGCGCGACCGTTTCCTGCCGGATGGCGTCGATTTGCGCCTGCGGTACTGACGATTCACGGACAGCCCGTTCAATGCCGCAGACTTTTTTGAAAAGGATCAGAAACCCGATGAGAAACAGCACTGCCAGCGCAGCACAGACAAAAAGACATTCCATGTGTCTAGTCCGCCGTTTCAGCCGGGACGACGGCGACCGTGATGTCCGGCCGACTTTTGTCGTAAAACGCCGTCTGCCAGGCGACCTGTCCGGCCGGTTCAAAGTGCAGGGACGAACAGGCGGTATGCACCGGGGCCTTTCGTGTGCCGCTGTTGACAAAAAGGGCCGTCGGGCCGTCGGCCCCGCCGATGATGCCGATCGACGCGCCGCAGGGCGATGTTTTACCCGCTTTGGGACGCGGCGGGTCGCCGGGCACACTGTCGCTGACAGAAAAGCGATCGCCGGGCAAATCCGGTTCCAGCGTATATTGAAGCTGCGTGAAATGCGTCGGGAAGTCCATCGCATCCTGTTTCGGACGGGAAAAGGAAAGAGTTTCCTGCCGGATGTCCTGAACGGTCAGCTCGTACCGGGTTCCATTGACGGGGTGGATGATTGTCACACAATCCCCCGAGGACAGGCCGCTGAGCTGCGGGCCGGGGATGGCGTCAGGCTCCTGCGACAGTGTCACGCGGAAAGGCTGCAGGGCGGGACGGCGACGGGTTGCCCACGGTAGGGACACACGCCGGAAGGCCCACCCGAAAGCAGGATCCAGCCCGTAATGTTCTACGGCCTGCCGGGCCGTTTCAGGGCACTGGTCATCCAAAAACGGAACCCATGAACTGCCGCTGGCGTGCTTCCAGCGCAGGGTTTGCCGGCCCCACTGGATCTGTGCGGTGACATCAAAACGAAGCGGGTGTTCCGCCGACATCTGCATGTGCTGCGCCCGTGAAAAACTACCGGAATCGCTGTCCGGCGCGAGATGCCACTTTTCCATAAAGGCCCTGATTTGTTCCGGCAAAACCTGTGCGCAAATGTCGATGACCAGCCCTTTTCCGCACAGATAAACAGATGGGATGCAGCAGCGCTGCCCCGACCAGTCAAACCACTGCCGGACGGCAATTTCGCGTCCGGCGCGCTCACGGCCGGAACCCGTAAAAAAGACCTGCCATTTTTTCGAATCCTGCGGCTCGGGCTCAGGCATGTCCGGCCGGAGCCGACTGACTTCAAACTCCGCCTGTACCTGCTGCAGGTACGAAAAGGGATCCGCCATTGGCTCAAGCCCCAATTGTTCCTGGAGTTCGGCCAAAACGGTTTTCTGCCTGTCGGTCGGCGGGTATTCGCGCAGATAGGCGTCAAACTGCCCGCGCGACCAGCCGTATGCCTGTTCCAGCGCATCCGCGCTGCCGCAGGCGAGCACCAGGCGGAGAAAATCGGCAAAGCTGCGCGCCAAAATGTGTACGGTTTCCGATTCAGGATTCATGGGACTGACGGCAAACACCCTATCGCCGCAGCCGGGAACAAAGCAGTAGTGAATGCCGTCTACCCCGGCCCACCCAAAAATTTGCGCGCCTGGCGGAGTACAGTAGTAACCGCTGTCAGGGCTTCTCTTTTCAAACCCCAGCGGGGCGGTGTCCAGGTTTAATGCAGCAAACCGTTCATACAGTGACATAAAAACCTCCGTTCCCTGAAATCAAACAAAAGCGCGGCTTCTTCCGGGCGGAAGGCCGCGCTTGTCAGTGGTGCGGATGAAGGGGCTCGAACCCACACGCCTCACGGCACGAGAACCTAAATCTCGCATGTCTACCAATTCCATCACATCCGCATAAAAACTGCGATTTATTATACCATACTCGGAACGGGCCGTCAATGCGCAGCTCTTGCATGCGGGCGGGAAAAGCGGTATGATAAAGAGTAGAAAGACGGTGATTTCATGGTTGTCATTGAACGCCGGCAGTGCCTTGAAATACGGGACATCGGGGTATTTTCCCCCGAGCATACATTTGAATGCGGGCAATGCTTTCGCTTTGTTCCCAGCCCTGTGGGCGGGTACGCCGGCGTGGCGTTCGGACGCTTCCTGCGCCTGTGGTGTGAACGGGACGGGTTGTTTTTGCAAACGAACCGCAGCGATTTTGAACAGATTTGGCGGCCTTTTCTTGACCTGGATCGCGACTATGGCGCCATTGAAAGGGTTTTGTCCGGCGATACGCAGCTGAAACAGGCTGTCGATTTTGGGCGCGGCCTGCGCGTGCTGGCGCAGGATCCGTGGGAAACGCTGTGCACCTTTATCTTGTCACAGTGCTGCAACATCCCGCGGATCCGCGCCATGACCGAAACCCTGTGCCGGTTATTCGGCGTTCCCATCGGCGAATATGAAGGGACGCCGCTTTACGCTTTCCCCGACCCGCAGAGGCTTGCGGCGTGTTTGGAACCCGATCTCGCGCCTGTCCGAGCAGGGTATCGCGCGCGGTATGTGCTGTCTGCGGCCAGGCGCATCAGCAGCGGTTTTGACTTAAACGCCCTGCGCGGCCTGCCCACCGATCAGGCGCGCGGGCAGCTGATGCAGCTCGAGGGTGTGGGGCGCAAGGTCGCAGATTGTGTTTTGCTGTTCGGCCTGCAAAAACTCGACGCCTTTCCGGTCGACACCTGGATGAAAAAGGCGTCGAATCTGTGGGATTCGGGGTTCCCGGTCCATCTTTTTGGCGAAACTGCCGGAATTGCACAGCAATATATCTTTTATTATGTACGAAGTCAAAAAAGCGGCGGAAAAGCGCAGAAATGATTGCGTTTTACCGGCGTTTGATGATATAATAAACGGTAAATATCAACGGATTTTTTGTATCACAGACGGAGGGATTGGATGGTTAACGCAAATTATGAAGAGAAGTTTCCCAAAAAAGGCATTACCTTTGATGACGTGCTGCTCATTCCTGCGCAGAGTGACGTCACGCCGGACAAAGTGCGGCTGGGTACGCGCCTGACCCGCAGCATCCGGCTCAACATTCCCCTGATCAGTGCCGCGATGGACACGGTGACCGAAACGCGCATGGCGATCGCCATCGCACGTGAAGGCGGTATTGGCGTTATCCACAAAAGTATGCCCATCGAAGTGCAGGCCGAAAGCGTCGACCGCGTCAAGCGTTCGGAAAACGGCGTCATCAACAGCCCGTTCTTCCTGTCGCCGCAGCACACCCTGCGCGATGCCAACGAGCTGATGGCCAAGTACAAAATTTCAGGTGTCCCTATTTGTGAAGGCGGCAGGCTGGTCGGGATTCTGACCAACCGCGATCTGAAGTTTGAAGAAGATTTCGATCGCCTGTGCGGTGAAGTCATGACGAGCCGGAACCTGATCACCGCCCCGGTCGGAACCACGCTGGCTGAAGCAAAAAAAATCCTGGCGCAGCACAAGATCGAAAAGCTTCCGCTTGTCGACGAAAATTTTGCGCTCAAGGGGCTCATCACCATCAAAGACATCGAAAAGGCTGTCAAGTACCCCAACACCGCCCGCGATTCACAGGGCCGTCTGCTGTGCGCAGCGGCGATTGGGGTAACTGCCGACGTGCTGGAGCGTGCGTCGGCGCTGATTGAAGCCGGCGTCGACGCCCTGGTGCTCGACTCTGCACACGGGCATTCCAGAAATATCATGGAATGTCTGAAAAAAGTGAAGGCCCGCTACCCCGGTACCCCGGTTATTGCCGGCAATGTCGCCACGGCCGAGGGCGCGAAAGCGCTGATCGACGCCGGCGCCGACACTATCAAGGTAGGTATCGGCCCTGGATCCATTTGTACAACCCGCGTTGTTTCGGGTATCGGCGTCCCGCAGATCACCGCGGTGTACGATGCGGCCTGTGAAGCGCAGAAGCACGATATTCCCGTTATCGCTGACGGCGGCATCAAATATTCGGGCGATATTGTCAAAGCCATTGCCGCCGGCGCTGACGTCGTGATGCTCGGTTCCCTGCTGGCCGGCTGTGAAGAAAGCCCGGGCGAGACCGAAATTTATCAGGGCCGTCAGTTCAAAGTCTATCGTGGCATGGGATCGCTGGCCGCGATGAACAAGGGATCGGGCGATCGTTACTTCCAGTCCGGCAGCACGAAATTCGTTCCCGAAGGCGTCGAAGGCCGTGTCCCCTATAAGGGCGCCGTCACAGACACCATTTACCAGCTGATGGGCGGGCTTCGCTCCGGCATGGGATATTGCGGTACGCCGGACATCCCGTCGCTTCAGGAACGCGGACAGTTTGTCACCATTACCGGCGCCGGGCTGAAAGAAAGCCACCCGCACGATATTTACATCACCAAAGAAGCGCCCAACTACTCCATCAGCCCGCAGGTGTAAGCCGTGCCCCGGTATCGCTGTATTTTATTCGATCTGGATGGGACTTTGTCTGATCCGAGAGAGGGGATTTTCCGTTGCTTCCGGCTGGGGCTTCACAGCGTCGGGCTGGACGAGCCGGACGATGAACGCCTGCGCGCCGTCATCGGTCCCCCGCTTTATCAGTCCTATACGGAAATGTACGGGCTGAGCCATGAACAGGCCGAGAAAGCCATTGCCGCTTACCGCGAGGACTACGCGGTGCTGGGCTACCGGCAAAACCGTCTCTATGACGGCGTGATTCCCATGCTCAAAGCGCTGCGCGAAGCGGACTTTTTCATCGCCCTGGCAACATCCAAGCCCGAGGGGCCGACCATAGATATTCTGCGGCATTTTGGCATTGAACTGTTTTTTGACTTTGTCGCTGCCGCGTCAATGGATCACAGCCGAAGCGAAAAGGACAAGGTGATTGCCTACGCGCTGGAGCATGCGCCCGGTATCCCCCGTGAGCAGATGCTGATGGTGGGCGACCGCCGGTACGACCTGCTGGGCGCACGGACGCACGGCCTGGATGGAGCCGGCGTGCTGTACGGCTATGGCTCACGCGAAGAACTGGAAAGCTGCAACCCTGTCTTTTTAGCTCAATCGCCCCGTGAATTGACTGATTTTGTGCTGGACTCATAAAATAATAAAGGAGTGATTGCCGTGGATTTTTCCATTCAAGAACTGCGTGCGTTTGCCCGCTCGTCCGACTGGGATAACAGCCCGCAAAGCGACCAGGATAAAGAGCTTCCCGCGCCTCCGATTTTCCCCGCCTGTCCTGAGGGGGCCAAACTGATCTCCCTGCCATCGCCGGACGACTGTAAAACGCTGGGCAAAAGTTTTCTTGCCGACATTCGTGACCGTAAAAGCAACCGCGCGTACCGTTCGCAGCCCCTGACGCTGAATGAGCTTTCTTTCCTGCTGTATTGTACGCAGGGGTACAAGTGTATGCGTCCGCAATCGACGGTCGCGGCGCTGCGCTCCGTGCCGTCTGCCGGTGCACGCCACCCGATCGACACCTATCTGGCAGTTTTGAATGTCGCGGGACTTGAGCCGGGCCTGTACCGGTATCAGCCGCTCGAGCACCAGCTGTGGATGATCCGTCCGGCAACCCCGGCCCTGGCTGATGAAGTCGTCGGAGCCTGCCACAATCAGCTGTTTGCGGGAAAAAGTGCAGTCACCTTTTTCTGGGCTGTTGATATGTATCGCTGTGAATGGCGGTATACCACACACGCGCACAAACTGGTGCTGCTGGACGCCGGGCACGTCTGCCAGAATCTCTACCTGGCATGTGAAGAGATCGGTGGCGGATGCTGTGCCATTGCCGCGTATGATCAAAAGAAATCCGATGAGCTGTTCGGTTTAAACGGCGACAACAACTTTGTTGTTTACGTCGCGCCCGTCGGGAAAGTTTAACCCAATACTTTGAAAGCCGCCGGTAAGTATACCGGCGGCTTTTTCCCTGCCAGGAAAAACAAAAGAAAGACCGGCCCGGGGCCGGTCTTTCTTGATAGGTTCGAATTATTTTTGCATGGCGCGGACAACATCTGCGCAGCGTTTGCACAGTGTGGGATGCTCGGCATCCTGGCCGACCGTATCAGAATAAATCCAGCATCGATCGCATTTTTCACCATGTGTACGTTCCACCCGGATCGAGACGCCTTCCATCCCTTCACAGGGGACGCCTTCCCCTGTGCCGGGAACGACGTGCAGATGGGACACAATGCACAGCTCGGCCAGCAGTTTTTCAAGCGGCTGAAACGCAGCGTACGCCGCCTCGTCGCAGAACAGCGTCACGGACGCCTCGAGAGGCTTGCCGATCAATTTGTTGGCACGAGCAGTTTCAAGTGCGGCGTTGACGCCGTCGTGCAACATGACAAGACGGGCCCAGCGCGCCATTTCGTCGGCGCTCAGAGCGTAATTTTCATACGCTGACGGCATTTGGTTGAAAACGACGTTCCCAACGTCGTCGCCGGCCCGGTGCGGCATGGCGTGCCATACCTCGTCGGCTGTAAAAGCCAGAATGGGCGCCAGCATCCGAACCATGGCATCCAAAATCAGGAACATGGCCGTCTGTGCGCTGCGGCGCAGCAGGCCGTTGGTCTCTTCGCAGTACAGCCGATCCTTGATGACATCCAGATAGAAATTGGACATGTCAACAACGCAGAAATTGTAAACAGCGTGATAGACAATATGGTACTCAAAATCTTCGTACCCCTGCATGACCTTTTCAATCAACTGATTCAGGCAGGTGACAGCCCAGCGATCCAGGGGCTGCATCTCTTCGGGTGCGACCAGGCGGTCGGGGTCAAAGCCCGAAAGATTGCCCAGCATATACCGGCAGGTGTTGCGGATTTTCAGATAGGCCTGCGACAGCTGCTTGAAAATTGCGTCCGAGACGCGGACGTCGACACGGTAGTCGCTCGATGCGACCCACAGGCGCAAAAGGTCGGCGCCGAATTTTTGAATGATGGTCTCGGGAGCGATGGTATTGCCCAAAGACTTGTGCATGGCCTTGCCTTCGCCGTCGACCACCCATCCGTGCGTCAAGACGGTTTTATACGGGGCGCCCTTGCTCTTGGCGCCTACGGCAGTCAAAAGCGAAGACTGGAACCAGCCGCGGTATTGATCGGCGCCTTCAAGATACAGGTCAGCCGGCCATTCTTCGGGGTGATCTTTTTCCAGCGAAGCGATGTGTGTCGAGCCGGAATCAAACCAGCCGTCCAGCGTGTCCTGTTCCTTGGTAAAGTGACGGCCGCCGCAGTGCGGGCAGGCAAAGCCTTCGGGGAGAATATCGGCAGCGTCCTTTTCATACCAGGCGTTCGAGCCTTCAGCGGCAAAAAGGTTGCTGACGCAGTCGATCGTTTCGTCGGTGCATACCGGCTTGCCGCACTCTTTGCAATAAAAGACCGGGATGGGCAGCCCCCAGTGACGTTGGCGGGAAATACACCAGTCGGCACGCTCGCGGATCATATTGATAATGCGTTCTTCCCCCCATGCCGGCAGCCATGTCACTTCGCGGCAGGCTTTGACCGCGTCATCTTTAAAGGCTTCGACCGAGCAGAACCACTGCGGCGTGGCGCGGAAAACAATGGGGTGCTTGCAGCGCCAGCAGTGCGGATAGGTATGGGTGATGCTCTCTTTGGCAAACAGGGCCCCAGACGCTTCCAGGTCGGCAAGAATGGCGACATTGGACTCATCGGTCGTCATGCCGGCGTATTTGCCGGCGTCCGCCGTCTGACGGCCGCGATCATCGACAGGCACCAGAATGGGCAGGTTATAGGCGCGGCCGGTCATGTAGTCCTCAACACCGAAACCGGGCGCCGTATGGACGCAGCCCGTGCCGCTGTCCATCGTGACATATTCCGCCATGACGACTAGGCTGTCACGGTCTAGGAAGGGGTGCTGCGCAGTCAGGTATTCCAGCTCTTTGCCGTCAAAACGGGCGACGATTTCGTAATGTGTCACTCCGCCCATCTGCATGACTTTGTCCAGCAGGGCTTCGGCCACGATGTAATATTCGCCGTTGTCCGCTTTGGCGACAACATAACTTTCGCGCGGGTGCAGCGCAATGGCCAGGTTGCCAGGCAGGGTCCACGTCGTCGTCGTCCAGATGACAAAATAAGTCTTGTTTAGGTCGCACAGCGGGGACAGCTTGCCCTTGTCGTCCTTGACGCGGAATTTGACATAAATGGATTCGCAGGGATCTTCCTGATACTCAATTTCTGCTTCAGCAAGGGCCGTCTCGTCATGCGCGCACCAATAGACCGGCTTGAGTCCTTTGTAAATATATCCTTTTTTGTACATGGCTCCAAAGACGCGGACTTCTTCGGCCTCGAATTTGGGATCCATGGTCAGATACGGATGTTCCCAGTCTCCCAAAACGCCCAGGCGCTTGAACTGTTCGCGCTGGATATTGACAAAGTCCATGGCAAAATCGCGGCAGGCGCTGCGGAACTCTGAAATGCTCATCTTTTTACGGTCGAGCTTGTTCTTTTTGATGATGGCGCTTTCGATGGGCATTCCGTGATTGTCCCAGCCGGGGACATAAGGGGCGTAATGGCCGGACATGGATTTATAACGGTTGACAAAGTCTTTCAAAACCTTGTTCATCGCGGTGCCCATGTGAATATTGCCGTTGGAAAACGGCGGGCCGTCGTGCAGCACATACAGCGGTTTGCCGGCGTTTTTTTCCATGAGCTTATGGTAAACGTCTTCGGTTTCCCAAGCCTGAAGCATTCCAGGCTCGCGCTGCGGCAGCCCGGCGCGCATGGGAAAGTCGGTTTTAGGAAGGTTGACGGTTTCGTTGTAATCCTGAGGCATAAATATTTTTACTCCTTGTCTGTCTCTTGATGATAGTTGGGGCCGAACTCCAGATTGTTTAAATTAAAATCCATTCGAGGCTTGGGAGTAAAAATACTGTCGCCAAAAATCTTGGCCGTATCACTCTCCTCTTCCCTGTTTTTTCTTCCGCGTTTTTTATGCGGCTCATCAGTGCTGTCGTCGCCGATGTCAAACGAATAATATTGGGTTTCCATATCATCATGCCGTACCACATGCTCGGGTTCAAGAGGCTCGCCGCCGGACGGCTTGTCCGCAGGCACAGGTTCAGAAGGCTGCTCGTGACGGGATGCGGCTTCCTGCTGAGCGGCCGCGACCTTTTGTTCGGCGGCGCGGTGGATGCTGGCCGCGTAAGCCGCCGCGTCGACGGAGGAATGTTCCTGAGGCTGCTGCGGCGCCAGCTTTTCAGCCGGAGCTTCAATCAGCTGTTCAATGACTTCAATATTTTTGCTGAGCATGGCGCTGATGCGGCGCGCATAATCGCTGCATGCTGCTTTGGCTGCGGCCAGGCGCTTTTCTTCCAGCTCGACCTGGCTGTGCAGATCGCCAATTTGAGCCTGCGCCGTCGCGTTGGCATTTTTTAAAATGGTTTCGGCGTCGCTTTGTGCTTTGGCGACGATTTCGCGTGCAGAAACCTGCGCTGTATACAGCGCCTTCCGCATCTGCTCATCAACGGCGCGGTATTCTTCAATTTTATCGACCAGGACGCGCATTTTTCCTTTGAGCGTCGCATTTTCTTTGTACAGCGACGAGTAGTCAGCCAGCACCTGATCCAGAAAATCGTCAATTTGCGACATATCATAGCCGCCGAAACGGGCTTTTTCAAACTTTTTGTCCTGAATGTCCTGCGGCGTTAGCACACGTTATCCCCCTTGTCTGTCTGTTTGATAAGCGGAAAGGCCGGGACTTCCGGCCTGATGTCAGTAAAAGTACAGAAACCGTTGCACGAGCAACAGTACAAAATATGCCACCAAAAACGAAAAATCAATGGGAACGTTCCGCATTGCGGGAATGCGGCTGAGCAGGCTGCGAAACGGCGCGATCAGCGGTTCGGTCAGCTGGTACAGCGCCTGCGCCAGCTTCCCACCCTGCATTTGCGGAATCCAGGAAATGATGGCGCGAAAAAAGAGCATCCATTGCAATACGTTTAAAACGGTGATGGCAAATTGCCGGATAAGTTGGGTCAAACTGTCACAGCCCCTCTTTCAATTTGTGCTTTCAGATGTAGAGACCGTTATTTTCGAGTTCGTCAATGAGATCTCCCAGAATATCTACGTTGTATGGGGTGATGATAAACGTGCTGTTGGCCACCTTTTTGATTTTCCCGTCCTGCGCGTAAGTGACGCCGCTCAAAAAGTCCACCAGGCGGCGGGCGACATCTTTGTTGGTCTGCTCAAGATTGAGCACAACCGTACGCTTTTCGCGCAGATGATCGGCGATTTCGGCCGCGTTTTCAAACTTTTCGGGCTTTACAAGAACAACGGCCAACTGCGTGGTCGCATTGATATTGACGACCTTGTCGCTGCTGCGGCGGAAACTGGTGACATTGGACGCAACGCCCTCGTCTTCGGGTTCACGTCTGCGGGGCTGCGAAACCGGCTCGAACTCTTCAAATTCGTCTTCTTCGTCTTCGCCGCGCGCCCAGCGCTTTAAATCCTCAATAAAACTCATGCTCGTGTTCCTCCTGTATTAATACCGGCGGCCAAAAATGGCCGTGCCGATGCGGACAATGTTAGCGCCTTCCAAAATGGCGTCTTCATAATCGGCGCTCATTCCCATGGACAAAAAATCCATGCTAATATTATCATATTTTTTTGCCGCTATGTCAACAAATAGTTGCCGTAAAAGAGCAAAATAATGCCGGTTTTGTCCTTTTTTTTCGGCAACGGGCGGAATGGACATCAGTCCGCGGACACGGACGGAGGAACATTGCGCCGCATTTTCCAGCAAAGACCAGACCTGCTGCGGAGCGACGCCGCTCTTGCTCTCTTCCCCGCCGATGTTGATTTCGATCAGGATGTCCTGCCGCAGGCCGCGGCGCTGTGCTTCCGCGTCGACAGCCTGTAAAAGATGCAGGCTGTCAACCGACTGGATGACGTCTGCACGGCCAACGGTCTGGCGGACCTTGTTGGTTTGCAGATGCCCTATCATGTGCACCGGTTTGGAGCCGTACGCACCTGCGTCGAATTTCTGGCACAATTCCTGCACGCGGTTTTCACCGAAAAGATCGATGTCCAGTTCCCGTGCCAGCGCCACGGTCTCGGCGCTTTGAACCTTGCTGGCCGCGCAAAGCAGAATATCTTCCGGCCGGCGGCCGGACTCACGCGCGGCACGCGCCATGTTTTCCCGAATATTTTGTACGTTTTCACGCATGATTTCCTGCGAAAATGCCATCTTATCTCACAACCTTATCCTTTTCTAAATCTTTGCCGCTGACAATGATCTGATCATACATTACAAGGCCGCCCGACGAAGAAGCTGCCGGTTCCACAAGATAATAACTATCGGTCTGGTACACCCATTCAACCGGCTTAAACCGGGTGACGCCGCCGACCAGGCAGTAGACACCCCACTGACCGTCGACCTGACGCAGGGCTTCACGGGGGACCATGATGCCGTCAAAGGACTGGTAAATGATTTCGATTTCTGCCTGACGGGTCGTCAGGCAGCTTTCGTTCATTTCATTGCACTGGAAAATAACGAGAGCCTGTCCGTCTTCCGAAGTGCGGACATCATGGACATTGACACGCAGCAGCTGATCGCTGAAAGCGGGAAACCGGATGTTGACGGTGCTGCGCTCGCGCAGGACAGCTCCCTGCTCTTCGCTGACAACGGTGGCGAAGTACCATTCAAAGTCCTGGACCAGCCCGCCGATAACGCCGTCGCGTGTATGGGTTTCTTCGTTTTCAAGCACTGCTTCAACCTCATCGACGGTCAGGGAGTCAAGGTTATCGGGGTCTAGGGCTTCGCTAAGGCCGTCATAGTACCGGACAAAGTATCCGGCTGCCGGCGCGGCCGCGACAGTCGCGCCGCTGCCGGCCTGCTGCTGCCAGGATGCCCGTTCGCTTTCGAGCGCCGACAGCTGCGCCGTGTACTCGCTGTTGGTGATGCGTTCGCCGTCGCGGCGCAGGACGAGCTGTAAAAGGTCGGCATAGTCGCTGGCCGCCGACTGGACGCTGCCCTGTTCCAGCTGCTTTGTGACGCTGAGCATGCTGATGGTGATGAGCGAATCCAGCTTGGCCCCGTCTGCGCCGCCTGACAGGTGGGTGTATGCGTATTGCAGGCTTTCTATTTCGTCTTCAACGGCCAGCATTTCATGGTAAGCGGTCAGCGACGCGGTGTCGCTGAAAAACATCGCAACGCTTTGGCCGTTTGACACCTTTTCGCCGTTGGCAACCGAGTATTCTACTGTTTTGGACGAGTCCCCATAAACAGGCTGTTCGTCGCGGATAAAAACGCCGCTTGCCGAAAACTTGTCCTCTACCGAAACCAGGGCGGCTTCAATGGTCTGTATCCGGTCGCCCAGCCCGCTCACCATACGGGCGCCTATGTAGACGATGCAGCCGAGTCCCAGTATAAACGCTGCGATTTTGCCGCCCCAGGCTTTTTTGTTCATATCCTTCGCGCCCCTGGCGCTGTGCCCCTTTACTCCTGTGGTATCTGAATGTTTTTCTGCGGGACAATGGTTGAAACGGCATGTTTATAAACGAAGTACTGCTTGCCTTCGTTGTGCATCAAAATCGTGTAGCCGTCAAAAGCGGCCACCGTCCCCCGCTGTTGAAATCCGTTGGTCATAAAGACCGTAACCGGCGTTTTCTGTTTGCGCGCCTCGTTTAAAAAAGTGTCTTGCAGCGCGAGTTTGCTTTCCATGATCGTATCCCCTTTTTACAAGAATGATACTGTTATTGTAACCCGGCCTGCCGCAAGAAAACTGTCGCTTTTTCTGTTACCTGCTCCGCTGCATCGACCGTATTATACACGATCCAATGGATTCTGTCATCTGCCCGGAACCATGTCAGCTGCCGCTTGGCATAGTTGCGCGATTTCTGCCGGACGTCATCCAGCGCCTGATCCAGCGTTTTGCGCCCTTCAAAATGCTCGACGAGTTCTTTATATCCGATGGCCTGGGCGGCCGTCCCTTTCAGGGCGCCGCGCTGCCACAGCACGTACGCTTCCTGCACCAGCCCGCGTTCGACCATCTGCCCGACGCGGCGGTCGATGCGTTGGTAAAGCAGGCTGCGCGGATCGGTTTGAAGGCCGATCATCACAGCGTCATAACGCGGAGGGCGTTCACGCGTACGCCGGTTGTGCTGCGAAATGGTCTCGCCGGTCAGTTCATAAACCTCCAGCGCGCGGATAATGCGGCGGCGGTCGTGGGGGTGCAAGCGTGCAGCGCTTTCAGGGTCGGCAGCGCGCAGGCGTGCACGCATGGCTTCGGCCCCCTGTTCATCCCACTGCTTTTCAAGGGCGGCGCGGACGCCGCTGTCTGCGCCGCTGGCCTGGAATCCCGCGCCCGAGATGACGGCGTTGATATAAAGCCCCGTACCGCCGCACAAAATGGGAAGCCGGCCCCGGCGCAGAATATCGTTTACGCATAGCGACGCCTGCTGTTCATAGCGCGACACCGACCAGTCGTCGCCCGGATCCGCCACATCGAGCATATGGTGCGGGATGCCGCGGCGTTCTTCAAGCGTCGGCTTGGCCGTGCCAATATCCATGCCGCGGTAAAGCTGCATGGAATCGGCCGAGACGATTTCACCGCGGAACCTCTCGGCGAGCGCGAGCGAAAGTTCGGTTTTTCCGGACGCTGTCGGTCCGGCGACAACTACGATACGGCTGCTCATACAATCCTCTTAAAGCGCTTTTCCAGTTCGCGGCGCGACAGATAAATGGCCACAGGGCGGCCATGGGGGCAGTTGCGCACGTCGGGCATGGACAGGACCTGCTCCGCCAGGCGCTGAAGTTCGGCAGGGTCGCTGCTCTTCCCCGCTTTGACGGCCGCTTTGCAGGATACGCTTTTCAAAAGCTCTTCATGGATATTGGT